>CAYFQK010000052.1:0-16726 GCA_964345255.1 uncultured Bacteroidales bacterium | reverse complement strand
TAGCGTGGCCCCGTCATTAACTAAAATTATTAAGAAGAAGATAATTGTATTAGGCACTTGTAAAAGTAAAACAAGATTCTTTTATTTCCAAAAAAAAATTAAAAAAAATACGTTAAATCCCTGATTTTTTTCTAAAATGTTTGTTATTTCAGGATTTGAGTGATCGATTTTTTTGAAGAAAATTCAAATAATCGGTCACTTTATAGAAGATATAAGCCATAAGAATACCCAAAAGGCTGCCAAAAATAGCGCCCCCCATTATATCTCCGAGATAATGGACGCCAAGATATACCCTGCTGTAGGAAACGACGGCGGCCCATATAACAATTAGAGGGGAAAATGCCTTAAAATATTTTCCAATGATGCCGCTCAAAAAGAGCGCAAGGGCGAATGTGTTGGTGGCGTGTGAGGATATAAATCCGTATTGTCCCCCGCAATGCCCGCGCACTATATGGATCATTTCGTGGACCGGAGATTGGGGGCGGCAGGGCCTGAAACGCTCAAAAACCTCTTTAAACATGTGAACCGAAAGCTGATCACTCAGTGTAATTAGTAAGGCTATGGCTACCAGTGCCGTAATGCTGTGTTTTTTTAACTTGATGATCATCAGGGCCACGAGCAGGGCGTAAAAAGGGACCCAAATGTATTTATCACTTATCCAGTACATCAAATCATCAAAAAATGGTGAATGCTGCTGGTTAAGCCAGATAGTCACTTGCTGGTCGATATGTTTTAATGTTTCTATCATTTATTGAGTTCTTTCCAGATTAAATCTTTTAATTCCATGATCCCCTGCTGGGCTACAGATGAGATAAAAACTGAAGAAATGTCAGGAAGGCTTTCCCTTATCTCCTTTTTCAGTTCCTCATCGAGGAGGTCTGATTTTGATATAGCCAGTAATCTCTCTTTATCCAATAACTCCGGATTATATTGTTTTAATTCATTCAGCAGGATATCGTACTCCACAGCAATATCCTTATCGGTATCGGCCGGGATCATAAAAAGAAGCACCGAATTACGCTCTATATGCCTTAAAAACCTTATGCCCAGCCCTTTGCCTTCATGGGCTTTTTCAATAATACCGGGGATATCAGCAACGACAAACGACTTGTCATTGCGATAATAAACCATACCAAGATTTGGGGTAAGGGTGGTGAAAGGATAATCGGCTATTTTTGGTGTGGCGGCCGACAGGACTGACAGCAGTGTGGACTTACCTGCATTGGGAAAACCTACTAGTCCAACATCGGCTAAAACTTTTAATTCGATGACTACCGGAAATTCCTGTCCCGGCTCGCCGGGTTGTGCATAGTTGGGTGATTGGTTGGTTGATGATTTAAAGTGCCAGTTGCCCAAGCCACCGCGTCCGCCTTTTAATATGATGTGCTCTTCGTTATGCTCGGTCACCTCACAAATGGTTTCTCCGGTCTCGTCGTTTTTAACCGTGGAGCCGAGAGGAACTTCGATGATGTAATCCTGCCCTTCTGCGCCGCTGGAACGCTGTTTGTATCCATCTTTGCCGTGATCGGCATGAACATGCTTACTGTAGCGCAAATGCAGAAGAGTCCATTTATGGCGGTTTCCCCTTACTATAATATGTCCGCCGCGCCCGCCATCGCCACCATCAGGGCCGCCTTTGGGAACAAACTTTTCACGGCGGAAATGCCTGGACCCTGCACCCCCATGGCCTGACCGGCAGTAAATTTTTACATGGTCAACAAAATTGGCACTACTCATTTTATCTTATGTTCTTAAAGGCATTTTCCACCGAGCCGGCTAGTCGCTCAAAAACTTCCTCGCGGTCTCCTTTGGCATTTATGGTGATCGACATATCCATTTTCTGGTAATAATCTATAACAGGGGCGGTACGGCGCTCATATTCTTCCAGGCGTTTGACAATCAGATCGGTGTTTTTATCATAAGTCCTGGCTTTTTCAGTTTTTCCGCGGGCTGAAAGCCGTTTTAAAGAATCCAGGGTAGGAATACTCAGCTCCATACACACCGATACGGCTGAGTTCACTTTCAAAAGCATGCCATCAAGGATGTAGGCTTGAATCAGGGTTCTGGGAAAGCCTTTGAAAACGAATCCATTGACATTCTGCCGATTGGTTATCTCGCGCTCTATGAGCTGTATGACGATCTCATCAGGGATAAGCTCCCCCTTATCCAGATAGGGCTTTACTTTTTTCCCAATCTCAGTTTGATTTTTCACCTCTTTTCTGAGTTTGGAACCTGTGGAGATATAGTAGAGGTTGTATTTTTCGGCGAGCAACTTGCCCTGGGTTCCTTTTCCTGCTCCCGGAGGACCGGCAATGACAATATTGAGCCATTCCTGTTTGAGCGTGTTGTCAATGGTCTGGGATATTCGCTTGTGGATTTGTTCTATCGTTCCTACACCATTGATCTTATAGAGCTTTTCTTTTTCATCATAAAAATCAGCCACCGGGGCTGTTTTGGTATTGTATTCATTTAGCCGGTTTTTGATAACTTCCATGTTATCATCTGAACGCTCCGAGGTTTTTCCTCTATCCAGCAGGCGCTGAATCAGTTTTTTCTCAGGCACTTCAAGATTAATCATACATGTAAGAGACGTGTTCATTTTCAGCAGAAGCCCTTCCAGGATGTATGCCTGAACCAGTGTTCTTGGAAATCCGTCAAAAAGAATTCCCTTACTGTCGGGATTGGTTTTGATCTTTTTTTCTATAATTTTAACGATAATTTCATCTGATACCAATCCTCCGCGGGCAATAATATCCTTAGCCTGCTTTCCAAGTTCGGTGTTTTCGGCGATCTCCTGCCTTAGAATATCTCCTGTGGCAATATAGGTAAGGTTGTATTTTTCAATCAGAAGCTTTGACTGTGTACCTTTTCCGGCGCCCGGCGGGCCAAAGAGAGCAATGTTTAGCATAGTATATCTATTACTGTATTTCTATTCGACAATTTTATATATATCCGGCAGGTTTCTGCCTTTCCCGTCATAATCTAAACCACATCCTACAATAAAACCATTCGGGATATTCATTCCTATATAATCGATAGGAAAATCTTTCTCAAAAGAATCGGGTTTATGCAGCAGCGTAGCCAGTTTTACATCCTTAGCCTCTAATTTTTTCATCTGGGCAATAATGTGTTCCATCGTGATTCCCGTGTCAATTATATCCTCTATCAAAATAACATGGCGGTCTTTTACATTTGTGTCCAGTCCAATCACCTCTCTTACAGTATGTGTGGATTTGGTTCCAAGGTATGAGGATAACTTGATGAAAGAGATATCGCAGTTGTATGCGAATGACCTTAATAAATCGGCAGCAAAAACGAAAGCTCCATTAAGGACAACTAAAAAGAGTGGATTCTTTTCGGCCATGTCGCGGTTGATTTCCGCACTTACTTTTTCTACTGCTTGTTCAATTTTTTCCCGACCGATGAACTTTTCAAATTCCTTGTCGTGTAGTTTTACTCTGTCTGCCATTTAAATAGTTTTCGGATTTTTGAAATAGAGATGCAAAGATACAAATCTCTACCTTCCTGTTTATCAAACATTAATTTTTTTAATTTCTTTCTTTGTGCACACTAATTGATTGTTTCAACCAGTTAAGTTAGCTAAAATAATATTTTACCAACGGAAATATAATTAAATTTGTCTTTTTAAAACCAATTAATGAAGTATTGGATTTGCAATATATTTGTTTTGCTGCTTTACTCAGTCAACCTGCCGGCTCAGGATGTTGTTATCAATGAGATTATGTACAATCCTGATAAAAATGACGTGGAATGGGTGGAGCTATACAATAAGAGTGACGAAACGATTGACATTTCGGGGTGGTATATTCTAGACCAGGATCCGCAGCATCAGGCGGCTATTATTCCAGGGGAGACCTATTTGCAGGAAAGAGACTATTTTACTATTGTGCTGGATGGCGGTCCTTATATTCCTTTTGATGCAGATGTTATCCGAACCGGATTGTTTGGGTTGAGCAATGGTGGTGATGCTGTTAACCTATACGACAGCCAGCAGCATGAGGTGGATAAAGTGGTATACCAGGATCAGTCGCCATGGCCTCAGGAAGCCGATGGGGAAGGATTTACCCTTGAACTATCGGATGTGAATGCCGATAACAATGACCCGGATAGTTGGCTGGCAAGTCTGATTGATGGAGGAACACCCAATGGAGAGAATTCTGTTTTAATTAACGATCCTTATTTGCAGCTAATATATCCTAACGGAACTGAATACATTGAGAAAGGGAAAACATATTTTATTAAATGGGGCATGTTGAATTATTCGGGAGATATCAGTTTGAAGCTCCTTAACCAGCAAAATGGCTATGAAACAACACTTGCTGAGGGATTAGGCAATTCAACAGCATTTGAATGGACGCCTTCACCGGATATTCCGAATGGAGAGAACTATTACATAAGAATTTCAGGAACAAACCCGGAGCTATCGGATGTGTCCGACAGGAGCTTTAATATTCTCCCTTCCCAGGCAGTGAAGTCAATTGCTATAACTGAAATAATGTATAATCCTCCTGGGCCGGGAGCTGACTCATTGGAGTATATCGAAATGTACAATAATGAATCGCAGCCCATTACGCTGGATGGTTATTTTTTCTCTGATGGGATTGAATACGAGTTCCCTGAGATGGAGTTCCCTCCTAAATCTTTTTTGTTGCTTGCGCGCGATGCCGCCACTGTAGAATTACTTACGGGTAAATCAGTATTGCAGTGGACGGATGGAGGGCTTAATAATGGAGGCGAAACCATAGAGCTTAAAAATAGGTTTAATAATGTGGTTGACAGACTATCCTATGAGGATAAATTCCCATGGGATACGCTGGCAGATGGTTACGGCCCCTCTCTCACTATTTGTGAGCCGCTTGCAGATAACGCTTTGCCTGGTAACTGGCATTCTTCTTCGGAAAGATTTTATACACTGATGGATGGAACACCACTTTTTGGTACACCGGGTGAGGGGTGCGAGTCTTCAGCTATAACTGACATAAGCCATAAAATTAATGCAAAAGTTTATCCCAACCCTGTGAGCGATAAGCTGACTATAGAAGTCGACCGGGGAAGATATGAGGTGGTTGTTTATACCCTCAAAGGGGAAATAGTAAGTAAAACAAATCTGCGGGGTAAAAAGCTCCGGATAGGTTTTTCAGGGTTAGAACAGGGCTTTTATGTGGTAGAACTTATTAATGTAAATGATAGAGGGCTTCGCACGTATTACAAAGTAGAGCATTTATAAAGGCATTGGGAATCTCCATGACCTAATTTTTTTATCCTCGATTTAAAAAAAATACACCCGGAAAACTCCTGTATCGTCGTGAAGGTCTTCCGGGTGCATGATCTGAAATATTTTATGATTTATCAGAGCTTCATTAGCTTACGTGTGACGGAGGCATTATTTGTTTGGAGATTAATGTAGTAAGTCCCTGATTGTTCGTTTGACAGATCAATAAGCACTTGTTTTGTTCCATTCCCTCCTGCTATCTGTTTTATCACAATTTCCTGCCCGTTGCTGCTCATGACGGTCAATCTGAAACTTTCCCATCTTCCGTTAAGAACTAACTGACTATTATCTTCAGTTGGGTTGGGAAAGATTTTAATACTGGCATCGGCAAATTCCTGTATGCCAGCACAATCCTCCCGTGTAACAATTAAGGTATCCGTTGTAATACAGCCGTTGTTACCTTCTACCTCTACCCAGAAGGTGTTTTCACCATCCTGGGTGTTTGTACTGTCGATGGTTATACTGGTTCCCGCTGAGCCTTCAGACCACAGGTAGTTTTCATAACCTTCTTCAAGTGCCAGTTCTAGCGTATGATTTTTACAGATAGTCGTATCTTCTCCCAGCGATATGTCAGGAGCGGGTTTAACATTCAAAACCACTGAATCTTTCGCTGTGATAACTCCATCGTTAACTTCCACATAATAGGTGGTAGTTTCCACCGGATAAACCGAAACTTCCTGTTCATTTGAAGTGAAGCCTTCAGGACTGGAATACCATGAAAAGTCGTAGCTGCCTGTGCCCTCACTGACATTTGCTGATAATTGGGCAGCGGTTCCTTCACACACTGTATCCGGGGAGGCAGAAGTAATGGAAGCCTTCAAAGAGTCGTAATCCATAATAGACAACTCCAGCGGAACATCAATCAGCGCCTCATCCGGATCGTTGCTGTGAATGGAAGCTGTCCCTGAATAACTCCCCGGAAACATTGCGTCAGTCTTGAAAATAAAATCGATGGTGCGCTCTTCCTGGGCCGGCACTGTATCATTAACCGGTGAAATTTCCAGCCAGTTAACTTCCGAAACCCCGTCGTCTACCAAATGGGTTACTCCTGACAGCTCGGTATATACCAAATCCGATCCATCGTGAGAAAGGGAATAGCTGATGGTGGCAGGCGCTTCGAAGGTTTGCAAAGCTGTAAAGACTCCTTCTTCAAGTTTAAGCTGCGAAATAATACCATCATTATTGGTGATCCAAAGCTTACCGTTTTGATGGCGATCTACCCATGTTGACTGCCAAATGTCAAATTCCAAATTGGTCTGCAGGTTGTCTATAACATTTCCCTCCATGTCAATCACTTTCACAGGAGGATTCTCGATGTTAACCTTGTTTACGTAGAAATATTCACCGCTGAAAGCAAGCGCATGATATCCTGATTCCCCGATGGAAACACTCATTCCTGCACTATCCCCTTCTTTAGTATACGCAATAATCTCTCCGTTTTTAGAGCCTACCCACAGGCGCTCCCCGTCGTAGGTGATACCAAAGGGTTCTTCATGAATACTAAATTCATCGGTTATTTGCTTTGAAACCGTGTCATATACCAATAAAGTTCCACTGCTGTTATTTACAAGGTAAAATTTATCTTCCAGAGATTGAACCCCTAATATTCCTGATGTCCCTGTGGCATATGATCTCAGGTCTTCTCCCGGATTATGGGTGAGGTTGTCTGTTTTGGTGAACGACAGCCTGATATCACTTTCACCATTATTTGCTATTAAATATTCCTCTGTTTCGGTATCGTAGTTATAGATCTCCTTTCGTATCGTATCGGTTTGAGCGGCTATATCAGGAAGTCCTGGTGTTGCTGTCGATACCACATTAGATAGCCCGGAGTAATTGTTTTGCCGGTCGAGAACCTTCATGGCAAAATAATAATCCTGGTTGAATTCCAGGTCACTGATATAAAACTGTTGCTCTTGCCCCGGTTCATTGGGTGAAGGGGTATTACTGACAGCTGTAGCTTCTTCCCAGGTGAGTGAATCGATTGGAGACTCATCGTAACGGATGTCATACTCGTGGGTTTTTCCCTGGTTGTCGGCTGTTGCCGTCCAGTTTAGCCAAACCCCGTTGGTTGTGGGAGTATCTGCTGCTAAATCGGTGACGGGTTCGGGCGGGATAAAATCTTCTTCCAGAAGGAAAGAGGCTATCCGTGTCTGCCAGTTCACCGATCCGCTTTGTTCCACATATTCGGTGGTAAACCAGAACGTTTCATCATCCTCCGGATCGACCGACATCATGGAGTAATCGCCCCATCTTGCCGCACTGCCATACTGTGAGCCGGTTCCCTCGATGATACTTTCCTCCACAAATACCATCTCACCTAATGGCGAATTCGGCCCTCTGCCGGTATAGCGAATGGATGGATAGGTGTTGGGTGAGGAGACACTATAACCCAGGGCAATTATCCCCTGGTCGTTCATAGCAATCGATCCCATCCAGCGGTTATCGCTGTCGGGAGCAAAGGTTCCTTCCTGACGTAAGGTCCACCCATCGCCTTCATCACGGAACTCATACCACCTGATGCCTGCATGCCCCGTTCCGTCCACATCTACCGTATGGTTGGTGAGCATGACTTCGTAATCTCCAAAATCTTTGTATTGCAGGCGGAACATCAAGCGGTCGGATAAGGTTTCCAGCTTTACGTCGGTTTCGGGTTGGGGGATGCAGCGGTTTCGATACGCCTGACAAATTTCCGAATCAAAAGAAGATACATTAAATGAAAAAGCCTCTTCGAACGTAGAGTTTGACGTATTATCCCAATCCACATCAAACTCCCAGAAAACTATTTTGTCTTCCCCTCCGAAAAGATCATCCACCATATATGCAAAATAGTTTGGTCTGTCCGTGGCAGGCTCAGCGCCATCAAAATCGGCCGGCAGCATACTCCATGGTTCAGAATCATCGGGTAAGTCGAACAGCACCATGCGGGCATCCGGGTCTCCTTCCAGCATGGCATCACGCTCAAAGGCAGCGCCGGCTACGCGGTTATAATCGCCAAACATATTAAAGGAAGCATAGTAGGCATCATGCCAGACTCCGATTTTGGGATAATCGTTGAAAGCCGGGAATTCGAATGCGTAGCGATAGTATTCACCGGTTGGGTCGGGTGTTTTCGAAATAGCAAAAAGTTCCCAGTAAGAGCCATCATCAGTGTTTATGGCAAACTGGCTGGCCATCCACCGATCAGCTTCCTCATCATAAAGAAGTATGGGGTCGCCGTCGTTTGTACCGGTCCAGGGGCCTATAAAATCATCCCATAAGGTACTATTGTCAGCAGGACCGTAAAGCGAATTACCTTCTTTATCAAAAATCTGAAAGGAGAGGTTGATCATTTGAAAATAGTGGTCCGGGCCCACGTCACCATCGGTATCAGGTGGATAGACGCCATTAACGTTTGGAGTCCCCTCAAAATTTTGAATGGGTTCATTCGTTAGGATGGACCCCATATCTTTTTGCCACAAAGGATCGGGGCCTATTGGTTTTGTTTCCTTGCTTCTGTTTATCCGATCCAGTCTCGGATCAGTCTCATTTCTGATTACATTATCTTTCCAGGAGCGATCACGCGCTCCGGGCTCTATCAGTTTCATTTCTCTTAAAGGCGGTGTTTTATCAAAAAATGCAGCCTTTTTCACGGTCATTTCCTGAGCTGCCAAATCACTCAGGCCCGCGATTAAGAAAGACAGGAGAAGTAGTATTATACGATTCATAAACTTATGGTTAGGTTTGTTCTAAATAACGAATTGGTGAAAATATTGTTTTTATCTCAGACGGACAAACTTATGGATGTGCAATGAATTATCGCTTTCAATCCTTATAAAGTAGATTCCCGGGGGAAATTCTGAAACCGGCATTCTTTTTTTCGGCTTCATCATGAAGTTGTGCCGCATTTTTTGAATTGGCTTCCCCTGTGAATTGAGGATAGTGATTTGTGCTTTCTCATGATAAGTGATATTGATAAAATCTGTTGCCGGGTTAGGAGCAACTTTTATTTCATCCCTGTATGCATCTTGAGGCAGGGAGGTGCATTCAGTAAACATTATCTCCATACTATCGGTATCTGAACAACCATAGATATCCGTTACAGTGACTGAATAGGTTTCTTCATTGCCCGGAAAATCAGTTGAAACAACTGTTATTTCTGATGAAAGAAAATTTCCGGGCTGCCAGAGATAACTTGAAATATTCGGTGCGGATGCATCAAGTGTAATGGTCTGGTTCATGCAAGCGATAGAGTCCGGTATTGCTTCTATTTCGGCGTCCGGCGAAGAATGATAGTTTCCCTGAAAACCCTCCGAATACTCACTTGTGCCGCATTCATTCAATGCTCTTAGGTTAACGTAGTAAGACCCTGGATTATCACTCCATATAACCGTGTTTACGGGAACCAGCGTGGTATCCTGAATAAACTCTCCTCTTGCGTCCGGTGTAAGGAACCAGATGTATTTGTCTGCCCCTGCGACTCCTGAGGTTATGAACTGGCTTGTCTGCGTCTCTCCCTGGCAGAGGCTTTCCGGGCCTAAAGGGGCTTCCGGAGTTTCCGGAGGACTTTGTAACGTTAATTGCAGATGGTCTGTAACCTCAAGATTGCAATCACCTGTCGATTCCTCTGCCAGTAATGTTAGAGTGACTTCGCCTTCGTTGAAGTCTTCATCACCTGGGTAGTAATAACTGCTTAGCAAGTTCTCATTACTGAAGGATCCGCTGCCATCCGTTGACCATGTTACCTGGGAAGCGTTGGATTCTCCGTTCAGTAAAATACTGTTGTCGCAGGTAGTGATATCTGTCCCTGCATATACGGTTGGTTCCGGAAGGACCTCTATTACAGTAAATGCGGTGTCCGTGGCTTCATTACAAACCCCGTCTCCATAGGCTACGGCGCTCAGGGTTACTTCTCCGGCAGAGATATCCTCTTCTCCGGGAGCGTAAATAGCCAGCGCACCTGCGCCATCAATGAATTCTCCATCTCCTGAGGATGACCACTCAATGGATTCATAATCATTCGCTTGTGCTTCAAGTTCAACCATTGAGCCATCACAGGAATAATAATCACCACCAATGTTTATGGATGGCGCATCGCTAAAGAAAATCGTTTTGGAATCCTCATCACCTGATGAACAGAGGTTCTGATTACTAACGCTTAAGGTAAGTATAACCTCGCCCGAGCTTATATCCTGCTCAGAAGGATAGTATTCGGGATTCAGGATGGCTGGATTGCTGAACTCGCCTGTACCTGAGGATACCCATTCCAGGGAGTTGTAATTGGCAGCTTCAGCATCTGAAAGCTCTACGAATTCGGTAACTGAGCATTCCGATACATCGCTACCTGCATCTGCCGTAGGAGAGGGTTCTATATTTACAAGCATATCATCTGAAGCCGGATCATTACTGCAGTATTCCGAATAAGCCATAATCGTTAATGTTACATTACCCTGGTTAATATCCTGATTTCCTGCAATATAATATGTCTGCGGGTTTCCCGGCTGATTGAAGAAACCGTCTCCGGAGGTGTTCCATTCCACATAAGATGCATTGGTCACATTGGGGGCAAGGTATAAAGTATCATTTCCGCAAATGTCTGCTTCATCCTCAATATCGCAGGAAGGAGTGTCATAAAAATACACCATCAGGCTATCGTTCATGATTTCCGGGTTGGAATCGGCACTGAGTATTAATTGCACCTCCTGGCTGCTGATATCTTCCGAACCGGGATAGTAGTTGGTTTGCAATGCATCCGGGTCTTCAAAAGAACCATCTCCTGAAGAACTCCAGGTGAAGGTTGAGTTGATTTCCGAGCTTCCATTCAGACTGACCTCTGTAGCCGTAACGCACGTCTCTATATCCTGACCGGCGTAGATCTCCGGTGGTGGGGTAGCGTATAACGCCATATTATCTGTTGCCACTGATGAGCATGTACCCAAAGGATAAGCAGTGACCTGAAGTGTTAGTGGCTGGTTTAGCGTATCCTGGGCAACCGATTGGTAAGTTGTTACGGGCTGGTTATTGGACTCCAGCTCGCCAAAGCCGGAGCTGACCCACATAATGTTCGAATAATCCTCTGCATTGGAGTTTATGGTATATGCATTTCCGGCATAAATACTGTCAGAGTCAGGGATAATGTTTACACTGGCTTCTCTGTCAATAGATACAACTTTGTTGTCAGTAACGCTTCCATCACATGGACTGATGCCCTGGGCTGTGAGTTGAAGCAGAACAGATCCTGATTGAATGTCGTTGCTTCCGGGGTAATAGGTTGTAACCAGGGTGTTGTTATCCTGGAATTGACCATCACCGCTTGTGGACCAGTAATAGGATGTGGCGTTTGATACCTGCCCGTTAAGAATAACACTGTCTGTTTCGCATATGGTTACATCCTCCCCCGCCGAAGCAAAAGGAATAGGCTGGAAATTGACATGCATTGTATCTGAGGCTTCTGCCTGGCAGCCTCCGCTGGATGTCACGGTAAGGATAAGCATAATCTCCCCGCTGTTAATATCTGATTGTGACGGGAAGTAGTTAGTTGATACTGCATCCGGATTGGCAAACTGGCCTGTGCCGCTGGTGGCCCACATCGAATTGTTATAGTTTTCGGCATCACCGGTACAGAACACGGAGGAAGATGTTTCGCAAACTGTTTTTGAGCTGTCGGTTTCAACTGCCGGCGGATCATCCAGAAAAATAATCAGCGAATCTACAGCTTCTCCTTCGCAGACATCCGGATTCGAAGCAGTAACATAAAGCTTTACATTCATCTGTTGTTCATCTGCTTCACCCGGAAGGTAAGTTGTTTCCGGATTTTGTGGATTTTCAAAGCTCCCGTCTCCGTCAGTAGTCCACATTACCGAGCTGTAATTGTTCGCGGTTGCACTCAATTGAGCCGCCGTCCCTGTGCATATCGATTGATTCGTTCCGGCATCAACAGTGGGGTAGTCCTCTATAATTAAAAGCATGAAGTCTTGTATGGTATCACCGCAGGCCTCATTTCCCGGAGCTTTTAAACCGGGGTAAGCTGCTCCTTGTGCGCGTTCTTCTTCACCAGGGAAATAAACCGGATTTAGCGTATCCGGGTTACTAAAAGTTCCATCGCCCTGGGTGATCCAGGTAAATTCATCGGTTCCCGAAATTTCACCGGAAAGTTGAATGCTTTCCTGATCGATACAGATAGCGTCATCATCGCCGGCATAAATTTCGGGCTGGTCGGGCAGGGTGAGTACGATATCGTCGGTCGACTCCGACGTGCAAGGATCAGGTGATACCGAATGCAACGTCAGGGTTATCTCCGGTTGTGTCTTATCTTCTTCACCAAAAGTGTAATAGGTCGATAAACTGTTAGGAGCGCTGAAATAGCCATCTCCACTGGATGTCCAATAGATGCTGCCTTCATTTTCGGCTTCCCCCTGAAGATAAAAAGGCGTGTAAGCGCAGGCTATGGTGTCATTTCCTGCAAAAGCACCAGGTGCGGGAAGAATATCCACCATTATTGAATCGGTGCTGCTCCCGGAGCAGGGCGATTGAGCCAGCGCCTCGAAGAAAAACTCCACCTGTCCGTTTTCTATATCCTCATCAGAGAATAAATATGTGGCATCCATTCCGTTTGAGGAAAAGTCTCCTGTCCCATTGCTAATCCACGATGCGGTGGAGAAATTGGATGCAGTCCCGGATAAGGTGACTGAGCTGCTGCCCGGACATACGCTGGTATCGTTTCCGGCTTCTGCCACGGGTAATAATTCAAAGGTTAATTCAAGGCTGTCGGATATGACGTAATTACAGGGGTCGCCGGTTTCAAAGGTGGAGACAAGGGTAACTTGTCCGCTGTTGATATCATTATCTCCGGGCGTGTAAGAGGTAGTGGCACCTGTGCTCGTTGAAAATTCCCCATCTCCTGTTGTAGCCCAGCTCACTGAAGTGCCGGCCGGTGGATTCAATTCCAGGGAGTAAGTAGAATTCTCGCAGATGGTGTCCTGCTCAGCCATGTTGATTTCGGGAACGTCGATAAAGCTAAGTATTAGCGAATCCTGGGCATTTTCGCAACCCTCTGCAATAGCAGTAACTGTCAGTTGGACCTGCCCATTTTGCAGATCACCGTCCCCTGGAAAATAAGAAGGCTCTTCAATGGAATTGTCTGAAAAAGAACCGTCGCCAGAGGTTTCCCACAGGATTTGCGAATAGTTGGATGACTGCTGTAATGTTAATGGATAGGATTGGTTAGCGCAAGTGGAATCGTTAGGTTGTGCCTCAATAATGGGTTCAGGTGTCACCTCCACGGTAACCTGGCCTTCAGCATTCTCAGTACCATCACTGATCGTAACCTCATAGGTTGTGGTTTCAGCCGGACTGACATCGACCGCAGGGGCATTTGAAACCAGTTCTCCCTCAGTCACCCATTCGTAAGTATAGTTGCTTACTTGCGAGCAGTATCCTTCGGGCAGTTCCACGCCTGGGATAGCGCAAAGTCTGGAGCGGTAATAATTTCTTACGGAGGTATCCGCAATCATTTCCGTGTAATCCATCCCGATAAGGGCATCGGTGGTTTGCTCCGTTTCTTCGGCGATGGAGACATATTCCTCAGCCAAATCCTCCGGGGGTGTTATTACGCATTCATCCCAGTTTAAATTCACCAATGCCTGCCCGTTAAAATCTAAGTTGTGGGTGTTGTTGAAACCATCATTTACCTGAATGTTTGTAATCTCCTTTTCAGAATTGATAAGCAGGGAAAGGGCATAGAAGCGTAAATCATCAGGAAGCTCTCCGTTGAAACTAATCGTAACTGTATTGCCACTAACATTGGTCGCCAGCTGAACGTTATCTCTAACATATAAATACTGGATGACTTCCTCGGAAGTGGTAAACCATATGTCATCGCTACCCGAGGTGCCATAGTCTTCTTCAATGGCTTCCACCTCGTCTCTGAATTCCTGAAAACTGAAATCATGTAGTCCGGTGGTAGCCATTACTTTTTCTCCTCCGGCAGCCACATTAGCCAATTCCTCCGCGGTGGAATAGATTTCCGACAGGCCAAAATGCCGGCTGATTTCCGTGTTGTAATACTCGTCCTCATTAACGTTGTAGTATGGATCCCCTGAAGCGTATCCAACCGAGATAACTTGATTGTAACCTTCGCTCAAAGCAATAGACCCCAGGGTGAGAATGCCATTTGGAATAACAAAAAGATTCATATTGATTCCACCGTCAATTTCGGAATGAGTGTTTCTTTTTGTATAGCTATGATTTCTTACAATGTGGTAATTTAGGCTATCTTGACTGCTATTATCGGTAAACCCATTATTTAAAAAACCATGATTATAGATTCCCCAGCCATTCTGATATAATTCAACAAGCTGCGACCATGTAATTGTGGATAATTCACCTATATTGTCATATCCATTAGCCGGATCATGCATATCATTTTCGTTATGGAAGTTCCAGGAATAATGCGCGGTAGCCATTTTAAAACTCACATCATTCCCGCAACCATCGGAAAAATATAGTCCGGGTAACTGCTCTCCCTGGTATTCTCCACCTTCAAAGAGAGGTAATGCTTTCTCATAAATATCCATCAGGCCGTCATCCACCTGCATGGAAAAAGCAAACTGTTTGTCGTATTTCAAATCCGCTTTATTGACGGTAAAATCACCCTGCGATACGGAAGAAGCGAAGGTGACTGTAACTGTTGGTCTGGTGGTTTCATCTCTGCCGGCAAAGGCATTTTCTCTATCAGGCTGGTTGGTATAGGTTGGGATGGCGGTGAGCGTTGAGGTCCCTCCTTCACAGATGGACTGCGGATCGGCATTTACGTCAACAGTCAGGTTCTGGGTGGTGCCTTTTTCAGCAGCAAGAGCCAAAACAACAGTAAGTAGAAATAGTAATAGCTTTTTGAGCTTCATGGTGAAACCGATTTCTTTCAAAGATAAAAAAAAAGCCGTTTACCAAGTGGCAAACGGCTTTGAAGATTATTAACAGCTATTGTTTTATTTCGCCTCTTCTTTAGCGGTGGCTTCCTCTTCCGTTTCTGCTCCGGATTCCACTTCACCCAGAAATCGCTCGGCATCGATAGCGGCCATTGAACCACTGCCTGCTGAGGTAACGGCTTGCCGGTAATGGGGGTCTTTTACGTCACCGGCAGCAAATACTCCGGGAATATTAGTAAGCGTTGTGTCTGGCTTAGTTTTAATGTATCCGGTTTCATCCATGTCAACTTGTCCTCTGAAAATATCGGTATTCGGCTTATGACCAATAGCCAGGAAGAATCCATCGATATCAATGGTTTGTTTTTCGTTGGTTTTTCTGTTCTTCAACCTGGCACCCGTTACCTTTTTCATGAATGCACTTTCTTCACCGACCACTTCTTCTACCACACTATCCCAGATGATTTCAATATTCGGGGTGTTGAATACGCGTTTCTGCATGGCTTTGGAGGCCCTGAGCTGATCGCGGCGGTGTATGAGGTATACTTTCTTCGCCAGGTTGGCGAGGTAGGTGGCCTCTTCGGCTGCCGTGTCGCCACCACCAACAACGGCTACGTTCAGTCCTTTGTAGAAGAATCCGTCGCAGGTAGCACATGCCGATACTCCGCCGCCTTTGAATTTCTCTTCAGAGGGCAATCCGAGGTATTTTGCGGAAGCACCTGTAGCGATGATGATAACATCTGCTTTCATTTTATGCCCGTCATCTGCCACAGCTGTAAACGGGCGTTCAGATAAATCCACCTCATTAATAAAACCGGGCCTTACGTCGGTATCAAACCGTTGAGCCTGCTTTTTAAACTCTTCCATCATTTTTGGACCTTCAACGCCTCCGGGATATCCTGGATAGTTGTCTACATCGGTAGTGGTAGTGAGCTGTCCGCCTGGTTCCATGCCTTCGTAAACGACGGGTTTTAAATCCGCGCGGGCTGCATAAACTGCAGCGGTGTATCCGGCCGGGCCGGAACCTATTATCAGACAACGTACTTTTTCTATTTCTTCAGCCATTTTTCGTTATTTTTTGTTCTTATTTTTTATTTCGTTTTCTGCGTCCGCTAATTCTGTGCCATAATCTTAAAAAATAGTTAGCAGGCATACTTAGCATACTTGCAGATATTTTATTATGACAATATGTCGGTACCTGATTTAGATTAAATAAACTTTTGCAAAGGTAAGAAGTATTGATGAAAAATGATCGGTATGGGTATCCATACCAATTCAAAACCAATCATGAAGTACTGGTAGTAAGTGAAATTGCGCCAGGTGTGCCTCTGTTATTTGTTTGGGTTTCTAAATAGTAAATATATTTATACTGAAGACTCTATCATTACCTCTATTGATCCCATGTCAGGCATGTGCCTGTTTTTATTTACCAAACCAGGTCAATTGATGTAGAAACTTATGCATCAATGATTTTAATTATTTAGGTAGTGAAATCGTTTTTCCACTATAAAATAGGATAGGCTCCCGTGCA
>CAYFQK010000051.1:0-16939 GCA_964345255.1 uncultured Bacteroidales bacterium | reverse complement strand
GCTGACAACAGATGAACTGGGTGAATATAAATTAGGCAGTGAACTGGAATTTATAATCAATGACTCTGTGTATGATGAAAGTAAGGCCCCGGGCACCATTCTTGAGCAGAATCCATTGCCCAGTGCAAAGGTGAAGCAGGGACGAAAGATTTATCTTACCATCGTAACGGAAACGCCTGAAAAGGTCAATATGCCTAATCTTATCGATCTTTCACTCAGGCAATCCATTTCGCTTCTGGAAACTTACGGGCTGGAAATCAATAAGCTTAAATATGTAGAGGATTTGGCAAAGAATGCAGTTCTTCAGCAAATGCATAATGACACCGTTATAGAGCCCGGAGAACAAATTTATAAAGGCGCTAAGATTGACCTGATATTAGGAAAAGGCCGTGAGGAACAAATGGTACAGATTCCCTTCATGATAGGAATGAAACAGAGTAAAGCCAAAGAGGTCCTTCATACCAACTCTCTGAATGTAGGACAACAATTTTTCCTGGACAGCCAGGATACAAGGCACCTTAGGATATACAGCACCGAGCCGGCATGCACCCAGGGCAAAAAAGTAAAAATGGGAACATTCGTTGACCTTTATTATCGCTCGGATAAGAATTTTAACTTTGAAGAGTTAATTAATTCTTTCAGGCTACAAGATACGATTCAGGAAGATACGACGTTAATCACAGACGAGTTTTTTGAAGAAGACATAGAATTAGAATGAAAAAATTAACGGTCATCATATCAATCCTTGGATTTTTTTCCTGTACAACTTTAGCCCAGGAAGTCATGGTAGGTGTTAGCGAAAACATCTCCTTAAAAAAACAACACTTCCAGCTAAAGCAAACCAATCAGGCAGATACACTGAGCCTGCCTTTTGTAGATGATTTTTCAGATGGAAGAGTGTATCCCAACCCCTCTAAGTGGGCTGATGACGAAGCTTTTATAAACCAGGACTATGGGAAGTTCCCGGTGACGGTGGGGGTAGCAACTATGGATGCCATCGACCGGAATGGAGATATTTACGACAATGCTAACGCATTTCCTTTCGAGGCTGATCATCTCACCTCAAACCCCATTCGTCTCGACAGTGTTTTTGCTCCCGTGCCAAAAGCGTTAACGCCTGGCGATTCAATATATTTCAGCTTTTACTACCAGCCGCAGGGCTGGGCTAACGATCCCCAACCCTCCGATTCGCTAATGCTGGAGTTTCTGGCGGCAGGCGAAAATGATACGGTATACATCGAAGCTGATTCAACAGTTATCCCGCCCCAGGAAGCCGATACTATCATCCGCAAAGGCTGGCACAGGATATGGGCTGCCGGCGGTCAGGAACTGGATGCTTTTGTTGAAAAAAACGGAAGCTATTTTAAGCAGGTGATGATTCCAATCACTGACAGTGCCCGCTATTTTAACAAAAAATTCAGGTTCCGCTTTAGAAACTTTGCCAGCCTGGCCGATAACAGCCTGCTTAGCTGGCAAAGCAATGTGGATCAGTGGAATATCGATTACGTTGAACTGGACTGGGAGCGCACTGCCGCCGACACCAGCCATAGAGACATTGCCTTTGTGAGTGACGCTCCGGGATTCCTTAAAAACTACCAATCCATGCCTTACTGGCAGTACCGGGCCAACTTCATCAATGAAATGGATAACAGTTTTGAGATGTTGATCTCCAACCTTGACGAGGCCGCGCATAATGCCTCTTATCAATATAACGTATACAACCCCTCAGGGGATAACATAAAAACGTATGATGCAGGGAGCTACACCATCACTCCCTACAGTGAAGATGGCTACCTCGACTACGAGCCCTTCTCAAACCCTGATATTACATTGCCCTACCCTTTTTCTACCGATAGCATAGCTTTTGAAGTAGAGCATGTCCTGACGACGGATGTAAGTCTTGAAAATCGTACCAACGACACAGTGAGATATACTCAAAAATTCTATAATTATTATGCCTATGATGACGGAACTTCTGAAGCGGGGTATGGATTAACTCCTGCCGGGTCAAAGCTGGCTTATCGCTTTCAGTTGAACGATCCGGATACACTTACATCTGTTAAGTTTTTCTTCAACAAGACATGGCACAACAGCAATGAACAATATTTTTACCTGACGGTGTGGAACAATAATAACGGCGTACCGGGTCAGATAATTTATCAATCTGATAATGGAATACTGCCTGATTTCAGCGATAGCCTGAATGAATTCGTTTCATACGATCTGAGTCAGCCCCTGGTATTTAATTCACAAAATGCCGTCTTTTATGTGGGATGGCTGCAAACGTCGGATGAAATTCTAAATGTGGGGTTTGATTATTCGCGCGATAACAGCAATAATATATTTTACAACACTTCGGGCGAGTGGCAGAACAGCCGCTATCAGGGGTCGCTGATGATACGCCCTGTTTTCCGTAATTCCGATCTAAAAGAAGAAACAGGCTCTGATAAAAAGGGGGAAATCGCAATTTATCCCAACCCGGTCAGAACCTCCCAAACCATTACGCTAAAGCTGCCGCAGGGTGTAAGGCAAAACTCACAACAGTTTCATGTTAAGGTTTATAACTTATCCGGGCAGCTTGTCCATCAAACGCCGTTCAGAGAAAATATAAACGTCAGCCACCTGGTAAAAGGCGCCTATTTTATAAATCTCTCAAACCGGTTTACGGGTAAAAACTTTACAACAAAACTCCTGATCACCAAATAACACAGCTTAAGCCGATGAATGAAGAGACTTTCAGCAACCAGGAAAGCCAGGAGTTATATGAGCATTACCGCTTTACAGCCGACAAAGGGCAAAAACCTCTGCGTATTGACAAATACCTGATGAACCTTATTGAAAATGCCACCCGTAATAAAATACAAAATGCAGCCAGGGCAGGAAATATATTGGTGAATGAGCATCCCGTAAAGCAGAATTATAAAGTAAAACCCGGCGACATTGTTTCAATCGTTTTAACCTATCCTCCTCAAAAGGTAGAACTTATCGCGGAAGATATCCCTACTGAAATTGTTTACGAGGATGAAGATGTAATCGTGGTAAACAAAGCAGCAGGCATGGTGGTCCACCCCGGGTACGCCAACTATACAGGAACACTGCTGAATGCTTTGCTCCATTACTTTGAAAAGAATAATGAAGAAGAGCAGCCTCATCTGGTTCATCGCATTGATAAGGACACCAGCGGGCTTCTGCTTGTAGCAAAAAATGAACTGGCCCAGTCGCGACTGGCACGCCAGTTTTTCGATCATACCGTTGAGCGTAAATACCAGGCATTGGTTTGGGGTGATTTTGAGGAGGATAAAGGCAAGATTGAAGGAAACCTTGCCCGCCATCCTAAAGACAGGCGTGTGATGAAGGTTTTTGCCGACGGCTCAAAAGGGAAAGAAGCTATTACCCACTACACAGTGCTTCAGCGCTTTACCTATGTCACTTTTATTGAATGTGTGCTGGAAACAGGACGCACGCACCAGATAAGGGCCCACATGAAATATATCGGGCACCCCCTGTTTAACGATGAAACCTATGGAGGAGAGCAGATTTTAAAAGGCACAACCTTCAGCAAATACAAGCAATTTGTGAAAAATTGTTTTGAAATGATCCCGCGTCAGGCTCTTCATGCCAAGTCACTAGGATTTACTCATCCAGCTACAGGTAAAGACATGTTTTTTGACTCGGAACTCCCGGAGGACATGCAAAAGGTGTTGGAAAAATGGGAACATTACGCCGTGCATAAACTGCAGTAAAGTCCTAAACAATACAACCAAACAACCGTTTTTTAAAGTTATGGATATAAAAAAGAAGATTAAAAACTATTACAGTAATAAGAGTAAATTCTCCATCGCAAGCGATATTGTGTTTGTTGTTTTATTGATTGCTCTGCTGTTTCCCTCCTCCAGGATGCTCGTTATGTCTACCATACAGCGGATTACCCTTTTTCAGCCCGATGTAAAAGAAGAAAAAGCCGGCCCCACCCTCTCCGGTAATGCTTATCAATGGGGCTTTAAGACCTTGCAGGGAGAAGAAGTTGCGTTAAGTCAATTCAAAGGGGAAGTTATTTTTCTCAATTTCTGGGCCACCTGGTGTCCTCCATGTGTGGCAGAAATGCCCACCATACAGGACCTTTACGGGCAGTACAAAGACGACGTAGCCTTTGTTCTTGTAAGCAATGAAAAGACCTCAGTCATAAAAAACTTTCTGGATAAAAATGAATATTCTATCCCCTCTTATAAAGGAATTTATCAGCCCCCTGAGGCGCTTCAGACACAAACCCTTCCAACGACTTTCCTCATTGCCAAAGACGGACGCATTGCTATCCGCAAGGAGGGCTCGGCCAAATGGGATGGCAGTAAGGTAAAAAAGAAAGTAGAACAGTTGCTCAACGAATAAAGCAGCGGCGTTAGGCACTGCACCACATTTTATTCCACAACAGTTCTCAATATTTTATATTCGGATATATTCCCGTTTGATTCTACCCGCACCAGGTATATACCCGAAGGATAGTCAGCCATGTCTATCGTAAATGTTGACGAGGCTTCAATGTTATCATCAAATTCGCGGATAAAAATCCCCATCGAATTATAAATTCTCACGTTCAAATCCCCTATAGGCTCAGCACCGAAATCCAGGATAAGCTGGTTGGTCACCGGGTTGGGGTAAGCCCTGGCTATGACATGTATCATATCTTTCTGCATTAATGTATCAGAGCCATTAGGGCCGGAGATAACCAATTTAACATCATATCGTCCGTAATCACTGTATTGGATTTCTCCGGGATTCATTTCGTCGGAGCTGCCCGGCGTGCCTCCCTCAAATGACCACTGGTAGGAGTTAATTGCTCCCACTGCCATGTTAGAAAAGCTAGCCGTTCCGCCAATGATAATTGATGTATCCTGCGTGGAGAAATTGGCCTGCAACTGTTGTGGCTCTCCACCCAGCCCTGACAAAGCATTAACCCCTACATCATTCGGGTCCAGCCAATCCCTCAGCCTGTCTTCCGGGCGATCGCCATTTCTCTCCCATGAATAAGAGAATTTTCCGTAAAAATCTTCCCTGTTGGCCGATTCGCAGGAGGCATAACCGCCTGTCAGCGTCCCAACTATCAGTCCGTTCTGATTAAACAGAGGTGATCCTGAAGAGCCGGGTTCGGTAACGCCGTGACCATTTGCAGTTGGCGACCAGAACACCTCCCAGTGCGATTCGTAATCCGTATTACCAAAACCTGTGCTGGTGAGCTTTTGAGTAAATGTAGAAATTTTCTTTAGGTCCCCCTGTGGATGGTGAATGCTTACACCGCTCTCAGCCGCCACTCCGGAGCGCGACCATCCGTTATAATATGCATTGATGTAATTGGGAATCAATTGATTTAACTCCACCAGGTAGAAATCTGAACCTGTTGCACCTCCGTCTCCTCCATTGGCTCTTTTTTCTGCTCCTACCATCGTGCTGTATTCAGGCTCTACGGATGGATTCTCGCAACCTTCCGCCTCGTAATTAAAAAAAAACACCCATTGGTCAATATCAGAAGCAGAAGCCTCCCCGGCACAATGGTCAGCGCTCAGCATGTAAGGGGTATAATCCTGCTGGGTGTTATTAACAAGCGAACCGGTACACCAGAAACTACCTTCCGGATTTTTGATAGCAATTCTGATCACTGCTTTTTTCTGGTCCTGCCACTCATTTCCCTCACTGCAGTTGATATTAACCTCGCAATCTCCGCTATCACCAAAACTCTTTGTCAAAAAATCAATCCCCCGGTAAGCATAGCCTACTTCAGAGATATTAATACCGGGTTTAACTAATCCATCCTGCAGATAGTTATATTCGATAATCACTTTCTCATTGTGAACAATCTCAGTGGCAAAATTGGGCGAAGACGGGTTATTCTGATAGGTGTAGGCTCCTAAAAGCTGCCTTTTGTCTTTTGTATATAAAAATAACCGCCCCGCTGCGGGAAGGTCAAATTTATCATAATAGAAAAGCAATCCTTTGGCATCTTTAGCTTTAATGGCAAGACGTCCAATCCACCCCTCTTCTGTTTTTTGCCAGTCAGCCTGAGCGGAGAAGCTAATATCTGTATCGATATGTGCAGCAAAGCGATAGGGCTTAAATTGCTTCTCACTGATGCTGTCTTGTTTCCTGATCTTCTCCATATTTGGCTTTTGAAGGTTTACCACTGGTATAGCCTCCCTGGCATCAGATGAAAATGAAAGCGGAGTCCCCCCATAGTCAAGCTGCGCCAGCAGGCTGGAAGGAAGCAAAAACATGACAGCAAGTGCGATAAAGTGATATCTGTTAAATTTCATAGTAGCCTGATTTTATTTCAAATTAATAACAAAAAACGTAAGGATTATTTACAAACGGTAAAATTAACAACAAATTTTTTAACATTTCCCAAAAGATTGTACATTTGGCTCGTTCAAAAAACTAAAAGATATGGAGCAAGTCAAGCGTACCTTAAAAGATTATCCTTTCATGCGTTGGGCGGTTTTAATTCTTTCCAGCGCGGTGATGTTTTTCAATTACTATTTTTATGATGCCCTTTCACCTCTGAAAGATTTAATGCAGGAAAATCTGGGTTTCTCTTCCTCTGAGTATGGAGTTTTTATGTCGGCCTACAGCGTCCCTAACGTCTTCCTGTTAATGGCTGTAGTAGGCGGTATCATCCTTGACCGGATAGGGATTCGGATTACGGGAAGCACTTTTGTTGGTCTGATGGCCGTAGGAGCTGCCATAACCGGCTATGGAGCTTCCGACATGTTCCTCAATGGGGGATTCGGCTATGAATTTATGAATTCATTCTGGCCGGCCTATTCTCCTGCGCTGAAAATGATGTACCTGGGATTCTTTATCTTTGGCCTGGGAGCTGAAACCAGTATCGTGGTTCTTTCAAAAGTCATTGTCAAATGGTTTAAAGGCAAAGAGATTGCTTTGGCCCTGGGGTTAAACCTGGCCATCGGGCGTCTTGGAACAGCCCTGGCTCTGAATTTATCTCCATCACTGGCCCAGGTAGAATGGACCAACGCAATTTGGTTTGGCGTCATCTTACTGTGGGTTGGATTACTCATTTTCTTGCTTTACACCTTACTTGACGTTAAAATTGACCGGCAAATCCGTGAATCTATACCTCATGATCCGGAAGACGATTTTAAATGGGCCGATCTTAAATTTTTGGTTACGAACAGAACATTTATCTATATCACGCTGCTCTGTGTAACGTTCTATTCAGCCGTCTTCCCGTTTGTGAAATATGCCCCTGACCTGCTGATGAATAAATACGATTTGGGCCGACAAATCAGCGGGAATATTTCTTCGATATTAATGTACGGCACTATTTTGCTAACCCCGCTATTTGGATGGATAGCCGACAATAAAGGAAAGAGCGCTACCCTTATGTATTTAGGGTCAGCTCTTTTAATCATTGCTCACCTGATGTTTGCTAAAACAATGATTATTCCTCACATTCCCATTTTTATCCTTGGCGTTGCGTTCTCACTAGTACCGGCAGCCATGTGGCCTGCGGTCACAAAAATAGTTGGTGAAAATAAAATCGGTTCCGCATACGGGTTCATGTTCTCGGTGCAAAACCTCGGACTATGGGGCCTTCCAATTCTGATCGGAGTAGTACTGGATTCCTCAAACCCCAACTATGCTAAAGAGATGACAAACAATCAGTTTGTCTCCCTGCAAAAAAATCAGCAATACGAAGCGATAGCCACCAACACGTCAGATGAACTTCAGAAAGATGACGTATTTAGTGTAAAATATATCATTCATACCGATAGCTGTGCAGGAGATATCGTTTGGAAATCACAACATCGCGTAGAAACCAATGACAAGGGGAAATATCAGTTCTCCATAACGGATTATGACCTGTTGTCGATAGTGGATTTTAGTCTATTCGACCTCAAGAGCTCCGATATAGATCTTCGGGTTAAAGATATTGAAGAAGATCAAATGGTCTTTGAGAAAGACGATGTATCCAAATTGAGTGGGAATAATGAGAATCTTTTCAATACATCAAAAAAGGTGAAAGAAAACTACAGGGATGAAACGTTTGATGCATTGATCACCCTGACCAATCAAAATACAGGAGATATTATTTACCAGGAGAAACAAGCCTTGTATATTAATGAACAGGGAAATCTAAGGCTGCAGTTTGGTTTAGGCACAGTACAAAAGGCCGATTATAATTATCTTAATCTTAAAGATGGCAAATATTGTGCTGAAATCATCGAACCGCTGGATTATACCAATGCTATGCTGATGCTTTCATTGCTTGGCGTGCTTGGTCTCTTCTTTGCTTTCTTACTGAAACGTGATGACAAAGTTTCGGGCTACGGGCTGGAACAACCTAATAAGAAACAATAAGGAAATTACCCGGAATAAATTGATGTTCAAAAGGGAAGCGCATGGTCGCTTCCCTTTTTTTTGAATGAGCTTGAGAAGATTACAATGCCATTTCTGAATGTAAATCATTCCGCTTATTTTTGCATCATCTAAAAAATCAATCGGTCATGATAATTATTACCGGCGCTTACGGATTTATTGGAAGTGCTTTAGTTTCCAAACTTAATAAAGAAGGCTACAAGGATTTGGTTTTGGTGGATGATTTCACCAAAGCCCACAAAAAAAAGAATATTGATGGAAAGACTTTCCGTCAGAAAATTGAGAGAGAAGATTTTTTAGCATGGCTTACAAAGAATGCCAGCACCGTAGATTTTATCTTCCATATCGGCGCCAGAACAGATACAGCCGAATTTGACAAAACTGTATTTGATAAGCTAAATCTAAACTATACAAAATCAATCTGGCAAATTTGCTCTCAGGAGAATATTCCGCTGGTATATGCTTCTTCAGCGGCCACCTATGGTCTTGGGGAGCATGGCTACAATGACCGGCATGACATCGTTGAGAAACTGCAACCTCTGAATGCCTACGGAGAGTCGAAAAATGAATTTGACAAATGGGCGCTGCAACAAAACTCGCAACCGCCTTTCTGGACCGGTATGAAATTCTTCAACGTATACGGACCCAACGAATACCACAAGGGAAGAATGGCCTCGGTAATCTTTCACGCCTATCATCAAATCAGGGAGAATGGACATGTAAAACTTTTCCGCTCTCACAAACCAGAATACAAAGACGGAGAGCAACTCCGGGATTTTGTTTACATTAAAGACGTTGTAGAGGTTCTTTTTTTCATGATGCAGAAGCAACCCAAATCAGGGCTTTACAACCTGGGCACAGGAAAAGCCAGAACATTCATTGACCTGGCGCGAGCCACTTTCAAAGGCCTGGACAAAGAGGCGGATATCAAATTCATTGATACCCCCCAGGATATACGCGATAAATACCAGTATTTTACGGAAGCCAGAATGCAAAAGTTACGAAGTGCCGGTTATGAAAAGGCTTTTCACTCGCTTGAAGAAGGGGTGGATGATTATGTGCGCAATTACCTGGCCCGGGGGAATTATTTTTAGAAACGGGTTATTTTTTATCAGGGTTCTCTCCGGCAGGCGGCAGTTCAGCTTTTAAATCCAGCAGTAATTGTTTGGTCTCACGAAGGGTTTTCACAATCCTGAACTCTGCCTCCACCTCTTTAGTCTTCCGGCGCATTTTATCTTTTGCCCCCTGAAGCGTATGCCCCTGATCCTTAACCAGATGGTAGATTAGATGAAAATTGTCGATATCTCCCTGCGTAAAATACCTGTTTCCCTTCTGATTCTTATGAGGCTGAATAATATCAAATTCTTTCTCCCAATATCTTATGAGCGATTGATTTACATTAAACATGCGGGCGACCTCCCCGATGCTGTAGAAAAGCCGTTTTATTTCCTTTTTTGCCATACTAATCCATCGATTGTGAAGGTCGTTTGGAAAGTCTCACCATCTTTTGAAACTGCTCAGGTGTTATATCATTAAAGAAATAATAGATCGGATTCACTGCTTTACGGCCTTTATGCACTTCGTAGTGCAAATGAGGAGCAGTTGATTTACCCGTGTTACCAACGGTCGCAATACGCTCTCCACGTTTTACCGTGTCGCCTCTTTTTACTTTAAAATCGTGGATATGAGCATACACTGTTTTATAATTAAACCCATGATCAATGACCATCCGGTTTCCATACCCTCTGTGCGAATTATGGACGGAAGTCACCACTCCATCACCGGGCGCGTAGATGGCTGTACCTGTAGGGGCTGAAAAATCAATCCCTTCATGAAATTTACGCACTTTGTAAAAGGGGTCTGTACGATACCCATAATATGAAGAAATTCGTTTAAGGTTATTATTGCTTACAGGCTGTATGGCCGGGATAGCTGCCAGCATTTTCTCCTTGTTCTTGGCCATTTTAAAAACTTCATCAAACGATTTGGATTGAACATAAAATTTGTTGGCCAGCTTATCCACTTTTTTTGTAGTCGATATCAGCAAGTCGGAATTGTTATATCCTTCAAGCCGTGCATACCGGTTGGCGCCACCAAATCCTCCTTCGCGAACAGACTGAGGAACCGGTTCGGCTTCAAAAATCACCCTGTAAATATTATCATCCCGCTCTCTTAAGTCCTGGGCCACTGCATCGAGCTCAGAGAGGCGATCGTTCAGTATTTCAAACTGAAGCTTATACTGGCTAAGTTCCCTTTTCAGGATTTTTTCTTTCGGCGATTCAAAAAAAGTATAGGCTAGTGTGAGAACCACCCCTGCAAAAAATAACCCGGAGGCGATGACAGAAATAACCCGGTAAATTCTCTCTTTAGTTGTTAGCTTATGTTTTACAATTTTTAAAGATTCAGTATCTAACCTGTATTTTTGTCGACTCATGTGTTATTAATTTTTGGAATTGAAGCGGAAACTCGTCAAAGCTGTGTGCATTATGTGCCTTTCGCTGTAAAATATATTTATAAAATCAATTCTCTCAATTATTTGTGATTGTCAAAAATAAAAAACCACCCCCGTCGCAAGGCAAAGTTAATGAATTATCATAAATTTGCAATTCTTTCAAAATCAAATTAATTAACCAAACATTGTTAATAAAAGACTGATATATGAATTCTTACGTCATCAGGAAACAGTTCCTGGATTTTTTCAGGGAAAAGCAGCACAAAATCGTTCCTTCAGCTCCCATGGTAGTGAAGGACGATCCGACGTTGATGTTCACCAATGCAGGGATGAACCAGTTCAAAGATGTTTTCCTGGGCAATAACGAGCCCCCTGCTCCAAGAGTAGCGGATACACAAAAATGCCTCAGAGTATCGGGCAAGCATAACGACCTGGAGGAAGTGGGACACGACACGTATCACCACACCATGTTTGAGATGCTGGGCAACTGGTCTTTTGGTGACTATTTCAAAAAAGAAGCTATCGAGTGGGCCTGGGAATTGCTGACCGATGTTTATGGAATACCCGGAGAGGATTTGTATGCTACAGTGTTTGGGGGAGATGAAAAAGACGGGCTTGAGGAGGATAAAGAGGCCTACAATTTTTGGGAGCAGATTATCCCCGAAGAGCGGATTCTCTATGGTTCTAAAAAGGATAATTTCTGGGAAATGGGAGATACCGGACCATGTGGCCCCTGCTCAGAAATTCATATTGATATCCGTTCGGCAGATGAAAAAAAGAAAAAGCCCGGCAAAGAGTTGGTAAACCAGGACCATCCGGAGGTTATAGAAATCTGGAACCTGGTATTTATTGAATTCAACCGCATGGCCAGCGGCTCACTGCATAACCTGCCGCAAAAAGGGATTGATACGGGGATGGGCTTTGAGCGTTTGGCTACCATCCTTCAGAGCAAACAATCCAATTACGATACAGACGTGTTCCAGCCTTTAATAGAAAAAGTTTCTGAGCTAAGTAAAAAATCATACCAGGATAGTGAAGATGTTGCAACGGCTATGCGGGTGGTCTCCGACCATGCCCGAGCCATAACTTTTGCCGTTGGCGATGGCCAACTACCCTCCAATGTCAAAGCAGGCTACGTAATTCGCAGGATATTGCGTCGCGCGGTGAGGTACGGATATACTTTTCTTGATTTGAAAGAACCCTTTCTTCATAAACTGGTGCCGGTACTCGTAGAGCAGATGGGCGAGGTGTTCCCGGAAATCGTAAACCAGCAGTCACTAATAGAAAAAGTGATCAAAGAAGAAGAGCAGGCTTTTCTCCGAACACTTGCCACAGGCATTCTGATGCTCGATAAAGTTATGGAGCAAAACAAAAAGGAAACATCTCAGCAGGTCAGCGGAAAAGTAGCTTTTGAGCTTTACGATACTTATGGCTTTCCGCTTGATTTAACGGAGCTTATCCTTAAAGAAAATGGATTGGCTGTCAACAGGAAAGAGTTTGATGAAGAAATGGCCAAACAAAAAGCTCGTTCGCGTCAGGCCTCAAGCATGGAAACCGACGACTGGGTTATCCTCAGTTCGCAGGATACAACAAAATTTGTAGGATATGATTTTTACGAGGTTGATGTTGAAATCCTGCGCTACAGAAAAGTGAAGGTAAAGGGAAAAGAGCAATACCAATTGGTTTTTGACCAAACGCCATTTTATGCTGAGTCAGGAGGACAAGTGGGCGATACCGGCTACCTGGAAGATGAGAAAGGAAATACATACGAAATAACGGATACGCGAAAAGAAAATAACCTGACCGTTCACTTTTGCAAAAAACTTCCCGAAAATCCCGGGGGAGGTTTCAGAGCCGTGGTTTCTTCCAAAATCAGAACACTTACGGCCAACAACCATTCCACAACCCACCTTATGCACTACGCCCTTAGAAAAGTACTGGGGGAGCATGTAGAGCAGAAAGGCTCGCTGGTAAGGCACGACTACCTTCGATTTGACTTTTCCCATTTCCAGCGCATGACAGGGGAGGAAATACGAGAAGTGGAAAAGATTGTAAACCGCATGATAAGGCAAAACCTCCCTCGTGAAGAACATAGGTCGGTGGAGATGACCGAGGCGCAGGATATGGGCGCTATTGCACTTTTTGGGGAGAAATATGGTGACAACGTCAGGGTCATCAAATTCGGTGACTCGGTTGAGCTGTGTGGCGGAACACACGTGGAGGCTACCGGTCAGATAGGACTATTTAAGATAACCACCGAAACGGCCATCGCCGCAGGGATAAGACGTATTGAAGCAGTGACAGCCGATGAAGCAGAAAAGTATATATATCAGCGCCTGGACCAGCTGGAGGAAATCACAGGGATGTTTAAAAACACAAAAGACGTGGTAAGAAGTGTAGCTAATACACTCGAGGAGAATAGAAAGCTTCAGAAAGAAATAGAGCAACTTACCAAAGAAAAAGCCCTGAACCTGAAGAACGAGATTAGAGAATCGGCAGAAAACATTAATGGAATTAACTTTATCAGCACCAAACTAAAGCTCGATATGGCTACGGTTAAGGATTTGGCCTTTTCAATGAAGAATGAAATGAATCATCTTTTCTTCATCATTGGATCAGAGGATAAAGGAAAAGCCAACCTGACGATCATCATTTCGCAGGATCTGGTGCAAAAGCATAATTTAAATGCCGGAACCATAATCGGGGAACTTGCTAAAGAAATCAAAGGAGGTGGCGGAGGTCAGGCTCATTTTGCCAGCGCCGGAGGGAAAGACCCCGGCGGCATTGACAAGGCGCTGGAAACCGCAAAAAATAAAATCAGTGAGCTGTAATAGCCTTGTTTAAGAATTTGAAAATTCTTATCAACACCATAGGAAAGGTTTTTTTTAATTCGCAGACAAAGACCTGAGGCTTCTCTTTTTAAGATTTTTTTAACAAAGATCTGAAAGAAGGGTCTGAGTAAGTATTTAGACATAATTTTTAAGCCAGATATATCAGAATCCTATTGATGAAAACTTTTACAGACATTTGTTGTTAAGGTTTATGACAAAAGTTTTAAACAATTATGGCAGCATATACTATTAAGGATTTAGAGCGGTTATCGGGCGTAAAAGCGCATACAATAAGAATATGGGAAAAGCGGTATGGAATAATCACTCCGAACAGAACCGATACCAATATAAGAAGCTATGACGACCAAGATCTCCGCTCCATCCTCAATATTGCCATTCTGAGAGATAACGGGTACAAAATTTCTGAAATTGCTAACCTCAACAATAAGGAATTATCCGAACATGTATTGAGTTTTTCTACTAATCCGCGGCATTACTCCACGCAAATTAATAACCTGATCCTGGCCATGATCGAGCTTGACGACCGGAAATTTGATAAAATCATTACAAACTCGACGGTAAGATTAGGTTTTGAGGAAACTGTTTTGCATGTCGTGTACCCATTTCTTGAAAAAATCGGGATACTCTGGCAAATCGGATCAATTAATGCTGCCCAGGAACATTTTGTTACGAACCTCATGCGCCAAAAGCTGCTGGTTGCACTCGACGGCCAGATGTCAGGCTCTCATTCGGAATCAAAGCGTTTCTTGTTATTCCTCCCCGAAACGGAATATCATGAGTTAGGGCTATTATTCTTCGCTTATGTAGTAAGAAAAAACGGTCATAAAATTATTTACCTTGGTCAATCTGTGCCGATGGAAGATGTGCTTGAGGTATCGAAGCTTAAAGCGCCCGATTATATCATTACTTCTGTTACCGCTCCACTGGAACAGATAAATCTGGATGAATTTATCCAAAAGCTTTCCACCAGCTTTAAAGATCAAACTATATTTATAGCCGGCCTACAGGCCAGAAACTACAACAAAACGCTTCCCGACAACGTCATTAAAATAAAAGATGTAGTGGAGCTAAAAGAAAAAGCTTCATTCGAGTATTAAAATTTAAAGGATGATTCTTGTCCATAAGCCATGTTGTTCCGCATAATTCCCGGTTAAATTAAAGGAAAGTCTGCTGAGGGTTCTTTAGGGCGGAAACAATGACTGCACAATTATATCTGAATTCCTGAAATAAGCCTATCTAAAATTCATTGTCATCAATTTCTGATATTATTCCCGACAAAGTGTCGTTTAACTGACATCTTTTATACCTGTGCAGATTTAATTTAGCAGTAAAAATAAGTGTTACGCTCTGTCATGTCCGAATGGGAGGTATAAAAGTAAGTTTAACCGCATGACATTGTTTATTCTTTTATTTTTTATGATAAACATTAAATATGATAATATTTCGATTATAAAATGCATATAGTCACTATTTTACAATGAATTAACAAATTTTTAACAAATTTTTGGCATTTATTTTGACTATTTATAAATAAAATGTTTAACTTTGTATCGAATTAGTTGAACAAATAATTTGAATCGTAAACTTAAAAACCATACTACTATGACAGCGATAGAATTTGATCACAAGCTTATGAATCTTCAGGATAACCTGACATTTTTTGCCCGTTCATTAACAGCTAATGAAGAAGAAGCTAAAGATTTGGTGCAGGAAACAAATATTAAAGCGCTCACAAACAGAGAAAAATTCCAACCTGATACCAATTTGAAAGCATGGACGTATACGATAATGAAAAACACATTTATCAACAATTATCGCAGGAAAGTAAAGGCAAATACAATTATAGATACAACAGAAGACCTGTACTATTTAAATAATACTAAAGCGACTAAATTTGAATCACCGGAAGCCAATCTTTCAAAAGATGAGATTCAAAGAAACATTAAAGCTTTGGATGAAAATCAGCGCACACCCTTCGAGATGCACACCCAGGGTTACAAGTATAAAGAAATTGCTGACAAGTTAAACCTTTCGATTGGAACGGTAAAAAGCAGGATTTTCTTTACCCGGAAAAAATTAATGGAAAAGCTGGAAGATTTCAATAACTAGTAATTAATCTTTTTTTAGATGTCCTTTAAAACGTCCCTGATTTTTCAGGGACGTTTTTTTTGTCTTACCCTGGCCTGAGTTCTGTTCAGCTGAATGATGGCTACCAGCATGACAGCAACACTTATCCACTGAACCCAGGAGAGCTTATAATCATTAATCCAGTAATCAAACAAAATAGCTGACAATGGAAAAAACAACTCACAAATCGTACTAACAATCGCTTTCACGTTTTTCAACCCATAGTAATAAAGAAATATCGCTCCTGAACCCGTCGTAAAAGCAATCAAAAGGAATATTCCCCATTGTGCCGTATTAGTTTCCGAGATGTTGTGCATCTCTCCGGCAGCTAACACATAAATAAGCATTAAAACGGCGGTAAAGCCATACCTGTAAAAAGTGGTGGTCGCAAAATTGTATTTCCACAATACCTTTTTACTGAACACCGTTGAGCTGCCAAAAGAGAAAGCGGCCAGCAGGGCAAAACCCGCAGCCACTGCTGTGTTCTCACCGGCGTCGAGGCGGGGAGTCTCAAGACCAAATGTCAGGAAATATCCACCGGCAATGGCTATCGAAGCCCATAAAATATAGCGCGGCCCTAAACGCTCCTTTAAGATCAAAGCGGCCATTACTATTCCGAAAACAGGTTGTAGCTTTTGCAGTAGCACTACCACCGAAAGCTCTTTAAATCCCACCAGAAAAAGAGCATGAACGATAGAGAGGGTACCTACCGCACCTCCTAAAACAGCTACCAGAAGAAGATAAATGTAATCTGAAGTGTTGAATACTTTGAGCTTGCGATATTGCCTGCCGAAAAAAAAGTTCATTATCAAAAACGGTAGCATGTGAAAAATAAATACCACATATCCTATTGGTAACGCATAAAGGCGGGGAGTTAATACCACTCCGTCGAGGCCCCATAAAATGGCTGCAAAGGAGATAGCTGAGGCGCCCACGATTGTCTTTTGTTTCATACTTAAGCCGGCATAAATGGTTAAAGATGCACAAAAATAGAATAATCCACTGAACCATCATCTTTCTGCACAGCTCAGCGCAAAGAATTTATGATAATAGAAAGATTTTGGGTACTTATTTAGGTAGTGAAATCGTTTTTCCACTATAAAATAGGATAGGCTCCCGTGCA
>CAYFQK010000050.1:0-16943 GCA_964345255.1 uncultured Bacteroidales bacterium | reverse complement strand
AGCCTGACTCTGCAGCTATGACACTGGTATATTTTTCGATGTTATCCATAATTAGTCGCTATTTTCGACAGACAAACATACGGTTTTCGGTAAAATTGCCGATACTTATCACCCGGAAATCCGAAAAAAGCTGCTGCATAGTGGATTCTAAAAATTCCCCTTCAGTTTTAGTTTTCCTTGAACGAATCACTTTGTTATATATCAGCATGCTGTTGCGCGCCATGATGCGGTGAAGCCTTTCAATAAATTCACGGGTCTGGAACTTTCCGGGAATTTCCAAATCCTTATAGATATCAAAAATCACAAAATCGTAGGTTTCTTCGTCAAGTTTCATCACAAACTCATATCCATCTTCATTAAACACTTTATCAGCAGCTGCATATCCATCAGGAAAGTGCATTTTAGAAATTTCAATTATTTTTTTATCCAGTTCCACTCCATGAATTGTTCCTTCAAAACCGTATTCCTTCCTCAACAGATAAGCTGCTCCGCCTGCGGCATTGCCAAGTATCAAAACCTTCCCGAAACTAGTGTTTTCTATTTCTGCCGCATTGAAAGTTTTTCTGAAGGTCTTGTAAAGCGACCCAAATGAGTAATTGGCATTTTCCACATTCAATACTTTCACTCCATTGACCCATGAAACATCCAACTTATGATTAACTTCACTATCAATTTCAGCCACTTTTTGCTCATCAAAAAATGAAACAAGCCTAAGCAACAGGATATGTATTGAATGAATAAAATGCATGATAAAAACAGCTAACTACATAAATTTAACTAACACCTTTTAAACCTCCTAATCTTATACCCACCCCAAATCAAATCCGACTTTTGACAGATCGTGCCAATAGTTTGGGTATGATTTTCCCACAACTGTTTCCTCTTCTATCCACAAGGGAGCAACGGCATAACCTAACATGGCCATCGCCATCGCCATGCGGTGATCCTTATATGTTTTAACAATTTGTTCCTTGTTTTTCGGGCGAACCGGCGGCACGGTCAGGACATCCTGTTTGTGGTCATAATTCAGCTCCACACCGAATCCAGCCATTTCTTTTTTCATAGCTTCAATGCGATCAGTTTCTTTAATTCGTAGCGTTCGCAATCCTGATAGCTTCCCGGGCATTTTAAGCAATGATAAAAGCGGAATAAAAGTCTGCGCCAAATCAGGATTATTATTAAAGTCTCTGACAAATATCCCGGAATGGCGTGAACCTGTATTGGTGAGATGAATCCTGTTTTCTTCCCATTCCGTTTTCACTCCGAGCTCACTGAACCATTTCTTTAATATGGCATCACCCTGAAAACTGGTTTGATGCAGACCATCCAAAACCAAATCGGTAGCCGGGGAGAGGGCCGCCATAGCATACCAGTACGAAGCTGCCGACCAGTCAGATTCCACAAAAAAATCTTCGCTGCGATTGTAGCCTGTGGGTTCAATAGTAATCATGTTCTCCTTCCAGCTTAAATTGGCGCCACAGGCCTCCATTATTGAAGAGGTCATGTGGATATAGGACTTTGATACCGGTTCTCCTTTTAACTCGATTTGTAGTCCCTTTGATAATACCGGCCCAATCATCATCAATGAAGAAATAAACTGGCTACTCACGTCAGAAGGCATTTGAACGAAACCGCCAAACATTGCTCCGGATTTGATCTTAAGAGGGGGATAGCCTTCTTTATGGAGATAGCTGATATTTGCTCCCAGGCTTTTTAATACATCAACAAGTGCATCTATAGGTCTTTGATGCATCCTCGCGGAACCCTGGAGGATATATTCTCCCTGGCCGGCAGCCAGAAAAGACGACAGGAATCGCATATTTGTCCCGGCGGGGCCAACATCTATTATCTGAGACTTTGAATTATTCTCTTGCAGCAGCTCAAGATTCTTCAGTAAATTCTGAGAATCTTCTGCCGCTGACACATTTTTTACATCAAAGCTATTTCCACTAAGGCTTCTTATCACCAGTGCCCTGTTGCAAATGCTTTTTGAAGCCGGCAAGGCAATTTCGCCGATTAGGCTGCTCGGAACAGAATTTATCTTAATCATTTTATGAAACGGAATTTAGATAGTATTGAATGGCCTCCTTGATCTCCTCTTCATTTACTCTTGCGTCAAAAATGGCCTCACCCTTAGCTTCAAGCAATGTAAACAGAATATTACCCTTAAAATTTTTCTTATCCTGACGCATCAGGCCAACCAACTCTCCGAAATTGGGTTGCTGCAGACCATGATATGGCGAGAAAATCTGCGCTAAATAATTGGTCACCTGCCGGGCTTCCGATATTTTCATGCCTCCCTTTAGTGTGCTTAAATAGGTTTCTATGAACATCCCTATGGCTATGGCCTCTCCATGCTTTAGGGGATCAGAGCTATTTAACGACCATGATTCAATGGCATGGCCTGCTGTATGGCCAAAATTAAGCACCTTTCTTCTGCCGGCCTCAAAAGGATCAGCTTCTACAATTTGATTTTTTATTTCAACAGACCGCGATATAAATTTAGCCCATTGCTCATCAGTTATTTCAGCAGGATTCCCTGCCTGTTGCACTTCATCAAAATACGAAGCATCAGCAATTAATCCGTGCTTGATTATTTCAGCAAAGCCTGAATAAAGCTCCCTTACGGGAAGTGTTTTTAAAAAGCCGGGATAAATAAATACCCTTGCCGGGTTCTTAAACAACCCTATATGATTTTTCAGCCCATTAAAGTCAATCGCCAACTTCCCTCCTATAGAGGCATCTACCATTGACAAAAGAGTAGTTGGTATATTAATAAAAGGCACGCCTCTTTTGAACGTGGCAGCTACAAAGCCGCCCATGTCAGACAACACTCCTCCTGACAGGTTTATCACCAACGAATTTCTGTCGGCACGCAATGCGGTAAGCCCATCCCACAAGTATTCGCAAGTCCTCAGTGTTTTGTTATGCTCTCCGCTTTTTACGGTCAGGTAGTGATGCTCTAAGTCGATATTATCCAGCAACTTTTTTATTACGGGATAACAATGAGAAGATGTGTTTTCATCCATGAACAGGATGTATTTTGAATATGAGCCTTTTAAGAGGTACTTCTCCAAAGCCTCAAAAACATTTCCTATGATTATTTTGTGGTCAGGCGTATGAATTGTTTGTAGCTCCATGTGGTTTTATTTATGAAAGGCAGCGATAAGCAAATCGATATCCTGAAAGGAAAACTGAAAGCGCCTGGCAATATTTTTATCTGTTAAAATCCCTTTATATAAATAAACCCCTTTTCTGAATCCGTATTCTTTTTTGAGTACCTCATCTACCCCCCCATTCTCACTTATAGAAAGTAAAATCGGGGCAAAGAAATTACTCAGCGAAACGGAAGCTGTTTGTGGAGCCCTCGAAGGCATATTGGGGACACAATAATGCGTGACATTGTATTTTTGAAACACCGGCATTTTATGGGTGGTCGGTTCCGAGGTTTCAAAACATCCTCCGTGATCGATACTTACGTCGATGATAATGGCCCCCTTTTTCATATTTTGAACCATTTCTTCCGATACTACCACCGGCGTCATCCCCTCCACGGGGCGCAACGCACCTATCACCACATCGGCTGTTTCCAGGGCTTTAGCCAGGCGCTGGGGCTGGATAATGGAAGTGTAAATACGCTGATTCTGCATTTCCTGTATGCGCCTCAACCTGCCAATATCATTATCAAAAACTTTTACCTGGGCCCCCATCCCCAAAGCGCAGCGGGTAGCAAACTCCCCCACTGTTCCAGCTCCGATAACTATCACATCTGTGGGCGAAATACCTGAAAAACCACCGAAAATACTTCCGCGGCCGTATTCTGTTGAGCTTAAATATTCAGCAGCCACCAGCACGCTGGTATTTCCAGCTATCTCACTCATTGAGCGTATCACGGGATATATGCCGCTTTTATCCTGAATTTTTTCAAAGGCAAAAGCTGTTATCTTCTTGGCCTGCAGCGTGCGATAGAAATTACTTTTGTGATCCTTCCAGTGTAGTGATGACATCAACACCTTACGGTGATCGATATAATTCAGTTCTTCCTCATTGGGGGCCGCTACTTTAACGATGATATCCGCTTGATACACTTCCCTCGGATCATATTTTATTTCAGCCCCGGCCTCGCTATATTCCCGGTCGGTATAAAATGCGCCGATTCCGGCATTATGTTCCACGATTACTTTATGGCCGTTTCTTACCAGCAACTCAACCGATTCAGGAATTAAAACAACGCGCTTTTCATCATTGGCACGATCCCTCGGAATCCCGATGCTGAGTTGAATATTGCTCTTTTGCCTTTCGAGCATCTCCTCCTGAGGCATAAACCCATGCTCAGAGGTATACAGGAGAAGCTCCTTCTTTTTTGATGTCATAACCTTCGAAATTAATGATTTTTTTTTAAATCATTCCGGCTGTTATTTCGCGGTTTCCTTCATTATCTTCATTAATTTTCACTGCTACGTGATTATCAGGCAGGTAGTGGCTTATCTTTTCCGGCCATTCGATAAGGCAATATTCCTGACTATACACATACTCCTCAAATCCTATATCTAAAGCCTCGGAGGCATTCTTTATCCTGTAAAGATCGAAATGATAAACCCTTTCATCATCGGCCGTCATATACTCATTTATAAGAGCAAATGTGGGACTGCTTACTGTATCGACTACTTCGAGCTGCCGGCATATTTCTTTGATAAAGGTTGTTTTTCCTGCCCCCAGCGTGCCATAAAAAGCAAACACCTTTTCGCCGGGAAAAGAAGACAGCAATTCGCGGGCTGCTTCGGGTAAGGCCTCTAATGATGTTATCTTTTTAATCATGCGATTTACTTTTGCTTGAGTGTTACATAAGGAATCAACATTTCTTCCATGGAAATGCCTCCATGTTGAAATGTGTTCTTATAATAATTTGCATAATAATTAAAATTATTAGGGTAGGCAAAGAAATCGTTTTTCCGGCAAAAGACGTAAGACGAACTAACATTCAGCCTGGGGAGGTATATTGCTTCGGGTTCCTGAACAGCATAAACTTCTTTCTTGTTATAATTCAAGCTTCGGCCTATCTTGTAACGAAGATTAGTATTGGTTTGACGATCACCAACAATTTTTACAGGGTGATGAACTCTTACCGAGCCATGATCCGTAGTAAGAATCACTTTTACATCTTCTTCAGCCAGTGCTTCCACAATATCTCTCAGGGGTGAATGCTCAAACCATGACAGCGTAAGTGATCGATAAGCTGACTCATCTTCCGCAAGCTCTTTTATCACCTCCATCTCCGTTCGGGCATGAGAAAGCATATCAATAAAATTGTAAACAATCACATTCAAATCATTTTTCATTAGCCGTGAGATATTATCTGCCAGCTTTTTACCCACATTCATATTAAGCACTTTGTTGTAAGAATACTTTATATCCAATCCGTGCCTTTTAATATGTTCTCCCAGCAGTTTATCTTCGAATTGATTCTTTGTTCCTTCCTGGTTTTCCGAAACCCAGTAATCAGGGAATCGCTTTCGAATCTCGGAGGGCAGAAGACCGGCAAACATAGAATTACGGGCATATTGAGTGACTGTGGGAAGGATGCTGTAATACATCTCTTCTTTTTCCACCCGGTAGAATTCTTCAAAAATTGACTGGAGATATTTCCATTGATCAAAACGGAGGTTATCTATCAAAATAAAGAAAACCGGCTTATTTGCCTCTTTCAGCAATGGGAACAACTTATCCTTAAGTAGTGTGTGAGATTGCACAGGCCGCTCCTCATCTTCTCCCTGCACCCATGATTCGTAATTATTTTCGACATGCTTAGAAAAAACCTGGTTCGCTTCTTCTTTTTGCGACTGGAGAATCTCCGTAATGCTCTCGTCGTTCAACCCATCGAGCTCAAGCTCCCAGTAGACCAATCTTTTATAAATGTCTTTCCACTCCTCGCTATTCAGGTGGCTTCCCATCTCCATGCCCAGCTTTGCGAATTCCTGCTGGTAAGCTTGCGTTGTTTTTTCACTTCTAATCTTCTTTTTGTCAAGATTTTTCTTTACGCTAAGCAATATTTGATTGGGATTTACCGGTTTTATGAGGTAATCGGAGATATTACTGCCGATAGCGTCCTCCATAATGGTCTCTTCCTCGCTTTTAGTGATCATCACCACGGGGAGGTTGGGCTGGAGGTTCTTAACTTTTGAAAGGGTTTCTATACCTGACATGCCGGGCATATTCTCATCAAGGAAAAGGATATCAAAACTCTGCTCCTCCAGCTTTTCAATGGCTTCATTTCCGTTGTTGGTAGTGATGACTTCAAATCCTTTTTTTTGGAGAAACATAATATGGGGTTTAAGCAGTTCTATCTCGTCGTCGGCCCACAGTATCTGTACTTTTTTCATCTTTGTGTATGTTTGAATCTATAATTTGCAGTAATTTATTAAAAAAAACTCCCTGAGGCAAATTAGTAAATTATCTTTTTCTCATTCGAATAGCTCTTAAATTATTTTTATAGCTCCCGAAACTTCGGAAGGACCGGGATTCACTAAATTTATTATAAAATTTATAGTGAATCCCCGCCTGAGTTAACCTGCATAAAATTTATAAATCATGCAGGCTAAGAAACAAAAAGTAATCACTTGCCTGAATCAGGATTAAGAATACGCAACGAAGCATAAAAAAATTGCATCTTCGCGTTAAGATTTATAATATATTAACAAAATGCAAAAACTGTCTGTTTTCATATTCATTGCTTTTATCCTCGTTTCTTGCGAAGAAACGCAGATATCAACGGTGGATTATAATGCCATTGAACTTGATAGTTCTATCATTAATGGTTATGAGAAGGATGCCAGGCAACTATATTTTCATGAAATTATCTCTAACCCAAATCACCCCGATTACGATACAACGGCGATAGACGAGGAAAAAATAAAGGACATTCTAAAAATCATTCAAGCGGTTTACGATACGGATATTCCTGAGAGGGACACTGTCTTCAACAAATATGATATCCACTCGCGTTATTGCTACAGTTTTAATTCAATATCATTAAAGGTGGCAAGCGATTCATCGGAAATACAAAATTTGGTTGATAACCAAATCCCCACCGGACAGAAGCAGATGGACAGCCTTTTAACTACATTTGAATTTGATTCGGTAAAAACAAATACAGGATACCCTGATAGTGCGTGGCTTACACTTTATTGTCGTGGTGAATACAACATGATACCCATTCAGCAGGCTTTTGCTGATATACCCTCTGTTCTGAATGCAGAAATCAATAAAGGGTGCGGCGGTGACGGGAATAATATCAGGCTGGACCGGGACAATAATGAGGCTTCAATTATTTTTAGTATTGGCAGAAATGACTGCCCGTCAGGGTGCCTCTATCATAAATACTGGGTGTTCCGGATCAGAGGGACCAAAGCAGAGTTCGTTCAATCCTGGGTCAATGGCAAATAAATATTCAGATTCTATATAGCAAAAATCAGGAAGAACCAGCTTTAATCATTATTTTTGCAGTTGAAAACAGTGCTTAATCATTCTATGGGAGTGATATGGCATGATGAGTGAAGAAAAAATTGATAACATAGGTTTGAGCAGTTTTAAAAAAAGAAAAATCCTCAATGATCCCGTTTACGGGTTTGTAACTATTCCCTCCGAATTTCTTTTTAATATCGTAGAGCACCCCTATTTTCAGCGACTACGACGAATCAAGCAATTAGGATTGACTCACCTGGTATACCCCGGGGCTATGCATACGCGCTTCCAGCACGCTATGGGGACCATGCATCTTATGCAACAGGCCGTAGAAATATTAAAGCTAAAGGGGCACGAAATAACTGAAGACGAAAAAGAAGGAGTGATGGCCGCCGTATTACTTCATGATATAGGGCACGGTCCGTTTTCTCATGCGCTGGAAAATACAATCATTACAAACACTTATCATGAGGAGATTTCTTTGCTTTTCATGAGAAAGCTTGATCGCTATTTTGATAACAAACTGAAAATAGCACAAGAAATATTTGAAAACACATACCCCAAAAAATTTCTCCATCAACTGGTGGCGGGACAGCTTGATGTAGACAGACTGGATTACCTGAAAAGAGATAGCTTCTTTTCTGGAGTTTCAGAGGGCATTGTCAGCAGCGATCGAATCATAAAAATGATGGACCTTCATGAGGATGAATTGGTCATTGAAGCGAAAGGCATATACTCTGTAGAAAAATTCCTGGTGGCACGACGACTTATGTATTGGCAAGTGTACATGCACAAAACAGTGCTTGCTGCCGAATACCTTTTGATGAAAATATTACAGCGCGCCAAAGAGTTGGCAACAGCCGGGCAGGCCCTGGAGGCTTCACCCTGGTTTAAAGCTATCGTGGAAAATAATTTCACAAAACAAGATTTGACCCTTGATTCTCCCCTGTTTGAGCATTTTTCAAAACTGGATGACTTCGACATCCTTGCTGCTATTAAAACATGGTGTGGGCATCCTGATAAAATTTTATCCAAACTAAGCAGTGACCTAATCGATAGAAAACTCCCAAAAACCGAGATACAAAATCAACCTTTTGACCCGAATTATGTTTCAGACTTGAAAAAGAAAGTAACCAAATACTTCAATTTGAGTGAAGAGGAAGTAAACTATTTTGTGTTCACACAAAAAACGCATAACTATACGTATAATTCTCTCAAAGAGAAGATCAAGATTAAATACAAGGATAACTCTGTAGTCGATTTTATAAAAGCATCCGGTCAGTTTAGTACCGATACATTTTCCGGAATCGAATCAAAGTATTTTTTATGTTATCCGAAAGGCATATTGGATTATTAATTTATGGGAACCAGTCACCAGGCGAAGAAATCATTTAAACTATTGGTTTCGTAAAATTTGAATATATTTACCCCGATTTATAGAAAGATGGAAAAAATGGAATTCACAGCAAAGGAAATTGCAGACATGACAGGGGGAACTGTCGAAGGTAAGGAGGAAGTAACCGTCAGCAATGTATCAAAAATTGAAGACGGTCAGCCCGGAACACTAAGTTTCATTGCCAATCCAAAATACGCACATTACTTATACTCAACCCAGTCTTCAATTATTTTAGTCAATGAAGATTTTCATATTAATGGCGATAAACCTATCCATAGCACACTCATACGAACACCCGATGCCTACACGGCATTCGCTCAGGTCCTTCAGGCGTATAATAAAATGAAAGAACCACAGCCGGGTATTGCCAGCACCGCTGTAGTATCAGAAAAAGCCACTATTGGCAAGGATGTATTTATAGGAGAATATGTGGTCATCGAAGAAGATGTGGTCATAGGGGATAAAGCTCAGGTTTATTCCCATTCATATATCGGCAGCAAAACCACAGTGGGAAGCGGAACAAAGATATATCCAGGTGTAAAGGTTTATCATGATTGTTCTATTGGCGAGTTTTGTGCCATTCACGCGGGGACGGTTATTGGCAGTGACGGTTTCGGGTTTGCTCCGCAACAGGAAAATGATTACAAAAAGATTCCCCAGATAGGCGATGTTATCATAGAAGATAAGGTAGAGATAGGCTCGAATTGCACTATCGACAGGGCTACGATGGGTTCTACTATCATCCGTAAAGGAGTCAAGCTGGATAACCTGATCCAGGTGGCCCATAACGTGGAGATTGGGGAGAACACGGTAATAGCCGCACAAAGCGGGATATCAGGCAGTTCGACGGTCGGAAAAAATTGCATGCTTGGCGGGCAGGTAGGAATTGCCGGCCACCTGCACATTGCAGATGAAGTCAAAATTGGCGCCCAGTCGGGCATTTCCAACCACATAAAAGACAAAGGGATTACTGTTTTGGGCTCTCCTGCTTATGATATTTCGTCTTTCAAAAGGGCCTTTGCTTATTTTCGCAGTCTTCCAAAGATTGTGAAAAGGCTGGAAAAATTAGAAAAAAAGCAGAAAGACCAATAACAAAACAAGTAATTCATTTGCAGAAGTTTCAGGAATACTTAATTTTGCAGCGTTTATGAGCAAAAAGCAACGAACGATAAAAAACTCCGTAAGTCTCACTGGACGAGGGCTTCATAGTGGACTTGATGTCACCCTCATTTTCAAAAAAGCACAGGAAAACCACGGAATAAAGTTCAAAAGAACAGATATAGAGTCGCAACCAGTGATAGAGGCCGATCCCGAATTGGTTGCCGACACCTCCCGGGGAACTACATTAGAAAAGAACGGAAATAGAGTCACCACCATCGAGCACTGCATGGCAGCGCTTGCAGGGCTGGAAATAGACAATGTCCTCATTGAAATAAATTCATTAGAAACCCCCATACTTGACGGCAGTTCGGAGCCTTATATCCAAAAACTATTAGAAGCAGGAATAGAGGAACAAGAACAGGAAAAAAATTATTTCGAGCTCCACGAAAACCTTATTTATAAGGATGAGGAGAACAATATAGAAATGATCGCCATGCCAAACGATCATTTTGAGGTTTCCACTATGGTCGACTATGATTCATCAGTGCTGCGCCCACAATATGCTCATTTAAAAGATATCAGTGAATTCAAAGATAAATTTGCCTCCAGTAAAACATTTGTTTTCCTCCATGAGCTGGAGCCCTTGATAAAGCATGGACTCATACGTGGCGGCGATCTGGATAATGCCATTGTTTTTGTTGATAAAATCATCCAGCAGGAAGAGCTTGACAGGCTTGCTTCCTTTTTCAACAAACCACGCGTAGAAGTTAAAGAGCAGGGAATACTCAATAACATTGATCTTCAGTATGAAAATGAACCGGCGCGCCATAAACTATTGGATGTGGTGGGCGATCTGTACCTTGTGGGGCGCCCTCTGAAGGCTAAAATCATCAGCACGCGGCCGGGGCATTATTCAAATGTGGAATTCGCAAAAAAAATCAAAAAGCATATCGCCCAGAAAGAAAAGCAAAGCGAAATACCCACATACGATCCGAACAAAGAACCTATTTTCGATATCATTGATATCAGAAAGATATTACCTCATCGTTCTCCCTTCCTTTTAGTGGATAAAATCACTGAAATGAGCGAGGACCATGTTGTAGGGGTAAAGAATGTCACGATGGATGAGCCTTTCTTTGCAGGACATTTTCCAAAAGAGCCGCTCCTGCCCGGCGTATTGCAGGTAGAAGCTATGGCCCAGGCGGGAGGTATTCTGGTATTGACCTCTTTTCCGGATCCGGAAAATTACATCACCTATTTTGTTAAAATAGATAATGCCCGATTCAGGCATAAAGTGGTGCCGGGAGATACCCTCATCTTTAAGCTTGAACTTACAGCCCCCATGAGGCGAGGCATATGCCAGATGAAAGGGACTGCTTATGTAGGAAACAAAGTGGTGATGGAGGCTCAATTAGTAGCTCAAATAGTAAAAAAATAAGAGAACTGTATGAATCAACCATTAGCATACGTGCATCCAACGGCCAAAATTGCCAAAAACGTGGTGATTGAGCCATTTGTAAATATTGAAAAAAATGTAGAGATTGGAGAAGGAACATGGATCGGATCCAATGTCACCATAATGGAAGGGGCAACCATAGGGAAAAACTGTAAGATTTTCCCCGGCGCTGTTATAGCGGCTATCCCACAGGATTTAAAGTACAACGGGGAGGAAACTACCGTTGAAATCGGTGACAACACCACAATCAGGGAGTTTGTGACTGTAAACAAGGGAACGAAAGCCAACATGAAAACCGTGATCGGCAACAATGCTTTGATTATGGCTTATGCCCATGTTGCTCACGATTGTACCATTAAGGATCATGCAATCCTCGCCAACGCAGCCACCCTGGCCGGCCATGTGGAAATTGATGAATGGGCTATTATCGGCGGACTGACGGCCGTTCACCAGTTCACCAATATAGGCAAACATGTGCTCATATCAGGCGGATCGCTGGTTAGAAAGGATATTCCTCCTTATACAAAAGCCGCCCGTGAACCAATTTCTTATGTGGGCGTGAATTCCATCGGTTTAAGAAGACGAGGATATAATAGTGAGCAAATTAATCAGATACAGGATATTTATCGTATTATCTACCTTAAAGGACTCAATAACAGCCAGGCGCTCTCAGTCATAGAAGCTGAGGTGCCAGCCACCCCTGAGAGAGATGATATCCTGACCTTTATTCAAAAGTCCAGCCGGGGAATCATGAAAGGGTATCTGAAATTTGAATAAGCTAATGCATGGCAAACAGAGTAAGTGTGATTATTAGGAAATTTTAATTAATAACTGAAAATATGGCAACAACTTCAGACATACGAAACGGATTGGTTATTAAGCTAAACGGCGAATTATATACCGTAGTAGAGTTTCAACACGTTAAACCCGGCAAAGGAGGAGCCTTTGTTCGTTCAAAAATTAAGCACATTGAAACAGGAAAGGTGTTACAGCACACTTTTAATGCCGGACAAAAAATTGATATTCAGCGTGTAGAAAGGAGAAGCTACCAGTTTCTCTATAAAGAAGATAATAAGTATCATTTCATGAATAACGAAACTTTTGAGCAGACGTTTATTGATGAAGGGCTTATTAATTCACCACAGTTTTTAAAAGAAGGACAAAGTATAGAGATTTTGGTGCATGATGAAACTGAATCGCCCCTTTTAGCTGAGCTCCCCCCATATGTTGAATTAGAGGTGACTTATACCGAACCTGGTGAGAAAGGGAATACAGCCACCAATACACTGAAAGAAGCCACCGTGGAAACCGGCGCTATGGTAAAGGTTCCGCTTTTTATTAACGAGGGTGAAGTTCTGAAAATAGATACCCGCACCGGCGAATACAATGAAAGAGTTAAAAAATAAAAGGTATATCTTCAAAAAAAGCCTCATTAAAATCTAATTAATGAGGCTTTTTTTATGGTTCTTAAGTTGATTAATCCTGGCTTCAATTTCTTTATTCGGTAACACTTCCATCGCCACCATTGCCTTTTTCCTGATCTTGATGGGCTTTTTTGTACTTATGATATATATCAAGGGCTACCACTATGCCTATTATTCCCCAGACGGGTACGGAGAGTTTATCACGACTGAGGAAGTTATTTAAAATGCCGTGTGTGAAATAAGTGGTTAAAGCAAGCAGGGAGGAGAGCGCAAAAAGACGCACCTCCGAATTATGGCTTTCCTTGTATATTCTTAAGGCCCTGTTTAACACAAGGGCTATAACAATTATTATAGTTAACGCACCCAGCACGCCAGATTCAGAAAGAGGGCCAAGGTATTCACTGTGGGCGTTTCCGCGGTTTCCAAAATTAGTACTGATAACTGTTTTTTCTTTGCTTCGCTGGAACGGGGCATAAACAAACTGATATGTGCCGGGTCCCCATCCAACAAAAGGACGCTCCTCAAACATTCTAAGAGCAGACTGCCATCGATTCAGGCGCTCCAAATTCGAGGCATCTGTGGAGATATTGTAAATGGATTGGACGTGCTTATAAAAATTCCCGGAAGAATCCTGTTTATTTTCTTCCAGCTTGTCGATAATCTGTGGACGGAAACTAAAAAATAACCCTACCAGTATCCCCACTATAAGAAAAATGTATCTAAATTTGATTTTGAGGAGAATAGCCATTAAAACCATGAAGGCAATTATGAAACTAACCCAGGCTGCCCGGCTGTTAGAGAGGAATAGCGCTGTCAATAACACCAGGGAGATTAAAGCAGAAAATAATCTGTAATATATTGGGTACTTCCGGTAAACGGTAAATGCAATGGTAAAAGGAAGCATAAGTGCAAGAATAGCGCCGTATGCGGTATGGTCGTTATAAAAAGGCGACATCGCCCAATGGCTTACATCTGCATCAAAACCATGACTTACTAATACGAATGTTGAATGTCCGATAACATAAATGAGCGGCAGGATGTAGAGCCATAGAAAGTATTTTATATTCTCCAATTTTTTAAAGAGCAATATTCCCAGGAAATAAAAAGGAACAACAAACCAAAGGCGAGATAGCAGGTATTTGAAAGAGACGACAGGCAGCTCGCTGGTTACGCTTGTGAAGAAAATCCAGATGAGGTTGAATATGATGGCAACTGTTATGGGATGCCGTAAAATGCGGTTATCGTAGCCACTTTCAAATAAGGCCTTAAGTAAAAACAAAATAAGTACCGCCAGCATGAGCGGTTCGGTTGGGATAGAAACGGCCACCCCCATTTCCATGTCGCTCAGCTGCACAGCGAGGGGAGTAAAAAAAGTGATCATCAGCAGCACAACATCTAATTTGTAGATGTACAAATATATTAGCAGTAACCCTACAGGGACAATGGCTGATAACCAGAATTTTTCCATGAGTATCAGGCCTGTGCTGAGAGCCAGGAACAATCCACTTGCAAGGTAGGCTATGAATATCTGTTGTTTTTCAGTCAAAGCTTTTAAAAAAGTTTTTTATGATTTTATCTTTTTCTGATGCTCAACAATGGCTATAACCACAACAGCAAGCACAAGCGCTGCTGCTACCGTATAAAATACTATCAACCAACGAATAGGATAAGCTTTTTTATCAGCTATATAAGGTGTTGTAACAGCATTGGTGAATGTAAAATCTTTATTAGCATCTTTATAAGCTTCCTCGTAATCGCTCTTAAGTTCATTATAGCGATCCATAAGGTGTTTAAGATAAGCCTGGTACATAAGAAACTCTCCACCTTTTCTCTCAAGATTTTTATTAAGCCTCTTAACACCTTCATCATTGATGTATTTTGGAGCGGCATCACCGTCGACGGTTTTCAAAAGTCCTTCTGTAACCTCACCCGATTGCCCTTCAACATCATAAATACCATAGTTCACTCCAAAATCGTGCATTAAAATCTTCATGCTATCAATTTCCTGCTCTTTGTTCCTGAGCATTTCCCTTGAAATCTCTACTACCTCGTCGTACTTGGCTCGCTGCATCCGCCGTATTTTGTTGTTAACCAGATCAATAATCTTTTTAACCATGTTTCGCGCCTGAGCAGGTTCTTTATCCAACACCTCTATTTCTATAGACTCGTATTGTGTTTTACTAATGGAAATGTTTTGATCATATTTCCACAGCATAGTTGAATAATAATGCTCGTATCCTGTATCAATTTCATAATGATCGGCGAGATTAAACTGCTGAATCATACTGTCCTTGATATCTCGTGAATGTAACCACTGCAGTAACTGTTCTGTCTCACTTTCCTCTGAGTATGGGGCTATGTTTGAGGGATAAATAACAGCTCTGGACTTAAATTTAGGCGTAATAAAAAAAGGCCCTGAAAAAATAGCTGCTAATATCGCTGCCCCGACGACGGTGGCTACCAGATGCCATTTCCACTTCCACAAGAGCTTTACCAGACTTACGTTTTCAAAATATTTATCCATTTTTCACGATTTTCTGTTATAATTGAGTTTTTTTAGGCTGACTATTAATTTTTCGAGTTTCTCAGATAATTTCTCAGCTCTTTGATATTCTTCAAAATAATGAGCACGATTATTGTCATCAGGATGGCTGATATTGTGGTAATAACCACAATTAACCATCTTATGGGGTATGCTTTTTTTTCAGCCTTATAGGCTTTGTTTACAATAAATTTTTGAGGAAGAACTTCAAAAGCATCCACTTTGGCCTCCTGATACTTTCTTTTCAGCAGGCTTAACTTTTCTCTTTCGTATTCCAGCTGCTGGCTAAGACCCACATATCCGCTACCGTAATCGGCTAATACATTGAGTCGATTTTCTAACGCCCTGACCCCTTGTTTGTCATCAGCAGCAATTTCTTTAGCCAATTGCTGATTAAACATTTCGGCCTGTGATTCATAATCCTGAATCCCCAACTTTCTCAATTCAGTCAAAGAATCCTCCATTTGACGGATATCCATTTTAAGCTCATTGTATTGTTCTTTTACAATATTAAAGGCTTTCATGGATCGTTTCTGCGCTATCTCGTTTTTAACTGAATCTACAATAGCGGCAATATCATTAGCGATATTGGCAGCAACCTGGGGGTCTTTATCAAGCACATCAATTTTTACCGCCATATATTCCGTGCGACTGAAATTGATATTGTCTTCATAAGCATCATGCAGTTTGGTGTGTGCAAATTTAGACTTCGGATCAATATTATAATGCTCCATCAGATTATACTTACTGATTATCCGGGAACGTATCCGCGTAGAAGATAACAGTTGCAGCATTTGCTCGGTGGCGGCTTCTTCACCGTACTCAAGTATATCCTTATCACTTGACTGATTCTCCGTTAGAAGCGCTTTGGATATTGAGTTGGAAGAAGCGGGATACATAATGACTTCTGATTCATACTTGGGTGTTATAAACCACGGTGAGGAAAAAAGTATCGACAAGAAAACAGCCGCTACCGTCACAATGATCAATGGCTTACGATACCTATATAGAAATAAAAACAGCCTGCTTGAATCAAAATCTTTAAAATCTGTTTTATCCTGGTTCATATTTTAACGTTATATGAGCTGTTAATTAATCATTCAAAAATATGAAAATTTATCTACAGAACAACCCATATATCATTTTAGGATGGGTTTTAAAAATTACGTTTTGCATCCATAGCAGATAATTTTTAAAAAATCTACCTTTGCACAACCAAAGCAAAACATTTTGAAGATAGCATTAAATACCAGGCTTCTTATAAAGGACAAACTGGAAGGCATAGGATGGTTTACGGTTGAAACATTTAAAAGAATAACGACACAGCACCCTGAAGTGGAATTTCTTTTTCTTTTTGACCGAGCCTATAGCAAGGACTTTCTTTTTTCTGAAAATATAACGCCCGTGGTTCTCCCTCCTCAGGCCAGGCACCCCGCTTTGTATTATACATGGTTCAATTATTCTGTGCCCTATATCCTTAAAAAGCATAAAGCAGATTTGTTTATCTCCACTGATGGCTATCTTTCTCTCAACACAAGGGTTCCACAATTGGATGTTTTTCAT
>CAYFQK010000049.1:0-16968 GCA_964345255.1 uncultured Bacteroidales bacterium | reverse complement strand
AAGCAGGCTCAGTATTACCTTTTTGGGGTTTTCAAAGGCGAAAAGCCTCCTTTTCCTGAAAATGAGAACAGAAAATTCAACCCGCTGCAAAAAGTAGCTTATTTGTTTACAATGTATGTCGCTACGCCATTGGTAATCCTATCCGGAGTAGCGCTGCTATTCCCGGAAATGATTATTGATAAAGTTTTTGGTGTTAGCGGCACCCTGCTAACTGCCCTTCTCCACATGACCATGGGCTTCTTTTTATCTGTATTTATTCTCATACATTTATATTTTAGTACTTTTGGCAACAAAGTTTCCAGTCATTTCAAAAGCATGATCAATGGCTATCATGAGAAGCATTAAAATCTGACTGTGTGATATTTAAGTTTCGTTCTAAAGAATAATTTATGACATCTGATATTAACGAAAAGCGTACTTCTATACCACAAAAGAAGAAGTTGTGGGGTTATAGTGAGAGTTTTTCCTTTGCATTCGGCTTAGTTATTGCCGGTTTTATTATTGAGTATTTTACGGGTTTTGCCAAAATCAGCATCCCTGAATGGCCGGTAAACATCATTTTTATCGTGGGCTATGTAATTGTTACTGCGGTTACGTATTATGTTATTAAGGGCACAGTGGTAAAATGGATGGTCAGCATACCATCAGCTATTGCAGCAGTATCCACCATGACCATTATCGTATTGTTCATGGGCTTTATCCCTCAAAATGACGGGGATGGATTTGCCACCCGGATTGGGCTTACGCACGTTACCAGGTCGTGGCCTTATTTGCTGGTCTCATTGTATTTACTTACGGTGCTTACTTTTTCTGTATTTAAGCGGCTGAAGAAGCCTTTTAACCTGAAAAAGATTGCTTTCTTACTGAATCATATCGGGTTATGGATCGTGATCGTGGCTGCCTCTTTGGGTACGGGTGACCTCAAAAGACTTAACCTGTATGTTGAAGAAGGGGAATCAGAGCGGATTGCTATAGATGCATCCAGAACACAGTATAAAGTCCCGTTTGAGATAGAGCTGCATGATTTTGTGATGGAGGAGTATCCACCCAAAATTGCGATTTACAGCAATATGACCGGAGAGCTTGTTAAATCCAAAGCCGATAAAAACCCTGTTTCTATTGCGCCTGATTTAAATACTTCTGTGGGTGATTGGAAAATAAAAGTCAATGAATATTACCCGGATGCCATCCCGGAAAAAGATAAATACATACCAAAGGAAACAACCGGGGCAACGCCTGCAGCATTAGTATCGGTCACAAACGCAGAGAAGAATATCTCGCGCCAGGGATGGGTAACAGCCGGCAATGCCTGGATAGAATCCAGAAGGCTGCCGCTTTCAAGAGCTTTTACGTTGGTGATGCTCTCACCAACAGCCGAGCGGTATGCTTCAGACCTTACGATTATCAGGCCCGACGGTGAACAGGAGCGGATCAACCTGGAAGTAAATAAGCCATACAGCTTTGGCAGTTGGAAAATATATCAGAGCGGTTACGATTCGCAAAAAGGGAAATATTCTGAACTGAGTATCCTGGAGCTGGTGTATGATCCCTGGCTGGAAGTAGTTTATACGGGTATTTTTATGCTCATCTTCGGATCGTTGTATTTAATGCTTTATGGTAAAAGAAAATAAATAGAATATTATGGACTGGACAGTTTATCCTTTAATCACATATCTCACCACCGCTCTTTTGGCAGGTGGTATGTTGCTCACAGCTTTTAAGAAACAACCGTTATTGCGTAATATCTTGCTGATAGCCGGGGTGTTAGTCATGTCGGTTTTTACGGCCGGCTTATGGATTGAGTTAGGCAGGCCACCAATGAGAACGTTAGCAGAAACCCGCTTGTGGTATTCTGTATTTTTGGCCTTTACGGGATTGATCCTGTTTTACCGCTGGAAAATGCCCTGGATGCTTTATTACAGCATGGGCATGACGTTGTTGTTTTTATTTATCAATCTCGGTAGTCCGGATACGTATGATGAAACCCTGATGCCTGCTTTGCAGAGCCCCTGGTTTGTGCCTCACGTTATTGTTTATATCATTGGATATGCCCTGCTGGCGGCTTCATCGCTTATGGGGCTGCATGGTTTATGGACGGTTTACAACCGGAAGTCGCCCGCTAAAATCCTTGAACATGCTGATAACGTAGTCTATATCGGGTTTGCTTTCCTCACGTTCGGGCTTTTATTTGGCGCCCTGTGGGCTAAAGAAGCCTGGGGACACTACTGGACATGGGACCCTAAAGAAACCTGGGCTTTCCTGACATGGTTTATGTACCTGATATACATTCATATACGCTATAAAAACCCAAAGAAACACCTTTGGGCGTTGTGGACGCTTACCCTGGCTTTCGTTATCCTGCTGATAACCTGGTTTGGCGTAAATTATCTGCCCACAGCGGCAAATAGTGTGCATACTTATTCCAGTTAAAAAATTGTTTTAATGAGAAAAAACTCCCTCAATAAAGATCGAGGGAGTTTTTTTTGTTCCCCTGAACGCAATAAGCATTCCCCTGAAATTCCTTATCTTTATCACAAAAGAGAAACTGTTATGAAACGAGTTGGAGCGCATGTGAGTGCTGCGGGAGGCGTGGAAAATGCACCTTTAAATGCAGAAACGATTGGAGCGAGAGCTTTTGCCCTGTTTACCAAAAACCAAAGACAGTGGAAAGCCAAACCGCTGACCCAAAAAAATATCGATAAGTTCAATCAATATTGCGAAGAAAAAGGATATGACAAGAAATTTATTTTACCGCATGATAGTTACCTGATAAACCTGGGACATCCTGAAAAAGAGGGCCTGGAAAAGTCGAGAAATGCTTTCCTGGATGAAATGAAGCGTTGCGAGCAATTGGGTATTCCGGCTTTGAATTTTCATCCCGGTAGTCATCTGAACAAAATAAGCGAAGAAAAATGCCTTGACCGTATTGCCGAATCGGTCAACATCGCTCTGGATAAAACGAAAGGTGTTACTGCCGTCGTTGAAAACACCGCCGGGCAGGGAACTAACATGGGCTTTAGCTTTGAGCATTTGAAATACATCATCGATAAAATTGAGGATAAATCCCGCGCTGGTGTTTGTTACGATACCTGCCATGGGTTTGTAGCCGGTTATGACATCCGAACCAAAGAGGCTTTTGAAAAGACATTTAGTGAATTTGAGGAGATCATTGGGATGGAATATTTGAAAGGCGTTCACCTGAACGATTGCAAAAAAGATTTGGGCAGCAAGGTTGATCGTCATGACAAAATTGGGGAAGGAACAATTGGAAAAGAGGGGTTTAAATGGATTATGAATGATAAGCGTTTCGATGAGATTCCTATGGTTTTGGAAACTCCCAATAAGGAATCATGGGCTGAAGAAATCAGGCTGCTGTACAGCCTTCAGAAATAGTTGCAGGTAAAAAGACGCAGGGAATTTATCACATTCATTTGCTTTCGCAGACGGATGAACACTACAGGCAATGATTTTGCGTTAATCAATACATGAGGACAGTGAAAGAAAAAAGACGGTGGAAACGGGTACTAATGATAGCTGCTATAGCTATTATTGCCGTATCACTGTGGTACACCAACCGTCTTGTGCGGAAAATGGCCCGTGATGAACGCAGAAACGTAGAAATCTGGGCCAAAAGTATTCATCAGAAAGCCAACCTGGTTCAAACCACGGAAGAGTTTTTTCAGCAGCTTCGCGAAGAAGAACGCAAAAAGGTGGAGCTGCTTGCAAAGGCGACTCGTCAATTAGTCACTGCCGACAGCGCAGAGGATATCACTTTTTATTCAGAGATTATTTCCAGCAATAACACCATACCGGTTGTTCTTACCGATATAAGAGGAAAGATTCTAAGCACAAAAAATGTGAATTTTGATCCGGACACCGTAAAAAGCTTTGAGGGGAAACTTAAAGAGGAATTTACCAAGTATCCCCCAATTGTTTTTGACTTTTACACCGGTAGAATCGGTAGCCCGCAGCGTTCCAAAAATATCAGGCATTACTATTATAAAGATTCCAAGGTGTTCAGGAAACTACAAACCTACCTGGATGAGTTGATCAATTCGTTTTTTACTGAAGTGGTTATCAACTCGGCCTCCGTGCCGGTAATTATTACCGATAGCACGCAGACAGAAATAATCGCTGAGGGAAACCTAACTGAGGGGGATATATCGGACAGCACTCAAATTCAGCAAACCCTGAGGGAGATGAAGAGCGAGAATGATCCTATCCGCATCGATTTTTCCGGCCAGGGAACCAGCTACATTTATTACCGCGATTCTTATTTGTTAAGGCAGTTTAAATATTACCCGTACGTCCAGATTGCCGTCATCGGGCTTTTTATATTCCTTTCCTACATGGTGTTCAGCTCGGCTCGCCGCTCGGAGCAGAACCAGATTTGGGCGGGGATGGCTAAAGAAACAGCTCATCAGCTAGGCACACCCCTATCGTCGTTAATGGCCTGGGTTGAAATGCTGAAAATGGAGAATGTGGATCAGGAAACGATTGATGAGATTGAAAAGGATACCCACCGGCTGAATAACGTTACGCAGCGGTTTTCGAAAATAGGTTCCACTACAAACCTAAAGGAAGAAAACATTGTCCCGGTGATTTATGATGCGATTCATTATCTGAAAAACCGGACCTCTAAAAAGATTAGCTATGAGATAAATGTGCCGGAAGACTTTGTCATCACGGTACCGATGAACAAGTATCTTTTCCAGTGGGTGATCGAAAACTTGTGTAAAAACGCAGTGGATGCCTTAAATGGGTATGGAAAAATAAGCATTAGCTTGTGGGAACAAGATAAGCAAGTGATGGTGGATATGAAAGATAACGGAAAAGGTATTCCCCGCTCGGAGGTGAAAAATATTTTTAAACCGGGCTATACCGATAAGAAACGTGGTTGGGGGCTTGGCCTGACCCTGGCGCAGAGGATTGTAGAGTTTTACCATCACGGCAGGATCTTCGTGAAGGAATCTGCTCCCAATAAGGGAACAACCTTCCGGATTATCCTTCACAAAAAACTCCCGGTGAACAATAGGCTTTCCTGGCTCAGGAAACTGTTTAAGTTCAAGAATTAATAGGAGCCACTTTTGCAGCCTCCGTGATAATTAACCTCATTTTTGGTTTATCACCACAAAGCGGTTAGTGATTCGTTCACCTTCGCTGGTGACAAACTCTGCGATATACACCCCTGCTTCATAATCTGAAACATCCAGTGTTAAATTTTCTTTGGCCTCTGTATTGGTTTCATAAAGAAGCTGACCGGAATTATCATAGATCCGAATGGTTTGAGTTGTATTTTTCAGTATGAAATTCACCCGCTTTTGCGCGGGATTGGGATGAATAATGATTTTTTTCTGTTTATTTATTTCGTTGTTTCCTGTCGGCAGTAAGCTAACTCGTTCCACTGCGGAAGGCTCTGATATGCATCCATCTGCATAGATGGCTTTGACGTAGTAATCATGGACATTGTTCAGGGGATCGGGGTTTTCGTCAAGGTAACTGGTTTGCGGCCAGTCTTTTACAAGTAGTTCATCATCTCTGTAAATATGATAGCTAAAAAAATCACCATTCTCAGAAATGGAAGATTGGTAGCTGGTTTTGCTCGTGGTGGAATTTAATTTTATGTTTTTAGGGTTGTTTTGATCCTGACTTGTCAGTACATTTTTTTCTCCCTCCTGGTTGAGGATAGTGGCTGCAAGATTCCAGTTATAATCCAAACCATAAGCTTCTTTGAGACTCGCCCAGCCTGCTTCAGCATCCCAAAACATATCTCCGTGATAGGTAATGGCAGGTCCTTCATCTGCTCCTGCCGGAAACCCTTGTTCAGCATTGGCACGGTAGCCGAACCAGAATTGCTGATTTGCATCGATGGTAAATAACGTATCCAGTTCAACAGTATTCCATTCGTCCATTTCGAGATTTTCGGCCGGGACATATTGCTCAAACGCAAGCTCCGGCTCATCTCCCGCCCAAATTCGTAGATAGTAGGCGCAATCCTCTTCAGCGGGGAAAAAGCTGATTTCTTTCACAATCATGTTGTGGTATAACCCCAAATCCTCGGGGTACCAGCGGGAGGCCACAGAGAAATCTAATTCCTGATCATCAGGACCCACGCTTGTATGGTTTTCTCCGTCATCCCATTGAATTTGAAACTGCTGTTCTTCCGAAGGAGGGTTCCAATCCAGCTGAACGCCTGTTCCAATTTCAAGGTCACCGGTTAGGTTTCGGGGCGGATTGATGAAGTCAACATCGGCTGTTAAAGTATCAGTTGTACCGGATTCTCCAGTGCTGTATACCGATGTAACAAAATAGTCGTGGTTTCCGCCAAAGCCACTATCATCTATATACTCAGTGTCAGTGATCAAAGAGTCATTAATGACTGCTCCGTTTTTATACACACTGTAACCCAGCAGTTCACGGCTATTATTTTTTTCAGGAGATCCTTCTTCCCAGTCCAGAACGACATCCCTGCATTCTACATCAATTTCAAGGTTTTGAGGCGGAGAAATAATTTCAACCAATACGACTTCAGCAATGTAATAGGTTTCTGTAATGGCTAAAAATTCGTCAAAGGTGTAATAGCCTTCCTTTGAAATAGTTAAAAGATAATCTCCCTGTAATACCTCTAACATAACTGTTCCGCCGGCAGGGATAGTGTCGGTATAAACCGTGTTTTCGCTCAAGTTTTGCAATTCGATGCAGGCGCCTTCAGGGCTTTCACCATCATTGGTGCTCACCATGATGGCAAGCTCGCAGGAATCGGCTGCAATATTTTTTTTATTTGTAGTTTTTGCCTGGAGTGCTATGACACTCATAAGCAAAACAGTAATAAGGAAAGCTTCTTTTTTAAGTAATGGTTTCATCGTTCTATTTTTTTTCAGGGTTAGAAAAATTTGTTTTTCACTTTAAATGGAGCAGGGAGTTAATTCATTCGAAGAGTATCGAACAAAAATAGACTGCCTCCATAAAATAAGACAAATTTGAACGGTATTACCCCTATCATCCAATGGTTTATAAAAAAACAGGCCGGAAATTGAATATCCCCGGCCTGTGAGAGTGTTTATAAGAAAGGCGTTAACTCATCTATTCCGTTTGTTGCTTTTCTTTTCCTGTATCTTTTTCACTTTTGTCCATCTCCACGGCAGGTAATGGTTTTTTCTGCTCCAGGATGGTAAGCTCTTTCAACAGGTGATCGGCACCGGCCACTTTGTCGATGACAAAAAGTACGTAACGGATATCAATGCAAATAGTACGTTGCAGCTCCGGTTCAAAAGCGATGTCTCCACTCATGGCTTCCCAGTTGCCGTCGAAGGCGATACCGGTGAGGTGCCCCTTGCCGTTTAGCACAGGGCTGCCTGAATTTCCACCGGTGATATCATTATTGGTGAGGAAGCACACCGTCATCCCACCGTTTTTATTGGCATAATCGCCATAGTCTTTTTCACGATATAGCTCCTGGAGTTTTTCCGAAACGACAAATTCCGGATCATCCATGTCTTTCTTCTGCATTACTCCTTCCAGCGTGGTGTAATACTCGTAATGAACCCCATCGCGTGGGTAGTAGTCGAGGACCTCCCCGTAAGTGAGCCGCATGGTAGAGTTAGCGTTTGGATAAAAATCTTTCTCCGGCTTCATTCTGCGCAGTGCGTGAATGAAATGACGCTTTGTTTTGTTAAGTTTTTTCTGGGTTTGACTGAAACTCATCCTTAGCTGCATAAGTTTACCCTGAAAATCTTTAGCAAGCGCCAAGGCCATATCTTCATCAAAGTCATCGGCATCCGGATCTTCCAGGAATTCCATGAAGTTCTCCTTCGTAGCAAAAATGGATTCCTCAAACATTTCATCCACATAGGCATCGAAGCTTTGATCATAGTCGGCAATAATTTTTTTGTAAACTACCGGTAGCTGCGATGTTGGAATGGAGTTATAGATTGTTTTCAGCGCTGCTTTCAAAACAGCCTTTTCCGTTTGGACATCATAATTCTTAAAATGCTCTTTTGCTTTGGCTTTGAATTTTTCCAGCTCCTTAATTATCTCTTCATCACTTTTATCCGACTTGACAATATTCCCTATGCCCATGTTTTGCAGTGTAAACTGAATCGGGGAGGAGCCGAAGGTGGTTAAACCGTAATTCCAGCGTTTGGTAAAATACATTTTCTTTTCAAGGCTGTCGTAGGCGCTTTCAAACTGCTTTACCAAATCGCCATACTTTTCTTTCCTTTCCGGTTTTTCGTTGATCCAGTCCATTAGCTCTTTTTCCAGCTCCCGTCGCTGTTCAATGATGTTGAGCTTTTTCAGGCTCCTGGATTCTCCTTTTTTATTCTTCCAGAGATTGGAAATCTGAGATTCTTTAGAAGCATACATGATACGTACTTCATCAGAACGCTTCATGTTTTTTTCCATGGCGTCCAGGATGTTTCTTCCCATATCATGAATCGCCGGGTTAATACTATTAAGCGTTGCTTCAATACCGTATGAAGTACGGTAGCGATCCGTTCCACCGGGATAACCCCATATCATGGCAAAGTCATGTTTCTCGCGGTCTTCCAGGGTAATCGGGAGGGCATACCTGGTTTCCATGGGAACATTTTCTTCCGCATATTCTGCAGGCTTGCCATCCGGACCACTGTAAATTCTGAAAACGGAGAAATCACCGGTATGTCTTGGCCACATCCAGTTGTCGGTATCTCCGCCGAAATTTCCTATAGATTTTGGCGGGGCGCCAACGAGCCGGACGTCTTTGTATACTTTGTAGACAAACAGGTAGTATTCATTGCCTTCGTAAAAGCTCTCTACCGAGGCTACATACTTGCCGTCCTCCTGCGCGTCTTCCTTAATCTTCTTCTTAGCCTGCGCGATTTTTTTATTTCTTTCGCTTTCAGGCATTTCCCAGGATACATCGGCAAGCACACTGTCAGTAACATCTTCCATTCTCACAAAGAAGGAGGCTGTAAGGCCCTCGTTGGGGAGTTCTTCTTCCAGGTTTTGCGCCCAGAACCCATCCGTCAGGTAATCGTGCTCCACCGACGAATGGTCACGAATAGCGCTGTGCCCACAGTGATGATTGGTAAAGATAAGCCCCTGGTGCGATACGACTTCCGCTGTGCAGAAATTCCCGAAGTTGACTATCGCGTCTTTCAGGCTTGAGTTGTTGATGCTGTAAATTTCTTCAGGCGACAGCTGAAGCCCCATTTCTTTCATCTCCTCGTAGCTGCGGTCTTCAATAAAAATGGGAAGCCACATCCCCTCATCCGGGACAAATTTTGCAATGCCCGGCATGGTAAGTATCAAGACAAAAAATAAGGTGAGTAATCGTTTCATAACATGTATTTTAAGTTAAACATCAGTTTTTGTTTTCTAAAGTAAAATGCCATTTTGAACCCGGTTCGTCCAAAATGGCATTTTGATTATCTGAACCATTCCTAAGACAAACCTCTAAAGGTTGAGGTTGTCAAGTCCCTGGTCGAAAGTGACATCCACCGGGATATCCGATTCGTTCAGGCGATCAAGATCTTCTTGTAGCTGTGGGATGATCACGCCTTTATTTTGCACCCACTGGCTGGCTTTATCATAATTTCCATTGCCCTGAATGTAGAGAATTTTTTTCAGCAGGCTAACCATGACCTCATGCATTTTTTCAAAGTTGACGGTATAGGTGCCGTCGTCGTTTCTTGTAAAAGCACCGTTTTCCATAAAGTAGTTGAAGCGCATCATGTTGGCTTTGCCGTGTGCACTGGCTGCCCCGAAACGGCTGGAGCGGAAAATGCTGGCAAAGAAGGTGACGTAATTATCCATAAGTTCACCCGATGTAAGTTCGCCATCTTCATACAATTTGGTTACAATGTATAGCCCCATAATATCTGCTTTCCCTTCTTCAATTGGTGAATAGGCTTCTTTTAAAACTTTGCGGACAGGTCCTTTGCCGTTTACGGTTTCCTTGATGCCCATGGCATGGCCCACTTCATGGAACATGGTATTTTCAAAGAACGCGTCAAATTTGATATATTTTCTTTGGTCCGGATCGATAAGCATGTCGGAAATGGGAACCAGTATTTTTTCAAACTTGGCTTTCATGGCGTTTTTCAGCATCAGCTTTCGAGAACCGTATTTTACGTGCACTTCTTCGTCGTTGGGGAGATTAATGGCGATGGTTTTGCTCCCCGCGCGGCAATCTCCGGCATAATAAACTGCATCATAAGCATTCATATCCGATTTCGTTCCCGGAACTTCCTTTTTATACTCTTGCTCAACGGGGAGTTGCTGCTGAAGCTTCGGCAGCATTTTGGTGAAGCGGGTCAGCTTTTTACTCCATTCGGGATCTTTGATTAAGACAAACGACTCAAATGCGGCCTTGTATCCGAAAAGACCGTCTTCATAATTTTCAATAGGGCCTACCACCATGTCGATATTGGAATCTTTCATCTCCATCCAGGCGAAATCGCTTTTCTGATATTTGGAATTGACCAATGCTTTGGCACGAAGGTTTAAATATTCTTTAAGGCCTGGCTTTTTGGCTATCCCGGCTGCTTTTTTGAGCAGTTTTGAAGCTTTTTCCAGTTTCGTTTTGTAAGCTTCATGATACCATACCGATTTGAGGTTCCCCTTGCTATCGCGCCGGATAAGCGTGTAGAGGCTGGTTTTATCCGGATCGTTCCAGTTTTTGAACTCTTCTTTATCCATATCTGTGGGATAGAAATTAGCACCGGCCGGTTTAGGTCCGATTTCCTCAAAGAAGGGCTTGTTGTTGTTAAGGCGGTCCCATGGCCCAAAGTTGATTTTTGCGAATTTTTTGGCGGCCGGGTCCTGGATTTTGTTTAAAAAGACTTCTCTCTGGCCAATGACCTGTTCCCAGTAAAGGTTTTCCATGATGTCGGCGACCTCAAAAAGAATGGGCAAGATTTCTTTTTCTTCTTTTGTCAGATGGCTGATATCTGAAGTCAGTTTAAAAGGAGCGTAGATATCCAGTCGCTCATCTACGTTGTCTGTCGGTGTGAGTTTCTCGGTCTGTGGCAGGACCCCCTGACGTTCTTCTTCAAGTTGTTCTGCTGTTTTGTCTTGGCTGCAAGAGCTGACAATAGCTAATGCGAATAAGCCAATAATAAGTTTGGACACTGATTTTTGCATTTTCCTGTTTGTTTGTGTTTGTTTGATAACACGAAAATAGGAAAAATTCGCATTATCCGGTTGAATATTTTTTTGTTTTATTCATCGCGCAAAGCATCGATAGGTTTGATTCTAACGGCTTTTCTGGCCGGGATTATTCCGGCCATTACGCCTGAAATAATCAGGATTGCCAGCGCCGTAATGGCTATGGTAAAGCTGATTTCCGGATTTTTGAATGAATTGCTTTCGGCGCCCTGCGTAGCCAGCCCATAGCTGACCGCTTCCAGGATTCCCACCCCGATAACTAACCCTACATAACCTGCGAAGGTGGTGAGAACAACGGATTCGGTGACTACCTGCGATATAATTTTTCGGGGTGTGGCGCCAATGGCTCGCTGTACCCCAATTTCCTGCGTTCGCTCTTTGATGATAACCAGCATGATGTTGCTGATGCCGATAACCCCTGCAAGCAAGGTTCCTGTGCCGACAATCCATATCAGGAGGTCGATTCCATTAAAAAGTCCGCTGATTTGGTCGAATTGTTCTCCAAGGTTGAAGTAGCCAAAAGCCTCTTTATCTTCCGGATGAACAGAATGACGTTTGGCCAGAATGCGTAAAACTTCATCCTCAAGCGCTTTGATAGGTGTGCCGGACTTAGCAGTGAGGGCATACCAATGAACTGCATCTCCGTAGTTGTATACCTGCTGAAGGGTGGTGTAAGGAACAAAGATGGATTTGCTTTTGTCGCCGCCAAAATTGATGTTATCGTTCAGGGGCTTAAAAACTCCAACCACCTGGAAGTAGACTCCCTGAATACGGATATATTTACCCAATGGATCTTCACCGTTTTTAAACAGCACTTTCTTCACGTGCTCTCCGATGATGGCTGTTTTGCGCTTATTTTTTACGTCGATATCGTTGATAAATCTGCCCTGCAGTATTTTAGCCGGGTCAATTTTGTTCCATACAGGCGCATCGCCATATACCGTAAAGGTTCCTGCTTCCAGTCCCCGCACGACGTTCTGCTGATTAGTTCCGTTGGAAAAACCCTGAACACGGGGAGCAAGGTACTGCAGTTCATCCAGTTCCTGTTTCAGTGCACGGGTATCTTCGTTGTTGAAGTTAAAACTTCTTCCTTCTTTGTATCCTTTGTATGCTTTGGTGGTAGTTTGCGCCCATACAAACATGCTATTGGTGGCAAAGTCGCCCATTCCCGACATTACCCCGTTCTGTAGTCCCTTACCTGAACCAATCATGATGATAAGCATGAAGATGCCCCAGAAAACCCCGAATGCAGTGAAGAAGGTTCTCCACTTATTTTTTTTCAGGGTGCTGAATATTTCTTTCCAGTGATCTAAGTCAAACATAACTTTTTGTTTATTCGTCTCTTAATGCAACTACGGGTTTTATAGAAGCCGCTTTTCTTGCCGGAATGAACCCGGCAATGGCCCCTGAAACCACCAACACGATTGTTGCCCGAATGGCAATGCCGATATCGGCTGACGGATGCTGGAAGAATTCGGTGTCAAACATCGGTGAAATGGCTTCCAGCAATGCGACTCCCAGCACCAGTCCGACATATCCCGCAAAGGTGGTGATGACGACAGACTCCTGGAGAATAAGTCCGATTACCCCCCACGGTCGGGCTCCGATGGCTTTTCGAATACCAATTTCCTTGGTACGCTCTTTTACCACGATGGCCATGATGTTGCTAACGCCTACAATCCCTGCTATGATGGTTCCAATACCGATAACCCAGATAAAAATACGGATACCGGCAAACATGTCCAGCACATCTTTCAATTGCTCTACGGCATTCCAGATGAACAGCGCCTGCTCGTCGTCTTCTTTGAAATGATGCCTTTTGGCCATCTGCTGGCGGATGCGTTCTTCCATGCGCAGACTTTTTTCTACAGTGGGATTATCTACTGTAGCGGCTATAACATGAATACGATTACTGCCTGAAAATACTTTCTGTGCTGTGGAGATTGGCGTATAGATTATTTTGGTGTTATCGCGGCGACCTTTTTTATCGTCGAAAATTCCAACGATTTTAAAAGAAATACCATTGATTTTGATGTACTTCCCCATCGCCTCACGGTTGCTGTCAAAAAAGAAATCCCGGACACCTACCCCAATAGTGGCTACTTTTTCAAAGTTGTTCAGGTCGAGCTGGTTAATAAATCGTCCTTCAATCATCTCCACCTGCTCGATATGTTTGTATTGCGGATGAGCCGTAAAAATATCGAAAGCGGTATGCTTGTCTCCATAGTTTACCCGGGTAGTACCCAGGCGGTAGCGCCCGGAGATGTATTCTAACGAAGGCTCGGTGTTTTTGATCAGGTCGTAATCTTCATTCTGAAAACGGATTCTGCGGCCGGGCTGGTAGCCTTCGTATGCCTCTGAAGTAGTGCCGGGATTAATCCAAAGGGTGTTGGTGGCAGAGGATGCAAACTGGCTTCGTGCCCCGTTCTCCAGGCCCTGCCCCACACCCAGCAGGATAATGAGCATAAAGATGCCCCAGGCTACGCTGAAGCCGGTCAGAACCGTGCGGAGCTTGTTCTTCTTTATCGTAGCATAAATTTCCTGCCAGTTATCCAGGTTAAACATATCGACCAGTTGATTTATTGAATTACTTTGATTTCTTCGTCTCCGCTAAGGCCGGATTTGACTTCTATGTTAATACCATCGCTTAGACCCACTTCCACATCTTTCCTCTCAAATTGATTTTCTCCGTTTTTCACCTCCACATAGGGTTGTTCGTTTTTGAACTGCAGTAATCCTTCTTTAATGGCCATTACGCTGTCGCGACGCTGAAGAACGATGTCAGCATTTGCGCTGTATCCGGCACGGATGAAAGCGGATTCTTTCAGGTTCACTGCAGCTTTTATTTCAAACTGGACGGCGCCGTTTTCTTCCACCCCTTTTGGGCTGATGTACTCAAGGGTGGCATTGAATTTTTCTTCATCAATCGCACCGATAGTGAGAATCAAGTCCATGCCCTCATGAATTTTTCCCACTTCGGTTTCGTCCACTTTGCCTTCAAAAACCATTTCGCCCATATCGGCTACAGAAGCAATGGTGGTGCCGGCGTTGAAGGTGTTGCTTTCGATAACGGAGTTGCCGATTTCCACCGGTACGTCCAGCACCATCCCATCAATAGTGGAACGTACCAGTGTGTTGGAAGCTTTATCGGCCTTTTTTCTGACTCCTTTTTTGATAAGCTCCAGGTTGTTCTCGGCTGCCTTTACTTCTTCCTGTGCTGACTGGTAGGCGACTTTAAACTCCAAAAACGTTGATTCCGGGATCACCTCCTGTTCAAAGAGTTTTTTCCGGCGATTAAATTCCACCTTGGCTTTGTCGCGTTGAATTCTGGCTTTTTCCAATCGGGTTTCTGCTTCGTTGAGATTAATCATATTGGGGATAATCTTAACTTTTGCTATAAGCTGATTTTCTTTAACCTCATCGCCCGGTTCTACATACAATTTCTGTATAATTCCCGAAATTTGCGGTTTGATTTCAATTTCTTTCCTGGGCACTACCGAACCGGTAGCTACGGTTTTTTTGACAATATCGGTGTAGTAGGGGTTTTGTGTTTTAAACACCTCCGGTTCGCTTTTCGATTTGTCGTAAAGGTAGTATATGGTACCGCCGAAAATGGCGAGAACAACTACCCAAAGTGTGATTTTCAATACTTTTTTCATATTGTTTGTATTTTAAGATTTTCGGTTGAGTTATTTTTTTGGTGTGGCTTGCTGGGCTAGCCATTTTTCCCTTTCTCCATTGTAGATGTTTTTTTCAATTAATCCGTCTTTCAAATGGATAATGCGGTCGGTCATAGCTGCAATATCATGTTCGTGCGTAACGATGATGACCGTGATGCCTGAGTCATTCACCTCTTTCAGAATATTCATTACATCGTAGGAGGTCTGGGTATCCAGGGCTCCCGTCGGCTCATCGGCCAGGATAACCTTCGGTTGGGTAATGATAGCCCTGGCAATAGCCAGCCTTTGTTTTTGTCCACCCGAAAGTTCATTAGGCAGATGCTCCGCCCATTCTTTCAGGCCCATCCTGTCGAGGTATTCAAGCGCCAGTTTGTTCCGCTTCTTGCGGTTCATTTTTTTGTAATAAAGCGGCAAGGCTACATTTTCCATGGCATTTTTAAAAGAAATCAGATTAAAGGACTGGAAAACAAAACCGATGAAGTCGTTTCTTAGAATGGCTGCTTTGGTTTCATTGAGGTCTTTGATAGTTTTGTTGTCCAGTAGGTATTCCCCTTCGTCGTAGTTATCCAGAATGCCGATAACATTGAGCAGGGTAGACTTGCCCGACCCGGACGATCCCATAACCGACATAAATTCACCGGACTCGACCTCCAAATCAATTCCTTTCAGCACGTGCAGACTGTTACTACTCGTAAAATAGGTTTTATGAATATTGCGGAGTGTGATCATAATTTGATTTTTTATGGCTGTGGAGTTAGAAACGATTACTATGCCATATTTGATAAGAATCACGAAGCGAAATATTTATGAAGGCGGGAAAAGGAGCGATTTTAGACGAAACTGTTCGGTTTGCCAGGCAGGGTGTACAGATGCGGACGGTGAATTGCCGTAAAAGAGATAAGGACTTTTATCAGAAACCTTTTTTCGTAATTAATACATTTTACCAGAAGTTGTAAAACCTGTGTTTTTGTATAAAACTAAAAGGAAATAGACTATGAAATAGTATGCAATAAAAGCTAAAGGTATTTGGCTCATCTCCTTTAAAGCCTTAGAGGGTAGTTCGTGGAAACAGAGACAGGGGGTGAGGGAATTTTATAAAAAAAAGGGAACCAAACGCGGTTCCCTTTTTTTCACATGTTTTGGTATTTATACAAAAGGAGTTGATTATCGCTTAATCACCCTACTGGTCTGAATCCATTCATTATCATTATACATCCTGATAAAGTACACTCCGGGACGCAAGTTCGAAGTATTTAATCTGTTTTGATTTTGCATACTGACTCTTTGGACTTGCTCTCCGGCTGCATTGTAAATTACAACGTGGTCAATCTTCGCGTCAGTCTCAATGAATAAATGGTTTTGTAGAGGATTCGGATAAACCGATGCGACTTTCTCTTTTTCGATTTCAGGTATACCCACAAGCTCTGCTGCATCAGCCTCAAAGCGTGGAACTATCATATAATATCCTCCTTTGTTGACTACATAGCCTTTTACGGTGTATTTGTTATCGGTTATCATGAAATCGCTCATATCGCCCGAGAAAACACCCAGGTAGTCTCCTACATAGATGGTTGCATCACTGGCGGTGCATTCATAAGCCGCAATAGTATCAGAGTTATTCAGTCCCAACTCCCCGATATAAGAGGTAACTAACGCCGTATCTATTTTTACGAGCGTACCTTCGTACTGTTCACCCGGATCGGTATCCGGTTCGAGATCAATACTGATGTCGTTTCCGCTGATTGTAGTAGCATCAAACATCGGATTACCGTCTGAAATGGTTTTTACATAAGTAGCAGGGAAAATCTCAGTTTGATTTTCGTAAGGACTCATGCTACCGTAAACCATAATTTCATCTCCTACACTGACGCTATCTGCCAGGCTTGTTCCGTCCTGGTAGGTGTTGACGCCGTGATGTGCGCCGGCCTCGTCATTAATCCACACCCTGCTGCCTGTTTCGTTGATATAGGTTACGATACCCGTGAACGTTCCCGCGGGCCCGTCTGCAATTAAATGCCCGTCCGGGTTGGTCAGGCTTAAATATGACAAGGGTAGCACTCCCGCATAGAAGGCCACTTCGCTGTCAACTTCAGCATTTGTAAGCGTATCCACTTCGTTGTCGGCAGCCATATTGGAAGAA
>CAYFQK010000048.1:0-17003 GCA_964345255.1 uncultured Bacteroidales bacterium | reverse complement strand
ACTTCTTCTTTAATAAGATCTTTATTATTTTCATAACTTATTAAAGAATTAATCTTTGTATATCAGCGATATACATTTTGTCCTTTAATATTTTCAGGAATTCCTTTAATAATTCTCTTTATTTCTTTAATAGTTTCCATATCGGTTTGGTACGTACACCATCATTATAAATAACTTTTCCAGCCATTTCTTGTAAAATATTGTTTATTTTCACTTTACGTTGTTTGTCACTCATGTAGTCGGGAAGTTTATCAAACAAAAGTTCATCAATTTCTTTTCTTGAAGCTGCTCCATGATTTTTAATATGCTTAATAATAAATTCTTTGAGTATTTCTTTATCCAGCCCTTTATTCTTAGTGTAGCTTACTCTCTGATTGGTCATACGGGCCAATTGAGCAGTAATATAATAATTTGGCTTTCTGCCTTCAATCAATCCCTTTTTTCTAAGCATTTTGGTGGCCTTATCCGTAATTCCCTGTCTTTTTTGCACTTTATCCAACAATATCACTTCTGTTAAAGTCAAATCATCCTTTTTTTCGATGAGCAGTTTGGAATAATTTTCGTCAATCGAATGGCCAAAAATTTGTAGAAGCACTTTATCAATAGTTGATCAGGTAATGGAAAATACCGGTTCTTCTGTTCCCTATACATGGTGTGAATCATTTCTACCAAAACATTCCCTCTCTTTGCCCTACCAAAACCAAAAAAAATTACATAACGGAATCAAAGTCATCGGTTTTGATGCGGATGATACACTGTGGCTGCTGCAAGTGATAACTACATCGGGTTATTTTTTTTGCAGTTCATAAATCTTATACCAATAAAAGAAAGCTTCCGGGTTTGATTTCTTCAATTTATTTAAACGTGTATAGAACGGCTGCTTGATTTCCCAGTTTTTCATTATCGATGGGTCGGAGTACTTTTCAATATCAGACTTTTCGTTCTTTATCAAAGAAGCCACATATGCAGTTTTTGCGGCGCTTGTTATTGCTTTTTCAATATGATATGATTCAGTAAAAATAAATTCTTTTACTTGTTTTATTCCTGATTGCAGGGCACTGAAATCTGCTGTCCCCGCCATTCCACGGGTAGATATTGTTAATGAAGTATTTATAATATCATCCAAAACATTAGCCATTTCCAGATCAAGCTCGCGATAAGACAACTCTTCAGGCGCAATAACTGAGAATACACTGGAAATAGTTTTGACGTCATAACAATAGTCAAAGATACTACCGATATCATATAGTTGTTTAATAATTTCCATTGTCGAACTGCTGCTGCCTTTTTCGTAGGGTATCCCCGTTGTTTCAGGAGCAAAAGCTGTTAATTTATCTCCCATTATATTTTCAAAATCAGGAACTTTAACAACAACCGGTTCTCCGTCCTGCTCTACAAAAAGGGAATCAACAGAGATTTCTACCAGGTTGAGATAAGGTGATTTCTGATAATGAATGTCAAGCATCACATAATCTCTGACCTTACCTGTGTTGTGTATGGCTTCAAAATAAAACTTATAATGTTCTTTATGAATTTTAGAATCTGTTTTTCTCTGCTGAATCTCATAATGGGTGAAATGCTTATTATCAACCAGTTTATCAAAAATCTTGTCAAGTTGAGTTTTCTCTTCTAAAATAATGTCGATATCAATAGATAATCTCCTGTTAGATTTCAGAAGAAGCATAAGGGCGGTGCCTCCCTTGAAAACAAAATCCAGTTTTGACTCAGCCAATCCCTCAAGAAGTAGCAGGGCTCTGATAACTTTCTCCACAAGCATCATTGAAGCATTCTTGTTTTTGGATGAGACTTTATGAATCCAATCTGTGGATAAACAATTACCTGAAATCATGAAACCAAATTTTTGGCAGTTTTTCCACTTTACTGCCGGTTTATAGTATTTATCAGCTCGCTTATATTTTCACGCTTTCCCCTTCTTTCGGCATAACGCATCATTTTGTCCCTATTAACAGTGTACTTATCGAATGCGTTCTTGTAAATATTATCCATTTCTGATCCTGCCAGAAACTCAAATTCTGTATTGCATACTATATCAACCAGAAATTTTTCCAACGTATTTGTAGGTACTTGCCTTATTTTTTGCACGGGAGCCTCTTCAATCAAAGGTCTTATTATTACTACATTCCTTGTTTTTTGCAAAAGAGATTTATCCCTGGGCCGTAGTATGTTTACTTGCTGAAAATGGTCTATCAAATTTAATTCAGCGGAATCAAGAATATCCCGTTCCACTTCTACAATCAACATCTCAGTCTTCGGAATATGGTGGGTAAACTCCTGTATCCACCGGGCAGACCAAATGCAATAGGAAGCAAAAGGAAATTGATTCGCAAGCCATTTGTTAAGTCTGAAAATCCTGTTGTTCAATTGCGGAATATAAACTTTTGTCGTACCGATTTGGTATCTCCCTTTTCCAACCCGGGCAATTACACCTTTTTGGACTAATTCATGGATTCTCCAATGAATGGTTGTTTTGGGAGTTTCTGGTTCAGACTGCCTGTAAAAATCAACCATATCGGCAGTAGTGAAAAACTCCGATGAACCAAAACGTTCTTTGACAGCTTGTATGTTTAATCTTGATCCGATGATTAAATAATTTATACAAAATTATCAAATTTCCGGCAATAATTCCAATTTATTGCCGATAATTTGGTATCGATGATCTGGTCACAATTTGTGACTGGTTCAATTCCCGCAAAACATTCCCTACCTTTGCCCCATCAAAAACAAAAAATAATGGATCACGAAATCAAAGTCATCGGGTTTGATGCGGATGATACGCTGTGGGTGAATGAGCCGTATTTCCGGGAGACGGAGCGGGCGGTTATGCAGCTGCTGACGGATTATATGGATGAGGAGGCTTTGTCGCAGCGGCTGTTTGAGACGGAGATGGGCAACCTGGCGGATTACGGGTACGGGGCGAAGAGCTTTGTGCTGTCGCTGGTGGAGACGGCTCTGAAGGTGAGCGATTACCGGGTGCCGCAGGAAACCATCGGGAAAATCCTTGCGCTGGGCAAGGGGCTGCTTAACAAACCTGTGGAGCTGCTCGACGGCGTGCAGGAAGCGCTGGACAGCCTCTACAATCAAAATTACCGCCTTATCGTAGCCACCAAGGGCGATTTGCTGGACCAGCAGCGTAAACTCTCGCGCTCGGGACTGGAGGGCTACTTCCACCACATCGAGGTAATGAGCGACAAGCAGGAGAAGGATTATGCCAACCTGCTCCACCACCTTGACATCCGCGCAGAGGAATTCCTGATGGTCGGCAATTCCATCAAGTCGGATATCCTGCCGGTGCTGGGAATAGGTGGTAAAGCGGTGCACGTCCCCTACCACACTACCTGGGCACATGAAGAAATCGATCCCGACGGACAGCATGAGATTGTAAAGGTGAAAAGGATTGATGAAATGCCGGGGCTCTTGAATGGTAATGGACGGTAAAAAAGAAAAAAATCCAAATTCCATATTCTGAATTTAAAATTTTGAATTTTGAATTCTCAATTTCAATAATGAATACCTAACCTGGACAAGCCAGAAAAAGCAACAATTTAAAAATTAAAACACTAATCAGGAAGTATGTCGGTGATGAGGTTTTGCGGTGAAAGTCGCTTCGAGAGAGTAGTAAAGCAGCACATCGAAGCGCAAGCAAAAGGACTTAATCGAGGGTATTAATCGGAGATCACCACTTTCTTACGGTAAATGCCCTCTTTGTGATGGAAATTCATGAAGTACACACCTTCTGAAAGATTTCCGATATCGAGTTGCTTCTTGTCGGCAACATCCGATTGACTTAGAATTACTTTTCCGGCCATATCAGTCAGCTTGAACGTCTGTATTTCGGTATTCAGATTTGAGATATCGTAATACAACTGCCCCTTAGCCGGATTCGGATAAACGCTTATATCCGCACTGCCTTCTGTAACCGGATTGACGGAAGTCAGTGTTGTCGTATCACTATAAAGTGCCTGAACCTCTTCTTTAGATAGCGGACGATCGTAGATTCGCAGTTCATCGATAGCCCCGTCGAAATGCTGAACGGTTTCATCCCAGTACCCTTTACCGAGCCATAGCTTTTCATGCAACACGGCATCCTCAAAAAACTGTGAATAAGTCTCATTTCCAAAGCTGTACCTGCGTCCTGTCATTTCCTGGCCGTTAATATATCCGGTATTGAAGTTCTCTCCCACCACAGCAACAAAATGATGCCATTCGTTTTCAGGTATAGCATAGTAGGAATCGAAACAGAATGAGGGGTATGTACACCCATTCTTCCAAATGGTAAAAAAAATGGCTTCCGACCCCATATAAACCGGGCTATGACCTAACTCGATGATCATCCCCTGGTTAGCGGCATCGAAAAAATCACACATCTGTTCCGCTCCGTAGTAAAATGCCGGAGCAATACCATATTCTGTAGGTATGTTATCCACCCGAAACCATAAGGAAATCGTTCCTTTTCCCAAACTCTGAAGCACCTCGGGCGGATCCTCTCCATCCTCAGGAATCCTGGCATAGTCACTAACTCCGTCAAATTCCAGCGCATTGCCTTTCATGCCCTCAACTAATTCTCCTCCATAATTGGTACCATGATTGGCATATTCCGAATAATCCATAATGGTATCTCCCGGCAGGCTATCAAAGCTCCAGTAAGACACCAGTCCCTCCTGTCCTGAAGCACTAATGGCTAACAGGAACATCCATAAGTTAAAAATCACTACTTTCTTCATCATAAGCATTTTCCTTTCATCATAATTTAAATTTAAATTACACAACTCTTCTTTCTTTAGCACAACCTTACTTGTTGGCTACAATAAAAAAACACTGGTAATCAATTAACTGTTTTATGAAAACCATAATTTCACATTTTATTAAGATATTTTCAGATGGTTTATCACTTAACCTCTGGATGGTGAGGCCGCGCTCCGGTCAATTCCTCTGAAAAGCAAAGAAAGCCGGCTGTGTTTTTAATTAAACACAGATCCGGCTCACCAAAAGCTGAATGTCTATGGGGAAAACAGCTTTTATTGCGCTTCTTCCGGGAGCGATTGCCCTTGATATTCGTCGATGATCCCTCCTGTCAGTCGCAGCAGGGTGTGATAGCTCTGAATGACGTTAAACACCGCATTTTGATAGTTGTAGGCGGCATCCATGTATATCTGCTGCACATCGCGAAAGTTGAAGGAATTGATAGTCCCGTTCTCGAACTTCCTTCGCGAAAGCTCCAGGTTCAGTTCGGCTGCATCAAGGTTTTCCTGCGCCACGTCCAGGAGTTCTTTGCGCACGTTGTAAAGTTCGTATTCCTGGGCCAGCTGGTTTTTCATATCCTGCTCCATCTCTTCGGTTTTCACTTCTGAGATTTCCCTCTCGATTTGAGCAGCCTGCAAAGCCCGCTTGCGCGAATTGCCGTTAAAAATGGTGTAGGTGAGTGACAAGCCTACCGAGGCTGTATATCCCGAACGAGACTGGTCCAGTTGATTATTCTGATCATAATCCTGCCGCGAACCCTGAAGCCCGCCGGAAGAGGTCATCGAAAGCGTCGGATAATAGGCGCTTTTGGCTGATTTTATATCCAAACGGGCCAGTTCAAGGTTCATGTACTGGTTCTGAAGGTTATTGTTGTTTTCCAGCATCTTATCCACCAGGCCGGTGTACTCAAAATCGGTGGTATCAGGCGAAAAGTCGGATGTAAAGCGATATTCGTTCTCCAAAGGTTCGGCCATGTGATAATTCAATTGCCTCACGGAGTTGTTGTAAGACGAGCGTGCTGAAAGGTAATCGGAACTATCGCGCAGGTAGGCGTTTTTGGCCTGCAGCAGGTCGTAGGTTACAGAAGCGCCAATCTCTTTGCTGTGCTGCATCCGCTTGTAACGATCGCGCGAAAGCTCCATGTTTTTCTGTGCAATGTTAACCCGTTCATCAGCCAGCAAAATATTGTAGTAACTGAGAATGACGCTGTAAATGGTATTCTCCACCACCACAGCCACATTGCCTTTTGACAGTTTTTCTAACTCTTCGAGGCGGTCTTTTTGTATCCTTACTCCAAACCCTCTGAAAAGCGTCCAATTCATTTCGACTGAACCGTTATACTGGGAACTGGTATAATCATCCGCATCGCTAAAGTTTTTAGATGCGTTGCCGGAGCCCACAAAACGAACCGTAGGCAGCGCTCCGGCTTCGCCCCAGGAATTCCTGATATCGGCTATTTCCGAGTTTTTCTCTGTGGTGATAATACCGTAGTTGTTCTCCAGGGCTTTATCGACAGCCCCTTGCAGGGTTAGCTCCTGCGCCTGCTGTGCTGAGAGCCCTATCGTAAGTATCATAAATATTATTCCGAATAATGTTCGCATTATCGATGTAGTTTTTAATTCATTACTCATTTTTCTTGTTCTGCTCCTCTTCCTCTCTGATTGCTTTTTCAAGACGCGTATCAATGTCATGATGTATCACCGCCGGTTCAATGGATTCGGGCGTTGCGTCTTTTTTACCGAAGAGGCGCTTAATGGCCAGGTGCAACCTGTTAAACAACATAATCTGAATCGGCATTGTAAGAAGAATAAAAATGGAACCGAACAGAATACCGTAAGCTACCGATATGGCCATAGGCACCAGGAATTGGGCGTCGGGGCTACTTTCCAGGATTAGGGGCATCAGCCCGGCGAAGGTAGTAACCGTGGTCAGAAAAAGCGGCCTGAAGCGGGATTTAGCAGCCTCTATGGCAGCTTCCCTGATGTTATACCCCAGCACGATGATCTGGTTGTATTTGGACAGGAAAACGACCGAGCCGTTGATGATTGTTCCTGTCAGGGCAATTAGGCCCCACATGCTTAGCATGGAAACCGGCTGACCGTGAATGGCATGGCCCCAGATCGCTCCCATAAAACCAAGGGGTATGGTCAGAAGGATTATCATCCCCTGGCGGAACGATTTGAAGTAAAACATGATGACCAGGACAATAATTAAAAAGGCGATACCGAAGGAATACGTCATGCTTTGCGTCTGTTCCTCGGTATCCTTTCTCTGACCCTGATGCTGATAGCTCAGACCGGGATGTTCCTTCATGATATCCGAAAGAATATTCTTCTCTACATATTCAAGAATTGGGGGCACGGCATCGCTTTTATCCTTCAGGTAGGCATCCACCCTGATTTCGCGCTTACCGTTGTAGCCGTTAATCGTACTGAGGCTGCGCGCCTTCGATAGTTCCGCTACCGTTGTGAGCGGGTACTCACCGGCAGGGGTTTGAATCATCATGCTTTCCAGTTGCCCTATCGTGCGGCGGTTCTTTTCCGGATAACGCACATAAAACCATATTTCATCTTTTCCTTCCTGGATGCGCTGGGCCAAACCACCATAAAAGCCTTTTCGTACTTCATCCATCAGGGCCGACTGTGTGAGACCGAGAGAATAGGCTTTCGGCTTCAGCTTTAGCCTGATTTCCTGGCTTCCCAACTGGCTGTTGTTGGTGATGTTAAAGAGGGCATCCATATCTGCCAGGCCTGCCTCCAGCTTTTGCTGAGCCTGCTTCATCTCCTCCATATCATACCCTAAAAGGCTTATGGATACCGGCGCACCAAAACGGCTGGAAGCGCCAACAGCAAACTTGTAAGCCTCCGGTATTTTACCAACTTTTTCATCCAGTGCGCGCTTAATCGTCTGATCCGATACCTGCGTATGCTCCATCGGGTGCAGAAAGACGCGAATCATACCGGCATGCGTCCCCGACTCCGAGCCATTGAACGAACTTCCCAGGCTTACTGAGGTCGTGCGGATATAATCCGTGGTATCTCCATATTCCTCCATCAGTTCTTTGTTGACTTCGTAAAGCTGCTCTTCAATACGGAAGAGTTCTTTTTTGGTTTTCTCCCGGTTTACGCCGGGTTTCAGGGCCAGGTCAATGGTAAACATATCCGAAGGATGCGGCGGGAAAAATGTGAACGGTAATTTGCCGCTGGCCAAAAATCCGCCTGTAATAATAATAAGCGCGGTAACAATGGCCAGCATAAAACCTTTGTGAGCCATTACCCTTCTTAGCACAGGCATGTAGAGCCTATCCCTTAGCAAGTGAATAACTGACATGGTGAATCGGCTGGCTTTTGACTTTTTCCCGCTGGTATTTAAAATGGTAGGGTTGCCCACGTGGGCCGGAAGAACAAAAACCCCTTCCACCAAAGAAAAGAACAGCGCTACAGTGACCACAAAACCCATCGCATAAAGAATCTCCATATTTCCTTCAATAAAAAACAGCGGGGTAAAGGCAATAATAGTAGTGGTAATAGAAGTGAACACCGCCGGCAGCACTTCAAGGGTTCCATCTATAGCTGCCAGTTGCGGCGATTTTCCTCTTTCGAAATGGGTAAAAATATTTTCCCCAATCACAATGCCGTCATCCACCAGAATCCCGATAATCAAAATCATCCCGACAAGGGAAATCACATTGATAGAAATCCCGTACAGAGAAGCCACGATAAACATTCCCAGGAATGAAGCGGGAATACCCCAGGCTACCCATAACGAGAGCCGGAAATTAAGCAGGAGCGTAAGCATAACTATCACCAAAAAGATACCCATCAGTCCGTTATTGATGAGAATGGAAAGCTGTGCGTTGATATTTTCGTTGAAATCATGCAACACCCTGATGCGGTAGTTGTTATGCGATTTGTTAAAATCATCAGCGTACTGCTGCACGAATTCGGAAATCTCCTGGAGGTCTTCGGTTTTCAGCTTCTGAATAAAAAAAGTGGTGCTGGAGTGGCCCTGCACAAAGCTTTCGCTGGGGTCTTCCTGGTATCGTAGCTCTACCCCCGCGACATCACCGATACGGATCAAGCGTCCGTTCGGATTGCTTTTAATCACAATGTCTTTAATCGCTTCCGGCTTAACCGATCGCTGGCGGCTTACTACGTTGATTTGTTCGCGCGGATTACGAATCGTTCCGCCATGAATATCCAGGTTGTTGCTTCTTATCGCTCTTTGAATGTCCGTAATGGTCAGCTCATACCGACGAAGCTGCGTTTCATCTATAGTTACCTCCATTTCGATGCGGCTGGAAGGCAAACCGAAAATGCTCACCTGCGAGATGACTCCCGATCCCAGGAAATCATCCTCAATGCGATTGGCCATGTCATTTATTTTCATACTGCGCTCTTCTTCGGCAACCAGTGAAATAAACATGGCCGGGGAGGTGGAGCGGCGTTTGGAAACAACGGGTTTTTCCGCATCTGCCGGGAAGTTGGAAATTCCATCCACGGCATTTTTTACATCGATAAGTAACTCGTCAATGTCATAACCAAATTCGGCAGTTATAGTCACGTTCGACACGTTCTCCATAGATTGCGAGTTGAACTCTTTAATTCCGGGAAGTCCCCGTATGGAATTCTCAATCAGGGTGGTTACGCCTTCATCCATTTCCTGCGGGGTGGCTCCGGGATAACTCACCAACACGGTTATGGTATTGGTTTCTGTAATGGGAAAGGAGGTTCTTTTCAGGGTGGTGTAGGAAAACACGCCTAAAACCAGCAAAATGGCCACGACCATTTTTCCGTAAAACGGATATTCTACAAATTTTTTAATGACTCTTTTCATAGCTTACCTGACATTTACCTTTTGTCCGACACTAACGTCCACTAATGACTCAACCACGACCCGGGAGCCATTTTCCAATCCTGCGAGGATCACATAATCTTCCATTTTTCGTAAGACTTTGACGGGTTGTTTTTGTAGCTGATGCTTTTCTACCGTATACACCGACTTCCCATCGAGCAGCGCTTCGCGGGGTATGGTGAAACCATCCACTTCTTTGGAAATCTGAAAATTGGCCTCCACAAACTCTCCTACTTTAAAGCGCCTCATATTTGTGGGAATGTATTGCACGTACACATTCACCGACTGGGTGGAAGCATCCAGGAAATCGGCCACGCGCGTCACTTTCCCCTGCTGGCTGAACCCGTTGTTGCCGGTAAGAGTTACTTTTAACCCCGGCTGCATCCAACGGGCATCTTCCGGAGGTATGGGGATGACGGCTTCCAGCTTATCGGTGCGAACCACGGTAGCCAGGGTAGCCCCCGGACTGGCTATGGCTCCGACTTGCTGATTCATTTTTTGAAAAGCCCCGTCGAAAGGCGCATAAATATTATATTTTTTCAGATTGATCTCCTGCTGCTGCAGCGAATAGTACTCAGACAAAACACCCCGCGAAGCGAGGAATACCTGTTCTTTTTCGGAGTTGATTTCCGGCAGATCCGGTAGTTCGCCTTTTACATCAATCTCATCAAAAAACGCTTTCCATTTGGAGTATTCATCGGGAAAGTCCACTTTCAGGTCGGGTAGAATGGAGGATAGCGTACGCAGAAAATTGCTTTTACCGGAGGTCAGGGCTGCCTGGGTATCCTCGCTGTAAATCTGTATCAGCAGGTCGCCCTTATCAAAGCTTTGTCCTTCCTTAAAAGGCACTGCGCCTTTCATGATGCGTCCGCTGACCTCAGACGACAGCGATACGGTTTCATACGAGTGCATGCGTCCCTCGTAATCCATCGTGGGGTGCATCTTTTTTGAAACGACCGTATCCACCTTTAAATAAAGCAGTTGTTCATCTTCCGTACTCTTTTTGGGTTGGGCCTGATTATTCATCAGAAAAGCCGAAACGGCAACAGCAATTCCAATGACTACCAAACTCCCGAGTGCATAAATCCAATTATTCTTTTTCATGATTTGTTGTTTTTTACTGCATCAAATTGGAGGCAAGAATACAGGTCTTATTACACCCAAAAAAAGTTTTTGAACGAAACAGGGATTTTGGTGAATGAAAATAAGAAAGTTGGCAAGAAGCAGTGGGTAATTTTGACACAATCAAATAGGAAGTTGTTTGTTGCTGTCAAACAAATTTGTTGATTGGTAACAAACAATCTTGTAAATAACTAATAACTAAATAATCAACCCTCCAGACAAAACATTTTCGTTCATAAAAATCGCACTTTCGTTCAATAGGTTACACAGCGCATTCACTTTTCAATAATTTTGCCTTCAGATTGAAAGGTGACTTATGAATAACAGGAGAATCCATCCATGGATAACTAAAACGCTCATCATCCTGGCTATATCGATGATTATTGCCTTACCGGCTTCTCACGTATATCCGGTAGTAGTGGCCTTGCTAATGGGTGTGATGACGGGTATCATAGTTATCGGGCTGTTTGTAATCAATGAATACCTCCTGATGCCCCGGTTCTTTTTTTCCAAAACAAGACTCACGTTTATCCTCCTGGATGCTTTGGTGCTCATCGGCCTTGCCGCCCTGCATGCGTTTCTTGAGGAAGAATTGTTTAAGCCTTTTAAAGAGACTGATGATGAAGAAGCACTGGCATTTATCTTTTTTGTTATCCGGTCGCTCTTTTTACTGCTCATGGCTAATTTTATCAGTATTGCCCTTTATCTCTCTAATACAGTAAGGCAGCAGGCCATTCGCGAGAAAAATCTGCGGGAAGAGAAGCTCGGTACTGAACTACAACTCCTGAAAGCCCAGATAAATCCTCATTTCATCTTCAATGCCCTGAACAACATCTACGCCCTGACTTACACCCAGTCGGAAAAAGCGCCTGAGAGTGTCTTAAAACTCTCGGAGATGCTGCGCTATGTATTTTACGATTGCAGTAAAGACACCGTAAAGCTCAAAGATGAAATTAAGTATATCGAAAATTTTATCTCGCTACAGCGGATGAAATCCGAGCATGAGCAAAATATTCAGTTTGATTATTCCGAAGCTTCGGGAAGCCAGGCTATCTCCCCCATGCTTTTTATTCCGTTTATCGAAAATGCTTTTAAGTACAGCAAGATTGAGGAGCTGGAAAATGCCTGGATACAAATCAGGCTTTCGACTGCAAACGGCCGGATACGTTTTTGGATAGAGAACACCGTCCCGGAAGCGGGGAAACCGGCGCAGGGCCAGGGCATGGGCATCCCTAACGTACGCCAGCGCCTGCAAGTGCTTTATCCGAAACGTCACACATTGAAAATCGATGAAAAAGACCTTAGATTTACGGTGAATTTTGAAATACAGACTACATGAAAATCCGCTGTGCCATCATCGACGACGAATACCTCGCCCGCAAGTATATCAGGGACTACGTGGCAAAGGTTCCTTTCCTGGAACTCTACGGCGATTACAACTCGCCGCTGAAAGTCATGGAGCCGGTGCAGCAGGGACAAGTGGATTTGCTCTTTTTGGATGTGCAAATGCCTGATATTTCAGGAATGGAATTTATCCGCAGCCTGGAGCAAAAGCCGTATGTAATCCTCACCACCGCCTACGAAGAATATGCCCTGGAGGGGTATGAGCTGGAGGTGACCGATTACCTGCTCAAGCCCTTTTCATTCGACCGGTTCCTGAAAGCCGTCAATAAGGTGAACACTGCGATACAGAACCGGCAAGTTCAGTCGCAGGGAGAGGAAAACCAGGAGACACAGACCGATTTCAGGGAGGACTACCTCATCATCCGTGCCGACCGGAAATATTATAAAATCAACTACGAAGATTTGATTTACGTGGAAGGGCAGAAAGCCTATGTTAAATTTCATGCTGCACACGATAAGCGCATCACCGCCCTGGCTTCGCTCAAAGAGCTGGAGGAAAAACTACCCGGCGATCGCTTCATCCGCATTCACAAATCCTACATCGTCTCCATCAAAAACATTGATGCCCTGGAAGGTAACCAACTGGAAATCAACAGCGAAAAGCTCCCGATAGGAAATTATTACCGCAAAGAAGTGGCGAAAGTGTTTGGATTGGAGGAGTAACTTTGCCCTTTGATATTATTATTCTAATTTTGAGTGAACTAGTTATTTATTCCAGGTTTTAAGATTCCTTAACACTGCTGATAAAACATTTCAGAGAAAAAAACGCTTTGTTACCAGAAAATATTTGATAATATTTTTTAGCTCTTATTAAACATTTTCATTTAATTCTTGTTATTAAGTAAGAATCGTTATTAACAAAGAAATTAATTTATGGCTGACAGGAATTACATAAAACAAATGATCGCGGAGAAGGGGCTTAAAGTTACGCCTCAGCGAATGGCCATATTGGAAGCCGTACATGATTTGAATAGTCATCCAACGGCTGATAAAATTAAGGAGTATATTCAGGAAAATCATCCTTCAATTGCTGTCGGTACAATTTACAAAACGTTAGAGAAACTAAAAGAAAAGGAATTAATCGAAAAAGTTAAAACTGAGCGCGATGTAATGAGGTATGACTTAGTGACAAAAAAACACCATCACCTCTACAGTAAAGATTCAGACAGAATTGAGGATTATTTCGACGACGAGCTAAACAAAATGCTGGAAGATTATTTCAAAAAGAAACAAATCAAAAATTTCCAGCTTGAAGACTTTAAAATTCATTTAACAGGACATTTTACAGATAAAGAAAAAACAAATAATAACAATAACTAAAGGAGAAAAATGATGGATAAAAATCAAGTAAATTTGACAGAAGAAAAAACACAAAAAATAGTAGACGACCTTAACGTATTACTAGGCGATGTTCAGGTATTTTACATGAATGTAAAAGGTTATCACTGGAATATTGAAGGGAATCAGTTTTTTACCCTTCACGAAAAGTTTGAAGAACTTTACAACGACCTCGCTGAAAAAGGGGACGAAATCGCTGAAAGAATCAAAACGCTGGAAGGACGTCCGGTACACTCTTACAGTGAATTCCTCAATGTTGCAGATGTTCAGGAAGATACAGATGTAAGTTCTGCAAATAAAACGGTCAAAGGTGTTGTAAAAGGACTTCAGACTATAATCAACAGAGAGAGAAGCCTTATTGAGCTGGCATCAGAAAATGGTGATGAAGGAACAGCAGACATGCTTACAGGCTTTATGGGTGAGCAGGAAAAAACAATTTGGATGTATAACGCTTTTTTGAAGCAATAAATAAAAAACAATTTGTTAAACCTTAAAAATTAAAAACTATGGATGAACAACAAGGAATGCCACTTTTAGGAGATCTTTTTCCTGAAATGGAAGTAAACACAACACACGGACCTAAGAAACTTCCTGATGATTACAAAGGGAAGTGGTTGGTTCTTTTCAGTCACCCCGGAGATTTTACTCCGGTATGTACCACTGAATTTGTTGCTTTTGCAAACCGCAAAAAGCAGTTTGATGATTTGAATGCCGAATTGCTGGGACTCTCAGTTGACCAGGTATTCTCACACATCAAGTGGACAGAATGGATCAAAGAAAAACTCAATGTAGATATTCCATTTCCAATCATCGCTGATGAGATGGGCCGTGTAGCCAAAAAAATGGGTATGATTGCTCCTGCTAAAGGGACTAATACTGTAAGAGCAGTATTTATTATAGACCCTGAAGGCAAGATCAGAATCTCTATTTATTACCCACAGGAAATCGGTCGTCAGGTTGACGAAGTTGTCAGAGCACTGAAAGCTCTTCAGACTCATGAAGAACAAAAAGTAGCTCTTCCTGAAAACTGGCCGAACAACGAATTAATCAATGACAGAGGCATTATCCCACCTGCTGCAACAGAAGAGGCAGCTGACGAGCGTCGCGGTAAGAAAGACTGCTACGACTGGTGGTTCTGCCACAAAGCGTTGAAATAATCCTTCCATGAAATATTGGAATAGCCGGGTTTGTGCTGAAGATTAGTGCTGAAGAAACCCGGCTTTTTTTATACCGGCTTCAACAGCTCAATGGCTTTGTCAGGCTCACCGGTAGGCAACAGACAGTCACGCTCGCGGCATACATATATCAAAGTCTCATTCTTATTAAACCGACCTTTTAATACAGGCACTGATGATGAAGTACTACTCCCTGCGAAAATGACATTAGGAAGAAACGCATTAAAAAAAGCCTTTCTTTTTTCCAATGCATCCTCTCCCGCGATGGCCGCAACATAAGACGGATAACCCATTCGCATCAAAAGCACCGCCCAGTTGGAAAAAGCAATGGCAGATTTGTCCATTACAGGAATTATTCTTTTCATCGCTTTCCTGCTTTTTTCAAGATATTGGTCCTCTTCGAATACCATGAATAACCGATACATCAAATTAAAAATCACTGAGTTTCCTGATGGAGTAACATTATCAAGAAAATTATTCTTTTTGGCTGCTAAACGACTATGCTGATCATGAGTAAAAAAGAAAAACCCCGATTCGTCATCATAAAAATGATTTAGGGCATAATCCACTAGCTTACGCGTTTGCAACAGCCATTCCTCTTTAAAAGTAACTTCATATATTCTGAAAAATGCTTTTGCCAGAAAAGCATAATCATCAAGAAAGCCTGGTATTTTGGCCTCCCCGTTTTTATAAGCATGATACAACAGGGTAGAACCATCGTGGCTAACCACACGATTGCTCAGTGCCTGAGCTGTGCGCAGTGCAAGGTTTAAAAAGCGCTCATTCTCAAACGCCTCGTATGCATCCACCAGGGCAGAAACCAGCATGGCATTCCAGTCTGTAAGTATTTTATCATCCGTAGCGGGACGCTCACGGTAGGATCGCCTGTCAAAAAGCATCCTTTTACTTTTTTCTACCAGCTTTTCCAGTTCCGTTTCAGAGAGGTTGTTTCTTTTAGCAAAACGCTCATTGCTTTCGGTACGAACTAAAATATTCTTCCCGTTTTCCCAGTAACCTTCGCCTTCAATTCCAAAATAATCTGCCATCAGCGGGGCATAATCCCCCAAAACATTTGTAAACTCGCCCTTTGTCCATACATAAAACTTCCCCTCTTCACCTTCTGAATCGGCATCCAGGGCGGAGAAGAATAGTTCATCCTGATTTTTGAACTCCCGCACCAGGAAATCGACCGTTTCATAAACTACACTGCGGTATGTATTTTTTGGAGCAATCTTATATGCCTTTGAATAAAGCGAGATTAACTGGGCATTATCGTATAACATCTTCTCAAAATGGGGGACTTTCCAGATTTTATCAACGGAGTAGCGGGCAAACCCACCTCCCAGCTGATCATAAATCCCTCCGCGACTCATTTTATCGAGGGTCAGCTCAAGGTGATTTATCAAATCACTGTCTGCTGTCAAATTATAGCCGTAAAGCAGGGCTTCATAAACTACGGGCAGTGGAAATTTTGGGGCAGAACCTATCCCCCCGTTTTTATCGTCAAGCTCATCCTTGAGGTTTTCGATAAATCGTTCCGCCTCGGTGTTGGTTATTTTTTGGTCTTCTCCGGGCTTGATGAAACCTGAATTAGCAACCCCTTCGGTTAGCTTTGAGGCTTGCTCCGTTAGCTCTTTGCGATCATTGGAGAAAAGTTCGGTAATTTTTTGCAATAGCTGCTTCCATTGTTCTTTCGGAAAGTACGTGCCTCCGTAAAAAGGTCTGCCATCAGGTAAAGCAAAACAATTTAGCGGCCATCCTCCTCTGCCGCTGAGTAGCTGCACGGCATCCATATATAACTGATCGATATCAGGTCTTTCCTCCCTGTCGACTTTGATACAAATGAAATTATCATTCATAATTTTTGCTACTCCCTCATCCTCAAATGATTCACGCTCCATAACATGACACCAGTGGCACGTGGAGTAGCCAACAGATACCAGCAGGGGTTTGTCTTCGCTTCGCGCTTTCTCTATGGTCTCCTCATTCCAGGCGTGCCAGTTTACAGGATTGTTGGCATGCTGCAAAAGATAAGGACTTGTTTCATGTATAAGCTGATTGTGTGTTTTATTCATTTTTTCAATTTTAAATTATTTGTGTCCGGCAACCATCCAGGATGTTCCTCGCTTCCCTCAGAATGACAAGGGTTTTAGAGAAAATGGGAGCGTAGCGAGAAATCTCCATGGGTTTTCCCTGACAGCAGTAATTAAGAATTTAACAAATACAGTGAACTAAAAGTTTTAATTTACAGATGAACTAATCGCTAATTATAACAGCAAAAGCAAAGCGTATTAGTAATTATTTACCTGCCCAAATCAGATGAGTTTTAGCTCCATTTTTCGTTGTAAC
>CAYFQK010000047.1:0-17102 GCA_964345255.1 uncultured Bacteroidales bacterium | reverse complement strand
TCATCCTACGCTACGCCGCTCTCCTTCTAGTCACATTCTAACCCATATGCTTGATAAAAAATAACCGGTAATCGCCATAATCATTAGAAATATGGTAAATGAATGACTTACTGATGGGTTTACGCTGTATGTGAGCTGGTAAAGCTCAAGTAGCATTAGTATCAATGCTGATATCACTGTTATTGAGCTGTCTCTTAATAATCCGCCCAGCAGGATCAGCACACTGAAAAGACTAAAAATCAGGGCAATAAAATATCCCAGGTTGCCAAACTGAAAACCGGCAATTACATCAAAATACATTACATACGCATAAAGCACAAGGCTTATTCGCATAACCCAGCGAAACAGGGGCAGTAGAAACTTTAAAGGCTTCATAGATTTCTTTTTTGATTTCAATCAAAAGTAAGGAATTTTTCATCAATACTATTTTTGAAATGGTTGAAATATACCAGGGGGATCAAAACATAATGAGTGTAAAGAGGCCCGGTAGGTGAATTGTATTTTTTTCGTTAGTTTTACAAATAAGAGTGTAAAGCGTATCTTTGAAGAAATTTTTTAGCAATGGAGACGAACAACTACCCCATACCCCCCAAACTAAAAGAAATGGAGACATCGGTTTTTGCGGTAATGTCGCAGATGGCCTCAGACTACGATGCGGTGAATCTTTCGCAGGGTTTCCCGGATTTCCCCATTTCAGAAGAATTGATAGACAGGGTGCATCACCACATGAAAAAAGGACATAACCAATATGCACCTATGAAGGGACTGCCTGAGCTAAGGCAAAATATTAGAAAGCTATACCTCAAAAATCACGGCGTTGATTACGATGCTGATAAAGAAATCACTATCACTGCCGGGGCCACGCAAGCACTTTACACTGCCATATCTGCATTTGTCAGAGAAAATGATGAAGTTATTGTTTTTGAACCGGCTTATGATGCGTATGCACCGGCTGTTGAGATGAGCGGAGGTGTTGTGAAACACTGCCGTATGAAAGCGCCGGATTTTCATATAGACTGGGACGAAGTGATAAAAACCATAAACAGCAAAACGCGGATGATTATCATAAACACCCCGCATAACCCCACGGGCGCTGTTTTATCGGCGAGAGACATGCTGGAACTTCAGAAAATCGCAGAAGACCGGGAAATAGTGGTTGTAAGTGATGAGGTATATGAGCATTTGGTTTTCGATGCTCAGGAACATCACAGCGCTGCACGCTTTCCGGCGCTGGCAGAAAAGAGTTTTGTTATAGGTTCTTTTGGGAAAACACTTCATGCTACTGGCTGGAAAACCGGTTATGCTCTTGCGCCGGCTTATTTGATGAAAGAATTCAGAAAGGTGCATCAGTATGTGGTTTTTGCGGTGAATACGCCTGTGCAACACGCCATCAGTGATTATTTGAATAAGTATTCCGACTTAAGCGGACTAGCAAGTTTTTATCAGCAAAAAAGGGACTATTTTCTCGAAAAAATCAGCAGCAGCCGCTTTAAAGTAATTCCTTCCAAAGGAACATATTTTCAGCTTTTGGATTATGGTAATATTTCCCGAAGCAAGGATACCGATTTTGTTGAGGAACTAATTAAAAAATATAAGATTGCAGCCATTCCTCTTTCGCCATTCTATCAACACGAGCCGGATGGGATGAACATCCTGCGGCTTTGTTTTGCTAAGAGGGAAGAAACAATAGACCAAGCAGCAGAAATATTATGCAGGATTTGAAATTAGCCCTTATTCAGGCGGATTTAGTTTGGGAAGATCCCAAAGCCAATATGCAGCAATTCAGCCATAAAATAGACGAGTTGGATTTTTCGCCCGACCTTATCGTATTACCTGAAATGTTTAACACCGGCTTCTCGGTGGAACCATCTAAGGTGGCGGAAACGATAAACGGGCCTACCATCAGGTGGATGCGTCAACAAGCTGAAAAAACGCAGGCAGTAATTACCGGATCATTGGTAGTTAAAGAAAAAGCCGATTATTTCAACCGGCTGGTGTGGATGGAACCTAATGGGTTTTATCTTACTTATGATAAGCGTCATTTATTTAGAATGGGTGGCGAACACCGGCGATTTACGGGTGGGCAGGAGCCTTTACTGGTGACCCTGAAAGGATGGAAAATACGGCCTTTAATTTGCTATGACCTTCGGTTTCCGGTATGGAGCAAAAACGTATTTTATGATGGCATGTATGGATATGATGTGTTGATTTATATCGCCAACTGGCCGCAAAGCCGCGTGCATGTATGGAAAAAGCTACTTGATGCGCGGGCCATAGAAAACCAGGCCTATGTTTTAGGGGTGAACCGTGTAGGGAAGGATGGTAAAGGACTGGATTATTCCGGAGGAACCAGAGTGATAGATGCTAAAGGTGATTTGGTGAATGTTGTACAAGATAATGAAGAGGGGGTTATTCGGCAAACACTCTCATACAAGCACCTGGCGGATTTCAGAGAGAAGTTTAAGGTTGGTCTGGACTGGGATCTTTTTGACATAAAAAAATAACCGGCTGGGCATAATTGATTGTATCTTAGTTTTTTTAAAGGGATTAAAATAGGCTTACTAATTTGGTTTTGAATGGCTAAATATTTTATTTCGCAGGGTAATTTTTCACAACCTAGATAGATAATGAATATTATAATAGCAGGAGACGGCGAAGTAGGATTTCATCTGGCTAAGATGCTGGAGTCGGAACATCATGAAGTTACGATCGTCGACCCTCACTCTGAGCTGCTCAAGATGCTGGAATCGCATATGGATGTGATGACCATTGCCGGCGATTCTACCTCTGTAAGAGTGCTGGAGCGTGCCAATATTGATAAGGCCCATTTGCTTATCTCAGTTGTCCATGACGAGCAGGTGAATATCGTTACCTGCCTTCTGGGAAAGAAGCTTGGCGCCAAAAGAGCTATTGCACGGGTGAATAATGTGGAATACCTGGCCCCTCATAATAAAGCGCGCTTTAAAGAAATGGGTGTTGATGAGCTTGTGGCGCCGGAAAGAATAGCCGCTAAAGAAATACTTAAGCTTCTTACGGAGAGTGCTGCTACAGAAATTATTGATTTCTCGGAAGGAAGACTTTCTCTTTATCTCATACGTCTGGATAAAAAAGCTATGGTCCTTGGCAAAACACTCACACAGATCGCCCAGGAATATCCTAAGCTGAATTTTCGATGCATTGCCATCCACAGAGAAGGGAAAACAATAATTCCCACGGGAGATGATCACTTCGAACAGGGCGACCTGGCATATGTCATTACACGACCTAACGGGATAAGTGAGTTACTAAAGCTTGGCGGAAAGCGCAAGATTGATATCCGTAATGTGATGATAATCGGAGGCGGACGCATAGGGAGGAAAACGGCCCGCGAGCTGGAGAAACAAGTGAATGTGAAGCTGATTGATATAGATAAATCACGCTGTGAAAAACTGACGGATTCTATTCGTAACACCCTTATAATTAATGGCGACGCCCGGGATGTTTCCCTTTTGGAGGATGAAGGCATCAGAGGTATGGATGCTTTTATTGCTACGACCGATAATTCTGAAACGAATATTTTTACTTGTCTGCTGGCCCAGAAGTTTGGCGTTCCCAAGGTTATCCCCCTGATAGAAAATATCGATTATTTCGACATCTCCAAAAGTATAGGCATAGATACCATGATAAACAAAAAGCTGATTACAGCCAGCCATATAGTGCGCTTTACTATGGATGCGGAAGTGACGGATATTAAATGTCTTAGCAGTGTTGATGCTGACGCGCTTGAATTTATCGTGAAAGAGAACTCACCGGCTACAAAAAAACCGATTCGAAAGCTGAAAATGCCCCAGGGCGCTATCATTGGAGGAATTGTGAGAGCCGATGAAGGGTACATAGCCGTCGGGGATTTACAAATCAAAGCCGGCGATAAAGTGGTTGTTTTTGCTTTACCTAGAGCAGTTCAAAAGGTTACTACACTTTTTATTTAAGATATGCGGTCGAAAATCAATTTTCCTATCATCGGGAAGGCTATTGGAATATTAATAACCATCGAGGGTATTTTTCTTCTTTTATCCCTTCCTTTCTCCATTTATTACTCCAATCCGGATTTTACGGAGGTCCGCCTCTTTCAGCCGGGTCAGGATTTTTGGCCTATGCTTATGGCCGCAGTAGTGATGATATCTTTTGGCCTTGTGTTTACATTGCTTTATCGAAAGGCTACTACAGCTCTAAGCAAGAGGGAAGGATTCATTATAGTTACTTTTTCATGGGTTGTGATATCAATTTTTGGGGCCTTACCTTTTTTTCTTAGCGGAGATATTCCCAGCTATACCGACGCTTTTTTTGAAACGATGTCGGGGTTTACAACTACCGGGGCGACTATCCTAAACGACATTGAAGCTATGCCCAGAGGGTTGCTTTTTTGGCGGAGCATGACCCACTGGATTGGTGGTATGGGAATTATTGTTCTCTCTCTGGCTATTCTGCCTTTTTTTGGAATCGGGGGGATGTCATTGTTTGTTGCAGAGGTGCCCGGACCGACCCCCGATAAGCTGCATCCACGCATTACGGCTACTGCCAAAAGGCTTTGGGGTATTTATGTCTTACTCACATTTGTTGAAACGCTTCTTTTAATGGCCGGAGGAATGGATCTTTTTAACGGACTGACCCATGCTTTCGGTACGATGGCCACCGGCGGATTTTCACCGAGTAATTCTTCTGTTGCCGAATTTTCTCCCTATATCCAGTATATCATTGTTTTATTTATGATTTTTGCCGGTACGAATTTTACACTGCATTACCTGGCCCTGCACGGCAGACTTAGAGAAGTTTTTAGAAATGAAGAATACAAGTATTTTTTAATTATTTTAGGGGCATTTACGCTTATCATCACTTTGTTTTTGGGGTTCCATGACTACGGTGACTGGGAAAAATCGTTCAGGGATAGTATATTTCAGGTGGTTTCTATAGTTACTACCACCGGATTTATCACTTCTGATTACCTGATTTGGCCCGGATCGGTGTGGGTAATTATTTTTATGCTTATGTTTATCGGTGGTAGCGCCGGCTCTACGGGGGGCGGTATTAAGGTGATGCGGCAGCTGCTGGTTTTCAAAAACAGTTTTCTCGAATTGAAAAGACTGGTACATCCCAATGCTATTATTCCGGTGCGGTTTAATGGTAAAACGGTGGCAAGCAATGTAATATACAATGTGTTGGCTTTTTTTGTGATTTATCTTATTATTTTTGCGCTGAGTTTAATCGTAATGACTTTTATGGGATTGGACTTTGAAACATCGGTAGGCTCTGTAGCGGCAAGCATCGGAAATATCGGTCCCGGAATAGGAGGGGTTGGGCCCGCAGAGAATTATGCTGCTATTCCTTTAGTGGGAAAATGGTTTCTGGCCTTTTTAATGCTGATAGGACGTCTTGAACTATTTACGGTGCTTATCCTGCTATCACCTGCTTTTTGGAAACGATAAATAAAAATTTTATGATGATTGTTGACCATGTTATAGTATCAGATGATATAGCTGAGAAGAATTTTGTTTGTGATTTAGCCAGATGTAAAGGGGCGTGTTGCTTGGAAGGCGATGCCGGAGCCCCTCTTGAAGAGCATGAAATTGGTTTACTTGAGGATTCCATCCGCGAAATATTATCTTTTCTGACAGAGGAAGGAGTGCAAACAATACAACGCGCCGGTGTTTTTGATTATGATGCAGAGGGAGAGTATGTGACGCCTTTAATAAATGGAAGAGAGTGTGCTTTTACAGTCTTTGATCAAAACGGGATAGCTTCATGTGGGATAGAAAAGGCCTATGAGCAAGGAAAAATCGATTTTCAAAAGCCCGTTTCGTGCCATTTGTACCCTGTTCGTATTACTGAAAACGCAAACTATCATGCGATGAACTACCACCGCTGGAGCATATGTAATCCTGCCTGCGTTTTGGGTGATACTCTAAAAGTCCCCCTCTATAAGTTTGTAAAAGAGGCACTTATCAGGAAATATGGCCGTGAGTGGTATGAGCAACTGGAAACTATGGCGGAACGCCTCCAAAAAAATGTCACCAGATAAAAAAAGGCTGCTCTAAAAAAGCAGCCTTTTTTCTGATTTATTCTGCCTGATCCTGTGCAGCGCTGGTAGTAGCCATTTTCTTGAGGGCCATGTCAACGTGCAACATGCCTCCTTTTGAATCGCCTGCCAGGTTAATTTTGTCAAGGATAGAATTCATGGTACTCTCTTCTTCAATTTGTTCTTCTACATACCATTGAAGGAATTGAGCGGTGTTGTAATCCTTTTCATTTAACGCCGCATCGTAGCATTTGTTGATTTCGCTTGTTATAAATTCTTCATGAGCAAGCACTTCTTCAAAAAGCTTTTTAATGCCGTCATAATCTTTTTTAGGCTGATCGAGAGCTGCCATCTGCGCGTGGCCTCCCCGGTCGTTTAGATAATGAATTAATTTAAGCATGTGCCCTTTTTCTTCATCGGCCTGAACATAGAGAAATTCCGCGGCACCTTCGTATCCTTGCATTTCACACCATGAGGCCATGGCCATGTAAATTCTGGATGAATGTTCTTCGTTTTTAATCTGATTGTTCAGAACGTCTTGTAACTTGTTTGATATCATAATTTTCAGTTTTTAAGGTTTATCCGTTTAAAGCTTGTGCTCCTGACACAACTTCTATAATTTGGTTCGTAATAGATTCCTGCCATGCTTTGTTGTACTTAAGTTGCAGGTCATTAATCAGTTCGTTTGCATTGTCTGTTGCCTGGTGCATAGCGCTCGTACGTGATCCATGCTCCGAGGCATTCGAATCCAAAAGGGCCTGATAGAGGTGAATCTTCAGGGTTTTTGGTATTAACCATTTAACAATCTCCTGCTTGTTTGGTTCAAAAATATAATCAGTTTCAATATCTGCGGAGTCACCGTGCTGAAAAGGGTCAAGCGGAAAGAATTGCTCTGCCTTTACTTGCTGTGTGGCCGGGTTGATGAATTTATTTAAAACCGCTCTTTACAAGCCAACCACTGTGAAAAGACCGGTTGAAAGCAATTTGTTTTCAGAATAACTTACAAAGCTTAAAAGCACAATAGGAAAAAGGAATTTTTTTTAGCTAATTTTCATTCAATCATATTGTTGTTTTAAGATTGGAATGAATTCATTTACTTTGGGAAAAATTCGCAGATGAACTGGTTTATTTTCTGGATCGGACTCTACCTGGCTGTAATTGTTGTTTTAACGATTCGACATGTGAAAAGTCACGATCTCGAAGGATATTTGGTTAATAACCGTTCAACCAAAACCTTACCCCTTGTTTTTACCACCCTGGCTACTTTTGTTGGCGGAGGCACATCGATAGGGCTGATGGCTATGGGATATGAATCGGGATTTGCGGGAGTGGCCATAGGATTAGCCTACGTGATAGGATTTGCTATTCTTTCGCATTATGCACCGGTGATTCGCGAGGAAGGTCATAGGAAAAAGATTTATTCTTTTCCGCAGTTTTTGATAAATGCATATCATAAAAAAGAGGATACTTTTTTCGACCGTTCATTCTCTACTATCGTGAGCGGCGTTAACATTTTTATTTTCTTTTTTCTGCTCTCCGCTCAGTTTGTTGGAATGGCCTCATTATTAAAATACGCCTTTGATATCGGGTACCAGCCGGCGGCTGTCATATCATGTGTTGTGGTAATTGTTTACACTGCATTTGCAGGTTTATCAGGGGTGATTATTACCGATATGATTCAATTTATCGTTATTCTTTTGATGATCCTCCTGATATTTATCCCGGGAATATGGCAGGACACTGAAGGATTGTTAAAGTTAAATGAGCTTCCCCCCGACATGCTTGACGGAACGTTTTACGGGCTTGCATTTATAGTAGCATTGCCCTTGTTTTTATCCCCCTCAGTATTAGTTAGAATGGATATCTGGCAGCGAATGCTTGCAGCGAAAGACGGAAAAGTCGCCAGGCGTGTAAGTCTCTGGTCGGGCGCAGGAGTGCTGCCGTTTTATGTCATATTTCCCTTGGTTGGAATGGCTTTGCGTGTTGTAATTGGCGATAGTGCTGAGCCAAGAGATGTGCCCTATCTTTTTTTGGATAGGCATAGCGGTGAAGTGATTTTAGCATTTGCTGTGGTAGGTTTTCTCTCTGCTTTAATGTCTTCGGGCGATAGCTTTCTGAATCTGGTTTCTATCTCAGCTGTGAAAGATTTTGTAGGCTGGCGCCGGAGAAGTGAGATCAAAAATCTGCAATGGAAAATTCGGGTTACGGCCTTTGTTTTTGGCTTTATTGCTATGTTCATGGCCCTACATTTCCCTAAAATTGTTGACCTGATGGTGGTCGGTATAGGAACGATAGTTATTTTTGTTCCTGTTACCTTTATGGCGCTCATAAAAAAGAACATTGATAAATATCGCTGGGGAGCTTTATATAGCGTGCTTTCAGGGTTTATAGTGAATTTTGGGTTTTTTATATTTGGGGTCATTCGTTCGGAAATTTTTGAACCTAAAGCCTCATTTATTCCCGGATTTCTCATAGCTTTGATAATCCTTGTGGCAATGAAATATCGAACAGATAAAAGGAAGTAAAGAATGGAATTTAGCGTTTTCTCTGATGAATCTTACATGAAAGAGGCTCTGAAAGAAGCGCATGCTGCTTTGGGAAAAGACGAGGTGCCGGTGGGTGCCGTAATAGTGTGCGATAGAGAAATTGTAGCAAGAGCTCATAATCTTACGGAGACATTAAATGATGTTACCGCTCATGCCGAAATGCAGGCCTTAACCGCAGCCATGCATCAATTGGGATCAAAATATCTTACAGATTGTACGTTGTATGTTACACTTGAGCCTTGCGTGATGTGTGCGGGTGCGCTTCAGTGGGCGCAGATTGATGGTTTGGTATACGGCGCCGAAGATGAAAAAAGAGGGTATACAAGAGTTTCAGATACCATTCTTCATCCCAAGACAAAAATTAAAAAAGCCATGCTTGCTAATGAATCGAAAACACTTTTAGAAGAATTTTTCAAAGCTAAGCGATAGCCTATGAATGATTTGCTAAAAAGCGAATATAAATCGATTGGTAAAGTAGCCGGATATTTGTGGGAAAAAGGCTGGGCAGAAAAAAATGCCGGAAATATTTCGGTTAATGTGACAGACCTTTTTTCTCATGAAGACGTGGGGAGTTTTTATAAATCAGGTTTTTATGAGTTAGAGGAACCCTTCCCCGCTCTGGCGGACCGCGTAATTATGATTACCGCCTCGGGCAGCAGGATGAGGGATGTGAAAAAGAAACCCACGAAGCAGATTTGTCTTACCGAGCTAGATGAAAACGGAACCAAGTATCGCATTCTTTCAACTGCGGGCGCACCAAAGGACATCAGGCCAACCTCTGAAATGCCTGCACATTTAGCCATTCATGATTATCTTATCAGGGAGAAGCGTTCGCAGCGCACCGTTTTGCACGCACACGTAACTGAGGCGATTATGCTTACTCATTTTCCGGGTCTTACCGATGAAAAGCAGATAAATGAAATTTTATGGAGTATTCAGCCTGAGACTTCGCTTTTTATCCCGGAAGGAATAGGTTTTGTTCCATTCAGGTTGCCGGGATCCTATGATATTGCTAAAGATACTATCGCTAAACTCAACCGCCATAAAGCCATCCTATGGGAAAAACATGGCTGCCTGGTTGTTAATAAAAATCTTGAGGAAGCGTTTGATATTATGGAGATTATTTCTAAAACATTTGATATTTACATAAAGTGCCGCATGGCCGGGTTTGAGCCTGAAGGGCTCTCAGAAGAGCAAATTCGCCATATCAGGGAGAGTTTATCCTGAATGCTTTAGCGCCCTGCTTTTTCTTATCTTTATAAAAAAATAAGAACGTCCATCATGCAAGCACATATTCCGCGCACAGAAAAAGACAGGGAACGAAGGATTATATGGGCTGCCATGAGAGCTTCGCTGGAGGCAAGCCGCTATAAGTACAAACGTAACGGGAAAAAGAGTAGCAGTAACTGGACCCTGTTTGAAAGAATATTATCTGTTTTCAGGCTGGGTTTGAAAATAACCGGGCTTTATGAAAAGGGGGTAAGAAATGCCTGTAACCTAAAGCTGGAGGAAAAGACATTTTATTATTCCAATCTTCCTGATGCCTTTGATGGATTTCGAATTCTTAACCTTTCAGATTTCCATATTGATAGCCTGACCAATCATGAAAATAATATTATTGAAAAGCTGAAACCGCTTAAATACGATGTTGCTTTCCTTACGGGAGATTATCGTAAAAACATTGCCGGAAGTTTTAAAAATATCCTTCATCCCATGCAAAAAATTGCTGAGGCCATGAACCCACCCTATGGTAAATGGGCCATACTGGGCAATCATGATTCATACCTGATGGCTGAATATGAAGATAAAGTAGGAATTAACCTCATTGTAAACGAAACGCTGGAGCTGGAAAAAGATGGCCAGAAAATATATGTCACAGGCACCGACGATACGTTTTATTACTATTCCGAACAGGCAATTTTTGCATTGGAAAAAGACCTCAAGGGCTTTAAAATTGCATTGGTTCACACAAGCGAGTTACGCGATGTGGCTGCTGAAAACGATTATAATTTATACTTATGCGGTCATACGCATGGAGGACAGATTTGCCTGCCTGGCGGAAAAGCGATACTTACGCACCAGTACGAGGGAGATGAGGTTATCGCCGGAGAATGGAATTATCAGGGGATGAAGGGGTATACCAACAGGGGATGCGGGGTGTCAGGGATACCTGTCAGGTTTAATTGCCCGCCTGAGATTACGCTCATAACATTAAAACAAAAATGATGTTATGGAACTTTGAATTAGCCTTCTGATTTTTTGTTATTTTAGCCCATTAAAAATAGCCGGTAATGGCCAAAACAGAAGACAGATATTATAAACGGCGACTTAAGAGCTCCTATTTTACTACTCAGATTAGCATAACGCTGGTTTTGTTTGTTATAGGTATCTTAGGTGTTTTTTTACTGCATGCGCAGAAAATTACTGAATTGGTCAGGGAAAATATTGGCTTTACCATTACGATGAATCAGGATGTGGAGGAAACCGACATTATTCGTTTTCAAAAGAAACTCGAGGTTAGCGACTATGTCCGTTCTACAAAATATATTTCTAAAGAGGAAGCTGCTAAAACGCTGAAAAAAGACCTGGGTGAAGATTTTATCGGTTTCCTGGGGTACAATCCCTTATCACCCCAGGTGGAGGTAAAATTAAAAGCTTCTTATGCAAAGAGCGACAGTCTGAAGCTAATCGAGCAACAGCTTATGCGCAACAGTAACATCAAAGAGGTGGATTATCAGGAGACCATGATAACACAGATCAACGACAATATAGAAAAGATAAGTTATCTGCTAACAGGCTTTAGTATCCTTTTACTCTTTATCGCTGTAGCGTTAATTAATAATACTATCAGACTGGTGGTTTATTCCAGGCGCTTTATTATCAGAACAATGCAGCTGGTTGGTGCGACGCAGGCATTTATTCGCCGTCCGTTTATAAAACAAGGGGTGCTTCATGGGCTTTTAGGGGCTTTTATAGCTTTACTGCTTTTAGGAGGGCTTATGTATGTGGCTGAGAGCAATCTCCCGGAAATAAAGGCGTTGAGAGACATTCAAAAATATGCCATGCTGGCCGGGGGAGTTTTTATCACCGGTATTGTGATTTCATACTTTTCAACGTTTTTTGCCGTTAGAAAATACTTAAACGTGAATAAGGATAAACTTTATTAATACATATGGCACAAACTAAAAAAGATCAAAAAAACCAGGAAAAGGACCAGAGCAGCTTTGCTTTTGGCCGTATTAATTACAAGCTTTTGCTCGTTGGATTAGGGTTGTTGTTTTTAGGCTATCTCCTTATGATTGGTGGGGCCGCCGACAATACTAATGAATTCAGTTATGAAATATTTAGTTTCAGAAGAATTACATTGGCGCCTATATTAGTTATTGCCGGGTTTGTGGTGGAGATATTTGCCATCATGAAAAAATCAGAGGGCTAAAAGCAGATGAATTGGATTGAAGCGCTTATCCTTGGGTTAGTTCAGGGACTCACTGAATTTCTCCCCGTAAGCAGTAGCGGCCACCTTGAGTTAAGTAAGGTCATTCTGGGCGTTAATGCTGAAAGTAGTCTTATGTTTACTGTTGTGGTTCATGGGGCTACCGTGCTTAGCACAATCATTGTTTTCCGAAACGACATTGCGCAGATCATTTCACGATTTTTTGCCTTCAAATGGAACTTCGAGATGCGCTATGTTATCAAAATATTTATATCGATGATTCCGGTACTGATTATCGGGATTTTCTTCAAAGATATTGTTGAAGGGTTTTTCACAGGGAATCTGTTGATTGTAGGGTCTATGCTTTTAATCACTGCTGTGCTGCTTGCATTTACTTATTACGCCAGGGCTCGCGAGAAAGCTATCACCTATGCCGATTCTTTTGTAATTGGTCTGGCACAGGCTTTCGCGGTTATACCCGGAATCTCCCGCTCGGGCGCTACTATTGCCACCGGCCTTTTGCTGGGAAACAAAAGAGAAAATGTAGCCCGTTTTTCTTTTTTAATGGTTTTGATACCCATAATAGGGGCAAATCTTAAAGACATTTATGACGGAGCAGCAACTGCTGAAGGCGGTGTAGGTGTTTTGCCTCTGGCTATAGGATTTCTGGCTGCATTCATCTCAGGCTTGCTGGCCTGTAAGTGGATGATAAAAATCGTGAAAAGAGGAAAGCTTGTTTATTTTGCTGTTTATTGTGCCATCGTGGGAGGAGCAGCCATAGGGTTTTATTTTCTCGGATAGTATCATAATTTTTAAAGAACGCTGTATGTTGAACTCATCTGGAATGACTTTTAATTTTCTGGAAGGTGAAGTGTTGCTTATTGACAAGCCCCTTGGATGGACCTCGTTTGATGTGGTGAATAAGCTACGCTACCGGATAAAGGATTATCATCAGGTTAAAAAAGTAAAGGTCGGACATGCCGGAACCCTTGATCCCCTGGCCACGGGATTGCTTATAATATGTACGGGACGTAAAACCAAATCTTTAGAATCTTATCAGGGCCAGGAAAAGGAGTATACCGGGACATTTGAATTGGGTAGAGAAACACCATCCTATGACGGAGAAACCGAAACCAGCAGGGAATATGATATTTCAGCAATTACTAAAGAGCAGCTCCTTAAGACGGCCAGGGCTTTTGTGGGAGTGCAGCAACAGGTGCCCCCGGCATATTCAGCTAAAAGAGTTAAGGGAAAACGGGCCTACGAGTTTGCCAGAAAAGAACAGGAAGTAGAAATTAAACCCGTAAGCGTCAATATCATGGAGTTTGAACTTACGCGTATAGAATGGCCGCATGTTGATTTCAGAGTGGTTTGTGAGAAAGGGGTTTATATCCGGTCTTTGGTGCACGATTTTGGAAAATACTTAAATAACGGAGCCGTTTTAACATCGCTTAAGCGCACACGCATCGGAGACTTTAAGGTGGAAGAAGCGTATAATCTTTTCGATTTGGTAAAAAAATTCGACGACCATAAAAGCTAGCCTATGTGCAAGGGCGTGATTTTTGACTTCAACAGAACTATTTATGACCCGCAGAACGCTTCACTTATGAAGGGAGCTACAGATTTACTGGATTTTTTTCGCGATAAAGGGTTGGTTATGTCTTTACTCTCTAAGGCCAATCAACCGGGGCGCGAGGAAGAGATTAAAAATTTAGGTATTGAAACTTATTTTGTAGACACCATCGTTACCTATGGTAAGAAAAAACCGGCTCATTTCAGGCACTTACTGGAGGCTATGAAAACAGAGCCTTCCGAAACAATTGTTATTGGCGACAGGGTGAAGAGTGAGATTCATTTGGGCAATGAGCTGGGTATGCGTACGATTTGGCTCAGAAAAGGGAAATTCAAAGAGGAGTGGCCTGATCAAAAATCAGAAGAACCAGATTTTGTTGTCAAGAGTTTGGAGGAAATTCTTCAAAATCCGGGAAAGTATTTAAATTGTTAAAATTTATTAATTAACAATACGTGTAATGCTTTAGGTGTTCCGATTTGCGGAGGAATAACGTGATATTCTGAAAAGCAAGGATTTGCTTTTAGGGGTTTTTATCATTATCTTTGCAGCCGTTTTTGAGGAAGGTTTAATTAGTTTAATCGCAGAGGTTTATGAAGCTTTCACAGTTTAAGTATGACTTACCAAATGAATTGATAGCCGCCCATCCCCCGAAGGAGAGAGATGAATCGCGAATGATGGTGCTTCACAGAGATGAGCAAAAGATAGAACACAAACATTTTCGAGACATTGTTGACTATTTCGGGGATGATGATGTTTTTGTGCTTAATAACACCAAAGTATTCCCAGCGCTGCTCACCGGAGAAAAGGAAAAAACAGGAGCCAAGATTACCGTTTTTTTGCTCAGAGAGCTAAATCCGGATGCAAGGTTGTGGGATGTTCTGGTAGACCCGGCGCGAAAAATAAGGATAGGCAACAAACTTTATTTTGGTGAGGATGATTCATTAGTAGCCGAAGTTATTGATAATACCACTTCGAGGGGAAGGACATTGAGGTTTTTGTTTGATGGTCCGTACGAGGAATTTAAGCAAACAATAGAAACATTGGGTAAAACACCTGTTCCTCCTGAAATTCAAAGAATAAGAGGAATTACCGAGGAAGACCGGGATAGATACCAAACGATATACGCCAAACATGAGGGAGCTGTAGCAGCACCTACTGCCGGGCTGCATTTTAGCCGGGAGCTGATGAAGCGACTGGAGCTCGGCGGCGTTAGTTTTGGTGAAATTACACTCCATGCCGGATTAGGTAATTTTAGAAACATAGAAGTGGAGGATCTGACCAAGCATAAAATGGATTCAGAAGAGGTGCACATTAGCCGCCAAACGGCTGATATGGTCAATGAGGCAAAGAAGAAAAAAGGCAATGTGTGTGCCGTGGGAACCACTACCATGAAAGGAATTGAGTCGTCAGTATCCATATCCGGGATGCTAAAACCTTACACAGGATGGACTAATAAGTTTATTTTCCCTCCGTATGCGTTTAGCGTGGCCAATTCTATGATAACGAACTTTCATCTGCCAAAATCTTCCATGCTTATGATGGTTGCTGCATTTGGCGGATATGATTTTGTGATGCATGCCTATGAAGAAGCAGTAAAAGAAAAATATAAGTTTTTCACATATGGCGACGCCATGTTGATTATATAAAATGATTCGTTTATCGAAAGCCGGAATTTTACCACCAATAAGCAGGGATTTATAAATTTCATCCGTGTTTTGTGAAAAATTCCGGCTTTTTCCTATTGTATGAAAAACCATATCGTCATAGTGGCAGGAGGAAAAGGCGTTAGAATGGGTGCGGAGATACCCAAACAGTTCCTGCCGCTCCGGGGGTTACCCTTATTGATGCATACCATCAGGCTCTTCCATCACCATCCTTCAGTTCATGAAGCTCCAATAGTTGTTTTGCCGGCGGATCAAATCGCAATGTGGCAGCGTTTGTGCCAAGATCATAATTTTTCTACTCCTCATCAACTTACAGAAGGTGGAGCAACGCGCTTTGAATCTGTAAAAAAGGGACTGGATTTGGTGCCCGATGGAGCGATAGTGGGGATACACGACGGCGTGAGACCTCTGGTATCAGATACAGTCATCGCCAACACTTACCATCTGGCTTATAAAAATGGAGCTGCCATACCAGTGATGACTCCCCCTGAAACCATTCGAAAACTTGATAAAGATCGGAAAAAGAGTTATGCGGTTAACCGCTCTGATTATGTTGTGGTACAAACCCCGCAGGTATTTAAATCCAGACTTATCAAACAGGCTTACCAAGCATCGCCGCTTACCGAATTTACAGATGATGCATCCGTCGTTGAATATGCAGGTTATCCGATTTATCTTTCCGAGGGAAACAGGGAAAATATTAAAATCACTACCCCTTTTGACTTGCTTCTGGCAGAAAATTTTTTAAGAGAAAATAAAAAAACCGGGTAACTTAATTACCCGGCCATAAGCTATGAGCTTAATTTAATTATTTTAGATCGACGTAAGTCTGACTGAGTTTTCCATTTTCAGAATAAACATCCACCGTATATTGACCTTCCGGAAGGTCTTTATCTTCCGGGGTTTTCCATTCTATGCACTTTCTGAAACTTTCTCCATCATAATTAAAATCATATTTTTGAGTGTATTGCATTTTTTTGTCTCCAAGTTCGAATGTGTATGCACTCGTTTTTGAAGGGGTCATAACACGTCCTGAAGGAGTAGCAATTCTAAAATAGAGAGTTGTTTGGCCTTTTTGGGCCAGCTCGTTTTCACCTACCGTAAAGCAAATGTTAAATTTGTCGGTACGGCGGGCCTTATCCGTAGGCTTCTCGTTATTAAACCAGGTGATTTTAATGCCTTCAGCCTCTATGTTATGAACATTGAGTTGACCAGCTTTATCTACCATTTTATTTAGCTCTTCTTTTTCACGCGTTAATTCCTGAGTTAATTGCTGCTCTTTGCGGAATTTTGTTTTGATTTCTTTGTTCTCCTTTTTGAGTTCTTTATTCACCCGGTAGAGCGAGTCTATTTGTACCAGATAACCTTGCGCAATGTCTCTGAGCTGGCTTAATTTTTTCTGAACTTTATGATACCTCCATTTTGTATCAAGTAGCTCTTCCAGTTGTTCTGCATTCGATTTGATTACACTGTCCTTTTTTTGCAGCGAATCGGTTAAGGCACCGTACTCACTTTTCACCTCTTTATGTTCTTCCATCAGGGAGTCCAGCTCATTTTTGAAATACACCTTCTGTTCTTTTTTCTCCTCCTCAAGTTGCTTAACTTCCGAGGAAGTGTTCAGGTACAGGATGCCACTGACTATAAAGAGAACAAGGGCTATTATAAATAAAATGAGCCACAAGCGGTTAGTTTTCCTGTTTTGCTGCTCTTGCTGGTTGTTTTGTTGGTTTTGTTGTTCAGCCATTTTGTCTATGATTTTTTATTAACACGTTGTAATATAGGCAAAAGTATAAAAAAATGCAAATAGATACTCTTAAATTTATTTATAACAAAT
>CAYFQK010000046.1:0-17273 GCA_964345255.1 uncultured Bacteroidales bacterium | reverse complement strand
ACATTATGCACATGCCGGGAAAAGGCAGGCAGCGAGTCATAGTCATGATCTTATTTTGATACTCAAATAAGACTCACTTTAGCAGCCTCTTTTTCTTCCATTAGGAAATCACTTCAGGATTGCTTTATTTTGATGTACAAAATGTTGTTTTCATGAGAACAAATGTTGCCCTGATAGCCGGCGGAGACTCCGGGGAATACGAAGTTTCTATTAATAGCGCTGCAGCAGTCTATGATCAGCTTGATAAGGAGACTTACAGCGTTTATACCATTTACATGCAAAAGACCGATTGGTTTTACCAGGATGATCTCCATGGCAAAGTTCAGGTGGATAAAAATGACTTTTCGATTACACTGGATGAGAAAAAAATCCTTTTTGATGTGGCATTTATTCTCATCCACGGTACGCCCGGCGAGGACGGGAAGTTGCAGGGATATTTCGACTTGATGGGAATTCCTTATACAACGTCCGATCTTTTTACTTCCACTATCACATTCAAAAAAAGTTTTACCAAACACGTGGCACGCTCACTGAACATCCCTATTTCAAAGACGATTTTCCTGGAGCGAAGTGATTCCAAATCACCAAAGGAATTGATAAATGAGGTTGGCCTTCCCTGTTTTGTAAAACCCAATAAAGGAGGCTCCAGTGTTGGAATCACAAAGGTAAAAAGAGAGGAAGACCTGCGGACGGCAATCGACAGAGCTTTTGAGGAGGATGACGAGGTGCTGGTGGAGGAATTTATTGAAGGGTCGGAAATAGATTGTGGAATGTACATAAGCAAGGGTAGCATCGTGGCCCTTCCCCTCACCGAAATTGTCCCAAAAACGGAGTTTTTCGATTATGAGGCTAAATATCTCGGAGCTTCCGATGAGATTACACCGGCAAGAATTGATAAGGAAAAAACCCTTCGCTGCCAGCACTTGTCCAGGTTTCTGTACAGGGAATTTAACTGTAGCGGACTCGTACGCTTTGATTACATACTAAAAGATGGGAAGTTTTATTTCCTGGAAGTCAATACCATTCCGGGCCTTAGTGCGGCCAGCATCGTCCCCCAGCAAATCCGGTACATGGGTAAAACCGAGAAGGCAGTTTACGGGGAGTTGATTGAAGATGCATTGCGGCGTAAACGGTAAAAGGGGCTTATTGGCGAAGTGGTGATTGGTTAATCAGTTAATTGGTGATTGGGAAGGAAGAAATTCCAATTCACAAAAAAGCAAATCACAAAAAAGCACCAAAATTCCAGAACAATCAAGATTCCCTAAACCGGAAAATCACGTCATACTGTGTTTCTAAACTGAAAATCATTTTTTGCATTCACATCGCAAAACTCTTCTAAAAAATTATTCAGCCTGAGATTTGGTCATTGAATTTTGAATTTTAATTGGAATTTGAAATCTGTGATTTGGAATTTTTATTTCCGGCCCGCTTTGTTCCTCAGAAATTCCGTCAATTTCGCTACAGCCTTGCTACGATGCGATATCTGGTTTTTTGTTTCCAGAGGCATCTCAGCAAAAGTCTGGTTAAAACCTTTGGGCAGAAAAATGGGATCGTATCCAAATCCCTCATTACCGCGTTCTCCGGTAAGTATTTCACCTTCTACGGCGCCTTCAAACTGGTATTCTTTACCTTCAAGGATAAGTGCAATGACGGTTTTAAAACGGGCTGTGCGACTCCGTTTTCCTTTCATTTCAGTCAATACTTTGTCAATGTTATCCTGAAAATTGCATTCAGGTCCCGCATAACGGGCTGAGTACACTCCGGGACGTCCATTAAGAGCATCTATCTTAAGACCGGTGTCATCGGCAAAACAGTCGTAACCGAATTTCTCATGGATGTACCGGGCCTTATTGAAGGCATTCTCCTCCAGCGTTTCGTAGGGTTCGGGAATATCTTCATTGACATTAATATCCTTAAGACTTTTGATTTTAAGGTTATTTCCGACTTTTGTGGTGATTTCTTTCAGTTTATGCAGATTATTGGTGGCAAATACTAAGGTTTTCATATATTACTCATTGTGATATGGTTCATTATTTAAAATTGTCATGGCCCGGTAGATTTGCTCCATAAACATTATCCGGACAACCTGATGCGAGAAAGTCATCTCAGACAAAGAAATCAACCCATTAGCTTTTTTCTTAATTGAATCTGAAAAACCGTAATGCCCACCCACAACAAAAACGAGGTTCTTAACTCCTTGATTCATTTTTTCCTGAATAAATCCGGCAAATTTTTTGGAAGTCATGGTTTTTCCTTTTTCATCGAGTAAGATCAGGTGGTCTGAGGATTGGATAAATTTTTCTATCAGCTCCGTTTCTTTTTGTTTATATTGGCTGGCAGAGAGATTTTTGGATTTCTTTGGAGGTGGTACTACTTCAATTTCAAATGGGACATACTTTCTCATCCTTTCTTTGTAGAGATCGATAGCTTCCCTAACAAAACTTTTATCTGTTTTTCCGTTTAAAAGAAGCGTTATTTTCATTCGCATTTTATTTGTCAAAAAGCAAATTTCAGCCTTTTTTGCGAATAATTAAAATCCGATCACCCATCCAAATGGATCGCTACACTTTATAAATCTCATTATCTTTGTAGGCTAATACGTCTTCCGCCATGCTTTTGGGAGTATTTAAAATGATCATTAAAATGAATGTCAATAAATTATTAATAGCAGCCTTTTTAATCACTTTCGCGCTTACCTCATGTTTTAAAGAAGAGGATACTACACCGGACTTCCTTAAACTTTCCAGGAATTTCGGAGGAGAAAAGCTGGACTACGGCAAAAGAATAACCAGAACAGCAGATGGGGGCTATTTGTTGGTTGGAGATACGGAAAGCTTTACCAGCGGAGAGAAGGATGTTTATGTAGTTAAAATTGATGCTGAAGGCACAAAACTTTGGGAAAAAACGTATGGCGGAGCGGGTACCGAGGAAGTGAGAGATATTTTACGACATCCCGATGGAAATTTTTATATCTGTGGGTATACCACAAGTAAGGGCAGCGGTGGAGCTGATATGATGTTATTAAAAATCAGTTCATCAGGAGAACAGGCTTTTGTAAAAACATATGGAGAGCTATATTATGACATGGCTTTTTCTGTAGAACTTTCAGCTGAAAACAACCTCATGCTGGGGGGATATGTTACAGATTTAAACTCACAGACAGAGCATCTTAATGTTAGAGAAGTAAATACTGATGGAGGGGAAATATGGTCATCCACTTTTGAGAATGATACGGCAGAGATGGTACTTAGCGGGATAAATGTGGATGATGGATACCTTTATTCGGGAAAGGCTGTTTTATCTGATGACAATGAAGATATTATTTTCTTTAAGATTGATTTCCAGGGCAATATGTTATGGAAGAAACGATATGGCGGAGCTGGTGTTGAGCAGGCTCCGGACATTGCAGAGACCCCGGAGGGCGACTTTATACTGAGTGGCTTTTCCGGTTCGTTTTATGAAAACCGCAACAACGACCTCTACCTCCTGAAAGTATCTGCAAATGGTGATTCCATTACTTCGAGTCATTATGGCCAGAGCGAAACCTGGGATTTCGAAGAGGGATATTCTATAATACGATCAACCCAGGGCGACTATTTTGTGTCAGGGCGGAGCAAAGATGCTATACTCATTGCACGGGTGAACGCTGCGCTGGAAGTTACACATACGGCAGTATACGGAAAAGAGTTTCTCGAATACACCGCCATAGGCTATGATATGTTTGAAAAGCCCGACCAGTCTATCGCAGTAATTGGAGGCCAGCCTTTCTCACAGGAAGGAGATATGATGTACATTGAAATTGAACCCGATGCTATGGAGGAAGTGGTTTTAGATGAATGATAATTACACTTCTTAGCACACCAAGCTAGCTTATCTTCTTACAGGTAATTAAAAATATTTAATTCGCTGCTTTGTCATTTTCCCGACATTTTGCCTGCGGGGAAAGCTCCATTTTTGCAAATGAAATCAAACCAAAAAGAAGATTTACTATGCAAAAAGTGGCAGTAATTGTACTAGCAGATAACGAAACACATGGCGACATGGGACGCATTGCAAATGCCCTGGAAGTAGCCAAGGAATTCAAAGAAGGCGGTGACCAGATGAAAATGATTTTCGACGGCGCCGGAACGAAATGGGTTGGAACACTTGCAGATAAAGAAAACCAGATGAATCCTCTTTACGAAGCGGTTAAAGACAACATCGAAGGAGCCTGCCATTTTTGTTCAGGCGCTTTCGGGGTGAGGAATGAAGTGGAAAAGGCCGGTATCCCTTTCCTGAAGGATTACGATGGGCACCCCAGCATTAAAAAATACGTGGATGCCGGATACCAGGTAATTACGTTTTAAATTTCAAACCATACTACTTGTTAAAAAAGCCGGGGGATGTGTTTCTTCCGGTTTTTTCACTCAAACGGATACTTCAGCCCGATTTGCTTTCGAATCTCGTCCATCTGTCCCATGATGCGGAGGCTCATCTCCATAGGGTAGGGGACTCCTGATTTTTTTTGTAGCATCCACTCATTGAATGCTTGTGTTTCGTAGTAATAGCCTTTACAGGGATGGGTGTCTTCAAAAGTTTCCGTGCTGTCGGTGCTTTCCAGGATAGCTGTTTTGGCTTCCCAAAAGCGGGGCAGACGAATAAGTCCTTTTGTCCCGGAGATAATAGCATCGCTTTGAAGCTTGCATGAAAAAGCGCTGGCCCATTGGGCAATGACATCTCCGGGGTAGGTCATGGTTACGGCCAGGTGTTCATCCACACCTGTATCGGCCATGTGAGCCGTAGCAGCAATAGATTGGGGTTCCCGGTCCAAAAACCGGTGGGCGGTAAACAGGTTGTAGATGCCCAAATCCAATAGTGTGCCTCCGGCCAGCTCAGGGTTGTAAAGCCGTCCTTTAGGATCATATTTCGCCGGGAAACCGAAAGCAGAAGATATCATTCTCAGGTCTCCGATACGACCTTGCCGGTACCACTCCACGGCTTTGTTGAACGCTGGAAGAAACCAGGTCCACATGGCTTCCATCAGGTAGACTTTGTTGGATTCGGCAATTTTTATCAGTTCCTGCAATTGTGCTGCATTAACCGTTATAGGTTTTTCACACAGCACTGATTTGCCATTCTCGAGGCACATTTTGGTATCTTCATAGTGGCGGTTGTGCGGGGTGGCAATGTACACTGCATCGATATCCTCCCACTTAGCCAGGGCTTCATAGGAAATATGTACATCGCGGATGTTGTGCTTTTCGGCAAATGCATGTGCTTTGTCAGGGTTGCGCGATGCCACGCCAACTAATTCCCCATTGGAAACATACTGAAAATCTTTTGCGTAGACAGATGCTATTTTGCCGGTTCCTATTATTCCCCATTGAATCATTTTATGCTTTCTTTTTATTTTTCCCATGCAATATATTCAAATCTTACCGAGAATTAATCAATTAAGGTACAAATATTTCAAAAGCAATACCTTTATATGCCTGACCTCCAAACAGGGGATTCGGCGGTGGTTTGATAACGGAAAGCCAATGAAAAAAGAATAACGGGATGCCCGCATGAGTAAGAATTTCATTCAAGGCGGAAATCCCGTTATTAACCTAAAATCGAGTTTGTTTATTCCTGCTCGTCCTCATCGGTGTTTTGCCCGCTCTCAACGTCAGATTCACCAGCTTGCCGGGAAGAGACAGCTTGATTCTGCTCTTTTAATTTTTCGACCTCTTGTTTCAGCTCTTTAATCTCTTTGCCTTTTCTTCTGGCATCTTTTTTATGTTTAAGAATAGTAGGCGTAGATACCAGGAAACTAATAACAGCTCCCAGGGCAAAAACAACCAGAATGGCCAGGGCAAGTGAGACATTCACTTTTTTGAAAAGGAAATTAATGGTAACGTAATCGTGGTTTAGTACAGCAAATGCCACCATGATTATAATGATGATGATGGTCGTAAAAAAGTATCGTTGCATAATGATTTGAATTATTTTTTATAAATATACAACAAAGTAGCTTGCTGTAAAAAAAATACTTGATTTTTTAGCCTTCCCGGGAGAATCTATCGTTATATACGATAAAAAAATATACAGTGCTATGCTGCTATACAGTATGAATGGGTACTAAGAAGGCTGAAATAATAAAAGCGATAACCGAAGCCGAAAACCCAAACATAAAAACGGTATAAGCTATTCGCAGCAGACGGTACTTTTTTCCCAATACTTTACCAAGGTAATACTGGTCCATAATCATGTTGCCATACAGGCCATCATAGTCTTTCATCATTTCTTTAATAGCATCTTCGTAGTCCTCATATTCCATATTATAGAAATTTCCAAAAAAGAGGAGGTTGACCTTTTTTTGCCTGACGTCATCTTTTGTAAATCTACCGCCTTTTATGTTAGGCCTTGTGGACAGGATGCCCAGGATTACCGTGGCTAGACTTGTTAGAAGGAATATAATTGAGGGAAGGATTATGTTGGGGTACTCGGCAAATTTTCGAACCATCATAGTAACTATAACAGAAATGATGATAGAATTAACTGAAATGAGGATGTTGGCTTTATTGTCGGCGATAGCGCTCAGGTTGATTTGATTGCGGGCTGTGAGCCGAAACATGGATTCGATACCGCGGGAAGGCATTTTAAGCTTATCCAGTTTTTTTTCAAGCTTATCGACATCTTTTTCCAGCTTTCTTTCCCGTTTTTTCTGATCCTTTTCAAGTTGTTTAATCTGCTCCCTTACCTTCCATTGATTGTATTCCTTGCCAGGTTGAAGCACTGTTTTACCATACTTTGTAAAATATTCATGAATGTTAATGAAGAAAGCCGTTTGATCCCAAAATGTTCTTTCGTCCACTTCCATGTTGTAGGCATTTTTCCACTCGTTCTTTAGTTTTTCCGAGCGAATCATAAACTCTTCTTCGAGTGACAGATGGAATGTGTCGGCATCACAAAGAATTTGACCCAGGTGACTGCGCGGTTGGTGAGGGATTCGCGTGGATAATATGGTTTCAGCAATAAGTTCGATACGATCTTTTGAGATGCGTTCCTGAAGAAAAGCTTTTGCTTCTAAAACACTGTGATGTTCGTGATTAAATTTCTCGCGCGCAAATCCACTGTCGTGAAACCAGGCAGCCAGCAACAGGGTCTCCAATTCTTCTTCATTCAGCTTTTCTTCCTCACCGATAATCCGGCTGTAATGGACAACTTCCCGTGTATGCTGGAGGTCATGATACTCAAAAGATGAGGGAATTTCTTTTTGAAACAGCTCAGTAATATAGTTTTCAACTTCCTGCAGTAAACTCATATTCCATATATTTTGCTATCTCCAAATATAAAAAAATGATGTACAGGTTTAACAATTACGGTGGGAATTAGTAAATTTGGCAAGCTCAGGATTTTATTATCAAATATCAAGATTTATGAAATATTTTATCGCATTTCTCTTGCTGTTTGCTTTTGTTTTCTCCAAGGGACAAGACTTTCAGCTACCGTATGATTTAAATAAACCCAGTGGGGTCTATGAACTCCCGTCCGAGCTAAATGAAATAAGCGGGATTGATTTTATTGATGATCAGCGCCTGGCATGCATACAGGATGAGGCAGGTGATATTTTTGTTTTCAATCTTCAGTCAAAAAAAATTGAACGAACAATAAATTTTGAGAAGGATAATGATTACGAAGATATTGAGATAGTTGGTGATGACGCTTATATCCTTGAGAGTGATGGTGATATTCACATAGTTAAGAATTATCTGGATGACGAAAAAAGGCAAATAGATAAAGAAGAAAATGCTTTGGAAACGGAGAATAACTGCGAGGGGCTTTGCTATCAGGAAACCACAAACTCGTTGCTCATTGCCTGTAAGGGAAGGGCCGGACTGGATAAAGACAGGGATTTAGAGGGTTACAGAGCAGTATATCGTTTTAGCCTGGATGAAAGGCAGATATTTGAAGCCCCTGTTATGCTTGTTAAGATTAACGATTTACTGGATTATAGTAATCTGAATATTTTTGCGCGTTTGTCATATAAGCTGGCATCAAGTTTTGACCCCAACGGCGATATTCGTTTTCAACCATCGGCGATTGATATTCATCCTAAAACAGGTTATATTTACATTACCTCTTTTGTGGGCAGTGTGCTGTCAGTTTATGACGAAAATGCTCACCTGGTTGCTGCAGAAAGGCTTGACAGGCTTATTTTTCTGCAACCTGAGGGGCTTACTTTCGATCGGAATGGAAATATGTACATTTCTAATGAGAGTAATGGAGGGAAAGCCAACATACTGTTTTTTGAATGGAAAAAAACCGACTAACTATTTAAAACCTAACTATTATGAGATTTGATAATGAATTAAAGACAGTGATTATGCTTTTGTCAGGATTGATGTTTGGGATATCATCAGTTTTATCACAGGGTATTCCGGATAGTCAAGCCAAAGAAGCAGAATCTGCCGCTGGCATAAATAATGTAACGACAAAAGTTGCTGAGGCTCCTGCAAGCCAGTCAACAAATGATATACTGAACAGCAGGGAATGGACTATCCTTGAAACTTATCCGATTGAGGAAAATGCCTCAGGACTGGCCTATGATGGGGAGTACTTTTACTTTGGCATTTATGGCTCTGAAGGAGATCGGATATATCGATTCGATCCTTCTTCCGGAGATTATGAGCTGCACCTCAATGCCCCTATTGAAGATGCTTACGGGTTAACACATGATGGAACATACCTTTGGACTATTGTCCAGGCAGAAAGCTTTTCTGATCCCTCTTCAGCGGTTCAGTTTGATTTTGATGGAAATCAAACCGACAGCTTTGTGTTACCTGACCATTACATGTCGGGGATTGCCTATGATGAAGGTGATTTCTGGTCGTCGACTTATTACGACCCCGACGGGCATATCTATAAAACAGATGATGAAGGAAATATTCTCGATGATTTTGCAGCACCCGACGAACAGCCATGGGATTTAACCGTGGAAGGCACGAATGTGTGGATGGCCGATAAATGGGGTGATGCACTTTATAAAATCGATAAGGCTACGGGTGACCTTTTGGAAACCTATGAAAGCGAACAGTCTGATCCGGCTGGTATTACCTGGGACGGGGAATATCTTTGGTATCTTGATCAGGGCTCCGGCTCCGATCAGGACTGGCTTTACAAGGTTGACCTGAGTGGCTCCGGGTCGCCGGTTATAAATATTCCAATTGATAACCATAGTTACGGGCTGGTAAATGTTGGTGATTCAGAGACGTGGGAAATGACTGTAGTTAATGAGGGAGCAGTGGATTTAACGATAGAAAACCTTGATATAAACCACGAGGATGTATCCACATCTGTTTCGTTCCCGGTTACTGTGGGTCCCGGCGATGAAACGATTATTCCCCTGACCTATGCACCGGCTGAATTTGGCCAGATGGAAACCACAGTGATTGTTGAATCAAATGATCCGTTAAACAGTGAGGTAGAAGTGCAGCTTACCGGAAGCGGTGTGTATGAGGGCCCTACGGTTGATGTTTCAGCACAGTCGCATAATTATGGAACAGTAAGGGCAGGAGCCACCACGCGATGGTATCTTGATGTTATCAATCAGGGTGACGAGATATTAACGATAGAGGACGCCATCCTTGATTATGGCAGCTTTTATATCGATCCGTCAGTTGAATTACCAATGGATGTGCCGGTTTTGGGCGAAGAAAATCTTGGCGTATGGTTTCATCCGATGCAGGGTGTTGATTATTCCGCTGTACTAACACTAGTTACCAATGATGAAGATACGCCAAACATAACCATTGATTTATCCGGTCAGGGGGATGCTTCACCAATGGAAGCCGGGGAAGAAATCTGGGATTACAACATCACAACTGGTTACGATAACAGCCCGAAAGCATTTACTTACCTGCCGGATCTCAATGGAGATAATGAGCATGAGTTGGTAGTTGCCAGTGAGGATAATTATATCAGGTGCCTGAATGGTAATTCTGATGATGAGGCTGATGTGCTATGGGAACGTGAAATATATTCGGGTAATCTTTATCATCAGCACAGCATTATGAGAACCGGTGACCTGAACGGTGATGATTTCGAGGATCTTGTGGTCGGAACTACTGGTGGCGACAGGTCTGTGAGAGCACTTTCCGGAAAAGATGGCGCTGATATATGGCAATACAATACTGATCAATTCGGCGATGGAGGATGGGTCTACCAGGTGTTTGCCAAATATGACTATGATGCGGATGGAGTAATGGATGTTTTAGCTGCCACAGGAGACGATGGTCAAGATAGCGGGCCAAAAAGGATTTTCTGTTTAAGTGGAACAGATGGAGATCTCATATGGGATAAATATGCCGGCGGACCGGCTTTTTCGGTAATCGGCGTCCCTGATTTCAATGGCGACGGCTTACCTGACGCTGTAGCCGGTGCTTCCAATGAAAGTGAAAGTCAGGGAAAAGTAATGGGACTCGATGGCTCGAATGGTAGTGTGGAGTGGAGTTTTGAAACAAGCGGCTCTTCTGTCTGGGCATTGGAAATTCTTTCAGATATTACCGGAGATGGAATAAATGATGTTATAGCAGGAGATTTTGGTGGTGATTATTACCTTATCGACGCAACAGATGGAACAATTGAGGAAGAAGGAGGAATCGGGAATGACTTGATTACATGGTTTGACAGAATTGGCGATGTAAACGGCGATGCTTATGAAGACATCGCTCCGGCACATAGCGGTGCCAACATGGTAGTTATTGATGGAAAAACAGGCGATTACGTGTGGTCGGGCTACCTGGCTGATCAATGCTCCAACGTTATGGCCATGGAAGATGTAAACTCAGATATGATAAAAGATATCGCCGTTGGGACTCTTTATCAGGACAACGTCATGTATATCATCGATGGAAGTAATGGTGACGAACTAATGGCCGAATCATATGGTTCGCCGATTGACGGAGTTGGTACTTTACCGGATGTGGTTGGTGATTTAAGCTGGGAAGCCGTGGCCGGTGGCCGCGATGGACTGGTGACCTGCTACTCCGGTGGAATGGGACTGATTACCCATACTCCTTCCATAGTTGAAACAAATAAAGTCAATCATATGGCGGCACCAAACCCACTGAAAACAACTACTACAATTTCCTTCGTTTTGGATTCTCCGCAAGAAGTGATTATTGTAATTCTCGACATGAAAGGAAATATAATCCAAAGATTAGCAGAGCGGAAATTTGGCCAGGGAATTCAAAAAGTGCAATGGGAGCCTGCAAGAGAAGCACAGATTTCTTCAGGAGTCTATTTCTATAAAATTCAAGCAGAATCAAAAGTCATGACAGGCAAAGTCATCCTGAAATAGAAAAATATGTTCTAAAAAAAAGACCGGTCTGAAACCGGTCTTTTTTTTGATGTTCTATTTAATAATAAGTTTTTCTGAAGTTACCGAAGTCCCATCAGACGCTTTCATCAAGTAAGTACCGCTTTTCAGTGTTCCACGGTTTAAGCTGAAATAGTGTGTACCTGGGGGTAATTCGCTGTCGTACAGCGTTCTGACTTTCTGTCCATTCAGATTGAAAAGCTCAATCGTGAGCACGGACTGTTCCATGAGTGATAGAGCAACTCTGGAAGCTGAAGTCACGGGATTGGGAGCAATAGATAATTTGATGGTAGCCTTTTCAGGCTCCCCAATCCCAACATCCTGATTCATACCGATATACTCCTGGTCCGCAGGATAATTCGCTTGTATAGCGAAATTATCTTTTGCGGTTATGAAGTAGTCGGTTCCGGCTTCCACCATAAAGCTGGAAGGAATTGAAGCTGAGTAAGTGCCCTTACTTTTTTGAACCATTTCAACACTGGTATAAACCGGATTACCTCCATGAACCCTGTAATGCAACTTAACTTCGTCTACATAATCTGTAGCATCATTGACCTCAGCGGTGATTTCCGCATCCATATTAAGTGTAGCTTCATAAACCGGGGTATGGGAAATAACAGGTAGTTCGTTGGGCAATATTGAAGCGCAGAAGGGGTTGTTCAGCGGATCGATAGTGGGCGAAGATGAAGAAAGTTGCCCGTCTGATGCTGTAAAGTAGAAATTCATCCCAGGCTCCGAACTTTCTGAGGCAGGAACTGTATAGCTCCAAATGTCACCTTCTGTATTTGTCATTTCTACCATCGTATAGGGTTCGCCAGGTGGAGAAGAGTAGTAAAGTTTAACAGATGTAGTATATGGTTGCTCGTAATCCTGTGCAATAACTTCAATAAGGATATCTTCATCTTCAGGATGATTGTTTTGACATACATTAATGGTGGGTGCCGTGCGGGTAATGATAGGTGCACTGCCTTCATAGATAAATTCCAGCGATAGCCCTCCGGCATACCCATAAGAGTCATAGCTATTGAAACCATAAGAGTAAATCCCGAAAGGAATATTTTCTGTGTTGTTCAGGGTATGTGATCCGACTTCTACTTCTAATCCTGCGGCTGAGTACCCTGAGGTGCCGATGGGAGTGAACAGGCCTTCAGTAACGGCTTCACCATCCAATAGCAGGGTGCTTATTCCTTCTGTTGGAATGGTGACGGTAACATAATTGTAAATAAACCCTGAACTGGGAGTGGCAAATGTATAGCTGTCCATAAATTGCTCTTCCGGGGGGATAAGCATCATAAAAGGATCTCCGTTGAGACTGATCTCGGGATCGAATTCATCACCATTGGAGAATTGCATGACCAAAACCGGTTTGGAGCTATTAATAGTCTTGGGCACATCATAAATATCTTCATAAAAATCTCCGAAGTTAAGGGTAGCTACGAGCTCTTCATCTATATAGATATTATTGTTATCCTGAGAAGATAAAATTCGCCAGGTGTCGCCATTTTCGCGTCCCTCCAGTGGGTAGGTTACAAAGTTGTTGCCCCATGTGGATACCGGTGGAATTTGCTCTAGGATAATATCGCATGCTGCATAATTGGTCGGGATACTGGCACAGCTATTCCCGCTGAAAAAAGCTATAGGTAGCGAAGACTGAATAACACTCCCTGTTAAGTCCACATCACTCTCCACCGACAAGGCCGACCGTACCTGGTAAGTTTGGCCCTTATTAAGAGTGATTTCAATGGGAAAGCCTTCTGGTGAACCTGAAAGCGTTGCTGTTGAAGGAGTTATAGTAACCTGGTTATTGTCATACGGGCTTACAACCGAAAACTGAGACAACGTACTTTCATCAAATCCTGAAGTCCAGGTCAGGTTAGGATATGACATCGCCAGATATTGTGTAGATAAAATATCTACCGGTAAGGCTAAAAAGCAATCGGAGGTGAACTGTTTTATACTCAGGCCATAGACAGTAACCTCATCATTGGCAGTGATATGAATGCCTTTGTTTTCAATTAGCTCATTGGTTCCTACCATAGCTTCTATCGGAAGTGTAATACGGGTGATAGAACCCGGTGAAGAGGTAAAATCTTCATTGAAAGATATTCCTGGTAGTTCCACGGTGCCATTTGTAGCTACATCACTGGTGATGTCGATGTAAAGTGCAGTACCATCCATGTTAAAGTTTCTGGGCATCATTATCCAGAATTCTGTACCCTTGTTGTCAATGTTATAGCGTGACTGATTGACCAGGGTTGAGAAATTATCAGGTATATCCATTCCGGAACGCACAATCCTCGGATAATTAATATTATTCATTACATGATCTGAGGAATTCGTGTTTTGGTGCGTAACCTGACCAAAAATATCGCCGCAACTAAACATTAAAACCGGCAATATTACCGAGAGTAAAAGAGTTTTCTTCATGGTTTGTATTATTTGTTGGTTATACCTTCTAAAGGTAATAATAACTCCCGCTATGTCAAAGCCTTATATTGATATGCCGCTTGCTTTTAGGTTTATTTTATTTGCTTGAAAAAAAAAATATTTTGCTTTTGCTTTTATCATTTATTTTTAAAGAAGAATTGACTTTACTTATAAAGAAAATCAATTAATATATTTGAAAATCAGTAATATGAAGAAATAATCTTATTCAGATAAATTATTTTTAATCATTGGTGTCCGGTAAACATCTAGGAGATTCCTCGCTTCGCTCGGAAGGACAAGGGATTTAGAGGAGATGGGAGTGAAGGGGGTTGGGGTGTGCGGCGCAAAGCGCCGCACACCCCAACCCCCTTCACCAAAACCAATAACTGATTGTCATTTAGACCTTTATACCGATGATAATCGGTATGAAGCGAGAAATCTCCATGCTGATTCTCGTTTTCCCGGACAACAGTAATTTTTAATGAAATTTAAAGTTAAAAAATGCAATATAAATGAAAATGCGCTGGGTTTAGCATATCTTAAGATGAATTGATAACCAGTTCCTTGTGATTTTAATCAAAGTGTCGGTTTTTTCTGTGATTGGGGTTAGCATCTACGTGAGATGGTTTGAAATATTAATAAATTCCTTATTTTAGTTTCGTAAAGCTATGAGTTACACATTTCTCAAGTATAAACCGAAAATCCTTAAAGTAGTTGTCATCACCATCGCATGGCAGGTGGTGGCTATAGTCTATGCATGGTATATGCATGCGTTTTTGATAACTATGGGAGAAGGAGGCGGGTTTGGTATAAGCTTGAGTTTATGGCGGAGTATTTTTTATACATTTTTATCAGCCTCTTTTGCCGGATTGATCGTGGGGTCAATAGAAGTGTTTTTTGTTAAAAAGTTATTCAGAAAGAAGCCGTTTTTTATTACTGTCATAGGTAAAAGCTTAATGTATTTTATTCTTATGCTGGCTATTTTTTACATTGTCCTTGCCATTTACGCATCAGGTCAGGAATCGGTCATCTCAGGAAAGACGACAGTTTTTCAAGTCACCTCTCAGGTTTTTTTATCCTCCTCTGTTGTCTTCGATTTGATTTTCTGGGCTTTGGTAATGATTTTGACTTTTATTTTTCTTCAGTTCAGTGAAAAATTTGGCCCTGGCGGCTTGTCAGGCTATATTTTCGGAAAGTACCATCGGCCTCATAAGGAGACCCGTATTTTTATGTTTTTGGACCTTCGCGACTCAACGGTAATAGCTGAAAAGCTCGGGCATGTAAGGTATTTCAATTTCTTGAATGATTTTTTTACCGATGTGGCAGACTCTGTTATCTTTTTCAGAGGGGAGATCTATCAATATGTGGGAGATGAAGTTGTGGTCTCATGGAAACTGGATAATGGCCTGAAAAATGCCAATTTTATCAAATGCTTTTTTGATATTAAGTCGCGAATTATCAAGAGAAAGCCTTATTACATCGAAAAATATGATATTGCCCCGATGTTTAAGGCAGGCTTTTATCATGGAGAAGTTACAGCTGGCCAAATAGGTGCTGTGAAAAAAGAGGTGGTTTTTTCCGGGGATGTTTTGAATACCGGCGCTAGAATTCAGGAAAAATGCAATTTTTATGGTGTGGATAATCTCCTTCCGAAAGGTCTTTTAAAGTTTCTTGATCTTCCTGAAAGAGTATCTTTCCGCAAACTTGATACCCTCAGGCTTAAGGGCAAAAGAAAGGATATACAACTATATACCTTATCTTTAAACACTGAAAAATGGAATGACCAGTAAATGATTTTATAATCCTTTTCCAGCAATCTGTTCTTCCTTGATTGAACCCTCCGGCTTATTACCGTATAAAATTTTTGTTATGCTTTTTGACTGAAGGTGATTGAGAAAAATTTATACATCATACTTAACTAATTAAATATGAAAAGAAGTATCCGGGAATAATAGGTATAGAGGGAGAACAAACTATTTTTATAAAAAGAAGGCAAATAATTTAGAATTATTTTAAACAATGGAGCCAAGGCTTTGTTTCGGGTACAAATACAAGTGAATACACATTATCCGAAAGGAACCATCTCAGACCCATCATTTATGTATGGAATAAGAAAAAATCATTTCATAAATAGTTGGGAGTCATATTTTTATGCGTATCAAGATTATTTTTAAATAAATCCTTAAAATTAATTCAATGAATTACAAACTACTGTTTTTAATAATGTTATCACCCTTTATGCTTAAGGCACAGGTGCAAAGTGAAAGGGATGTAATTGCTTCCGCTGGAGGAAGTTATAATTCGGTGAGTTTGCAGGTAGACCACACTGTTGGGGAGCTTGTGGTGAGTACTCAATCGTCGGGAGATATTCATCTCTCGCAGGGTTTTCACCAGTATATTCAATTCCCGAATGCCATTCCGGAGCAAGATTTGGTACAGAATTTTAATCTGTATCCTAATCCGGTTTCCGATGAATTGACTATATCTTTCAGTTCATCCAGTGAAACCACATGGAACATTCATGTGGCTGACCTTTTGGGACAGTTGATACCTGGAAGCTCAGAGCAAGTATCTACACATGGTAAAAAGCAATTAACCATTGATTGTAGTGACTATCCGCCGGGCATTTACTTTGTACAAATGCTCCCTGAAGGTGCGAACCGCAAATTGTCTTATAAATTTATCAAAACTAAATAGCGAACTAAAAAACTTAGAATTATGATGAAAATTAAATTACTTTCAACCGTTTTTATAATGTTGCTTAGTGCAAGTGCCTTTGCACAGGCTCCCGAATCTTTTAATTATCAAGCCGTAGCACGTGATGGTGACGGAAACATCATGCAAAATCAAAGTATCACAGCCGTTATGGGTATTTATAGCGGTTCAGGAGGTTCCTCCCTGATTTATGAAGAAACGCATAATGTGTCTACCAATGATAATGGGTTGTTTACCTTAAAAATTGGCGCCGGAACGACAAACTCCGGAAATTTTGGCGACATTGACTGGGGAAGCGATATGCACTTCCTGCAGGTGAAACTGGATGTGGGTGATGGTTTCGTGAACCTGGGCAAGACCCAACTGGTAAGCGTTCCTTATGCCCTGCATGCTAAAACAGCCGGAAATTCTATTTGGGGCATGAATGGATCGGATACCTACTTTAATTCAGGGAATGTAGGCATTGGAACAGACTCTCCAAACTATCCTATACATCTGCATACGTCAAGCGGTCCATCGCAAATGCGCATCTCTGATAATACTTCCGGAATGAACAGTGGTATGCGTATTGGACTAAACGGTAGCGGTAGTGCCTATGTAATGAACGACTATACAGATGGTGGTCTGTTCTTTGGAACGGACGGAACAAGCAAAATGATTTTGAATGACGATGGTAAGCTGGGCCTGGGAAGTAGCATACCCATGGTAAAACTTCATGTAAAATCAGAAGGTGGTGAAGGAACTTTAGGCTCAGAGCTTGGCGTAGAATATAGCGCTAATCAAATGTTGG
>CAYFQK010000045.1:0-17305 GCA_964345255.1 uncultured Bacteroidales bacterium | reverse complement strand
AAACACCCTTAATAGCTCTTGTTTAAGGGCGAAGCCCTGATACGTAAAAGCACAGCCCGCCCGTACGAATAAATTCGTTCATTCGGGCGGGGGTGAAATGAAATGAAACCCTGTGTAAAAAGAAATAAAGCGTCAATAAAAGGGCTGAAAGCCCACCACGTAAATAGATACAATTTAACAATAAAAAGGAGAGAATCCGCGGATTCCCTCCTTCAGCTTTATTAACCAAGAGATTTATAGCTATTTATCTTTAGTAAAATGCGAAGGGGCTTTAAAAATTCTGTCAAAAAGGTTTCGCTCACTGGTAAACCATGCTTCTTTATTCAGCGAGGAATTAATGATGTAATCATACGTTTCGTCTTGTGGAGCTTCAAAAGCTTTTACTGTTACCGCTCCATTACTTCCCCGCTCAATAACGGCAGTCTGTACGGGCTGACCAAGACTGCTTTTCTGCACATCTGCAAAACTATTTCCGCGCAAAGTTCCCAGAATATTAATATAGCTTGCGGCTGTGGCAGAGTCTGCAGGTTTACTGTCTACCATCCATTTACCTGATTGAGATGACAGTGAATAATTATATTTTCCCGAGAAATCAATACGGTTGACATTCCCTTTTGACACATTTACTAATGTACGGTCTCTAAGCTGATTAACGTCTTCGGGGAAAGACATCGTCAACAACCCCTCTACCGCGTATACCGGTTTTTCACCGGCAAGCCTTACAAAGGAAGTCATGTCCTGCTGTGAGCGCCTTCTTCGCTGCTGCATTTTTTGCTGATTGGGCGGTTGAGAAAATGAAAACTTCCCAAGATGGATATCAGTAAGCGCTTCGCCATTGGAATAAACCTTAACCCGTGTCGATAAAGAATCGGTAACCTTGTATTTTGTCCATTTACCCTGGCTGTTGGCCTCCACCCTATCAACACTCAGGTTGTGGAGCAGGTTTAGCATTCGTTTTACCCGGTTACTGTCAGCCGGGTATTGCTTATTGTTTTTATCCACAAACCATCGCCCATCCTGGCGATTAATGATAACGCTGTTTTTAAAGTCCCCTTTCTTGTAATACTCTATCCTGGACACTTTATCCTTATCAAACGAAGTGAGCTGACTTTTAAAATTTCTCTCATCCTCCCCGGTGTAATCCAGTACAAGGTATAGCCCCAGGACTACTACCAGGATGATTAGAAGGGTCTTTAGGTTCATTTTTTTAAACATAGCCTTCCTCCATTCTTTTAACTCTTTTGTTGCGGTTTTGCTGAGTCCTAATTGCTCCGTAAATAATAATCAGGATAATAGGTACTAAAAAGTTTCCCCAGCGAAGCAGGGTTTTTGTCTGGTCATCCATCTGCTGAATAGGCCGGGATGTAATGCCTTTTGTTCGCAGCTCGATAAGGCCGGTATCATCCGATAGCCAATCGATGCTGTTGACCATCAGGCTAATGTTATCTTCTGCTTGCTTCTGAGCGTTTCTCCCCTCTCCGTTTACTGCAAAATCTCCATCGGTTATCACCACCATTCTCGATTGATTCGCACCCTGGATAGGGCCTTCGAGCGAGGCAGCTAAAGGAATATTCTGATTTGGGAAGTCTGAATCGCTCCATTCTTTTTGAACATTGAAACGCAAAGGAGCTGATAGTTTCGCCGACTTATCCGAGGAGGTGGCCAGGGGCTTAAACCTTACCGCTGTATCGCCCTCATAACTAATGGAACTAGCAAAGCGCAGCATCACTTTCTCCAGGCCACTGCTAATGGGATGGTCTGCAAAATTAGTTACTGCCGGGATGTAGGGGAATTTTATCTGCCGGCGTATATTAAACCCGGAGGCCTGTTGTGTTACCGCAACATTCCCGCTTTGGTCATCCACCACAAAGTTGTTTCCAACCTTGACTCCTTTTTCAGCCAGCCAATCGGAAAGCCCCGTGTTTAAGAGAACACCCTGTGCTCTCTGGAATTCTCCCTTCACGTTATTCATGGCTACAAGCAGATTCCCCTGATTGGCAAGATAATCATCAAGAAGGTCGAGATGAGAGGGAGGAATTGTGTCGGAGGGGGCCACCATTGCAAGTGCGCGGTACTTTGATAAATCTGTGGTGTCTGTTAAAGTTACAGGCCCCACATCGTATAGTACCGAAAGTGATTGCCTTGCCTGCTGCATAGCATTTAAAGAAGGTTCGCCATGCCCCTGAATCAAACCGATTTTGGGTTTATTCTTATTCGTGAGTTTTTTAATATTCGATGAAAGCGCATATTCCATGGAAGAGGCCTGGGTAATAAGTGGAATCACCTCTTTATCCGGGCCTTTTTTGATAACTGCTCCCAAAAATGCCCTCTGTTGCTTAACTTCATCTTTTTTTCTTACGTTAATAACTACCGGCCGCACTCCCTGCCTGACGGCTTGCTGCTGTGACTGCTCATCTTCGCTGGGATTCACAAATTCATAGTTCAGCATGCCATCCGAATAATTGGAATACTCGATAAGCAGGTCCTTAAAATTGCGTTTTGCCTCCATATACTGCGGAGGGAGGTCTTCGGTAAAATAGGCGGAAACAGTGACCGGCTGCTGGATATCGTCCAGAATATTGAGGGTGGCATCGCTAAGGGTGTAGCGATTGTCATCCGTAAGGTCCAGACGGGCAAAATATTCCGTTGAAATAAGATTTACAACAACTACAATACCCAGCAAAATCAGAATTTGATAAACTATCGTATTCTTTTTTTTCTTCATAATGCCAGTTAATTTTTTAGTCTGTGTGATGTCGTTTAGATAACACGCCTTCTGTGGCTGCAAGGCCAAGAAGGATTATTGATAAGAAATAAATTAAGTCTTTGGTATCGATAACTCCCCGGGAGATGGATTCAAAATGCGTTTGCATACTCAGGTAATGCAATGCTTCACCAAACCCTCCGGTAAAGTTTGACGCCAGAAAGCCAAAAACAATGTGGAAAAAGATTCCGATGAAAAGAGCTATAAGGAATCCCACAATTTGATTGCTGGCGATGCTGCTGGCAAAAATCCCAATGCCTATATAAGCCCCGCTCATAAGTAGGAGTCCGAGGTACCCTGAAATCACAGCTCCATGATCGACATTCCCTATATTGGCCACGGTGATGTAGTAGGGAATGGTAAGAATAAGCGCTATGAAAATCAGCAGAAGGGTAGAAAGAAATTTCCCGACTACTACCTGCCAGTCATTCACAGGCTTTGTTAAAAGCAGCTCCAGGGTGCCCGACCGCTTTTCCTCGGCTATAAGACGCATAGTCAATGCCGGGATAAAGAAAAACAAGGTCCAATAGGCGATTTGAAAAAATGTTTCCAGGCTGGCCTGACCTACCATAAAAACATCAGACCCGTAAAGCCATGTAAATAACCCACTGAATCCCAGAAATAGCACAATGGTAATATAAGCCATCAGCGAATCGAAAAAGGTATCCAGCTCGCGTTTTGCAATTATCCATATTTTATACATAAACTATTGTTTTTCGTTCATGAATGATTAGTTCATCGTTAACTCACGGAATATGTCTTCAAGCTTGGTTTCAACAGGTGTAAGCTCAGTTAGATACCACCCGTTCTTTACACACACATCGAAGATATTTTTCCGTGAAGACATGTCTGGTTTCGACTGAATTTCAAAGGCGTGGTCTGTCTCTGAGGAAAAATCCACCATCTCCACAGAATCAATTTCCTGAAGGGCTTTATAGACTTCATTTTTATCTCCCCCTTCAACAGAAACCTTGAGATACTCTTTACCCTGAGCCCCCTTCTGAAGCTCATCCGCAGTGCCGTCAGCTACGATTTTGCCGTTATTAATAATTAAAATCCGATCGCAGGTAGCCTCTACCTCTGCCAGGATGTGCGAACTGAGGATGACGGTTTTTTCTTTTCCGATTTTTTTTATCAACTCCCTGATTTCCACTATCTGGTTCGGGTCCAGGCCGGTGGTAGGCTCATCAAGGATCAACACTTCCGGATCATGGATAAGCGCCTGTGCCAGGCCGGCCCTTTGTTGATAACCCTTTGAAAGCTCCCGGATCTTCTTATGCTTTTCTTTTTCCAGACCTGTTAACCGCACCATCTCACTAACCCTTTCTTGTTGCTTTTCTTTGGGAATACCATAAATCGCAGCGACAAAATACAGATAGTCTATAACCCCCATCTCCTGGTATAAAGGATTGTTTTCAGGGAGATAGCCTATGTGTTTTGTGATTTCTTCAGGATTCTCCAGCACGGAATGAGGCCCTATTTTAATATTGCCACCGGTAGGCGCCAAAAAAGAAGTCAGGGTTTGCATCGTTGTTGTTTTACCGGCGCCATTGGGTCCCAGAAAGCCTAAAACCTCGCCGGTATTTACCTTGAACGAAATGTTGTCCACCGCCGTTTGCGGTCCGAACATTTTGGTGTAATTTTCGACAATAATATTCATAGGCTGTTTATTTTTAAACACAAATTAAAATAAATAAGAATAATTGTAAAATGCTGACATTACAGGTTTAACATATTTTAACACCAAATGTGTTTCATGCGCTAAGTAACCGTAAATATATTATTTATTGAGCCTATCATAAGTTGCGCTTCAAACGTTAGTAGATAGAGAATATTAATTTTGCAGTAAAATTTTAGAGCCGTGCATTCACATATAAAAAGGCTTATTACGGGAGGAGAAGACCAACACTTAGATTTTAAGTTTGAGGTGGCCGATGCGAGAAAAATTGCACGATCGCTGGCGGCTTTTGCCAATACGGAGGGCGGAAGGCTATTGATAGGTGTAAAAGATAACGGAAAAATTGCAGGCATCCGCTCAGAGGAGGAATACTATATGGTGGAAGCCGCAGCTCAGCTCTATTGCAAACCTGCTGTGTATTTTGAAACAGTGGAATGGTCAATTGAAAAGAAAAAAATCCTGGAAATCATCATCCCCAGAAGCGACAAAAAACCACATTATGCGCCACAGAAAAATGATAAGTACCTGATTTATATCCGTGTTAATGACCAAAATCTGCTGGCTAATAACGTATTGATAAAAGTATGGAAAAGGGAGAAGCAAATAAAAGGTACCCGGCTGCGTTTTACCGATAATGAAAAGCTTCTTCTAAGTTATCTGAGAGATCATGCAAAAATTACCCTGTCACGGTTTATTAAAGAAGCCAAAATCTCGAAAAGAAAAGCTGAAACTATCCTTGTAAATCTCATCCTTCTTAACATTGTAGAAATTCACTTTACTGAAAAAGGGGCATTTTATACATTGAGCCCTGAAAAAAAAGAACAAGATTCCTAAGGTTATGTGCTAATTAAATATCGTTCATCACAACACCAGCTACTGTGTCAATATGTCTGATGCGACCTAATTTATACTGTCATTCTGTCGTTAATTTCATGATTTTACCCGTTGGCATAGCGATTGATCCCTGACAGATGGAATCAATAAATTAAATGTCAAACCAAAAAAAAAGGAGGTGCTTATGTTACCGACAATAAGAAATAGAAATGACGTTCCAAGCTTATTTGATGATCTGTTTAACAGAGATTTTCTTGGAGATTTCTTTAATCAGGAATTAAATACACCAGCTGTAAACGTATCGGAAGAAAAGGATAAGTATAAGATTGAAGTGGCTGCACCCGGACTCAACAAGAAAGATTTTGACGTCAGCGTTGATAACAATGTTCTAACCATTTCCTCTGAAAAACAGGATGAGGATGAGGAGAGAGACAAGAATTACATGAGAAAAGAGTTTCACTACAGCAGCTTCAGTCGTTCATTTACGTTGCCTGAAAACGTTAAGGCTGATCAAATCAAAGCAAGTCATAAAGAAGGCGTGCTTACGGTTGAAGTTCCCAAGAAAGAAGAAACTAAGGCTAAGCCGAGCCGACAGATTGAAATCAAATAACACCTGTTTAATCAGGGTGCTTAAAAAAAGAGGGCGTTGCCCTCTTTTTTTTATTCCTCAAGTTTTTCCGCCTTCTTTTGAGCCTCTCTAATAAGCTTTGCGGCTTGCTGCTCAGCTTCAGCAATAATGCTATCCGCCTTACTATTCGCCTCTTTTTCTAACTGATCAGCTTTTTTATATCCTTCCTTTTCGGCTTTCTTTGCTGCTTCTTTAGCTGCCATTTTAGCCAGCACTCCTTTACTTTCAGCCTTTTCTTTTATTTGCTTTACGCGTTTGTCAGTTTCTTTACGGACTTCTGCTGCTGCCTGCCGGCCCTTTTTCCTTACTTTTTCGGCCTGCTCCCTGGCTTCGGCTATGAGCTGATCCCCTTTTTTACGGGCTTTTTCAATAATCTCATCAGCTTTCTTTTTTAGCTTCTCTTTTGCTTCCTTCTTCTTTTTCTCTATTTCCTGATTGACCTGATCTTTTAACTCTTTCTTAAAATCAGAGGCATTCTTTGCCAACCTGGTTTCCAGTTTAGGATTTTTAATCGTCCCTGTTATATAAGCAGTTAAAGGAATCATCTCACCCAGCTTATAATCTATGCCCATTTTACTCACCTCACCCAAAAGGTCCTCCACCGCTTTATTGGCCTGATTCCCGAATTTATTCCGTGGAATTTTCATCTGTAACTGATAATCAATTGTCTGGTCCAAATTTGTACGGCCGCCTAATGTGGCTTCCATCCCTTTTAACTTCATGTCAAAGGGCTTAACAAAAAGACTCCCATCCCTTATTTCAAATGAAATTCCTGCATTTTTTATCACCGCGTTATTCAACTCTTTTATTGTAAGGGTATTGGCCAGCCTGGAAAGCAATTCAGGCTGATCAAGCCTGAGTTCAGACACATCCATTTTACCATTGGCATCTACCGTTGAAAGGTCAGGCATCATATCATTTTTCAGAGCGCTTTTGTAATCGAAATTCATTGACACATCACCTCGTGCTTTGCGCATGACAGGGGCCAATTTATCAATAAAAACAAAATTTTCTGCAACCCCTTTCACTGAAACTTGTTGCATATCAAACTGAAAATCAGCTTTCGGCCTTTCATCCTTGGGAGTAGTGTAGGCTCCGCTCATAGCCATCATACCATTCATGGTGTTCATTTTAAGGTTTTTAAGTGCCAGGGAGCGATTTTTTACTTCGATTTTTCCTGCCACGTCATTAAGCTTGATTTTATTGTAATACACCTCATTGATGGTTGCTGCCATGTTCAAATGCACATCAGATGGTATCTCTACGACTGAAAGCTCTGTATCGCCATCTCCTGCTTCTGCATTTTCTTCGGCAGAAGGCATAAGTCCATTGATGTCAATGGTTTGAGACTGAATGTTCAGATCGCCTTTGATGATTTGATCCTTAAGCATATATCCGAGAAAATTGGTCAGCTTCCCATTAGCATATAGATCACTATTTCCTATAATCAAATCGAGGCCTGTCATATCAACATATTTCGGGCTGAAATTAAACTGACCCCTTTTAATCTTCACATCATACTGACTATCCTGATACTCGACATTATTCAGGGCAACATACCCCAGCGCTTTGAACTGGCTGTAATTTTCTTTTTCTATTTCTGAAAGAGCCCCTTCCAGCTTCAGGCTAACATCCACTTCTCCATTGATATCACTCCCCGGGGAAAAGGGATAGACTCTCATAACACTGGCAAGGTCAATGTTTCCATCCATCTGGCTTTTAAGGAACGGGTCGGAAATTGGCGTCCGCATAAGGAATGAGGCCTCAAATGGATTCTCAGCCAGCGTAAGGTTAAATGTTTTAGCATCAACCGTTATATCGTCCGTTAATCCGGTGGGGTTATCGATAGAGACATCAATGTTTATTTCCCTGACCTTATCAGGCAGGCTGGGATAGCTAAAGGCCGCATCATTCACGCTTATCTCCGCATGGTAGGCAGGCATCGAGTTGTCACTATATTTTCCCCGCACAAAGCCTGTCATCTCAAATTCACCGGTTGTTTCTATATTTTCAAAATCTTTTTTATAAACAGCCGGTATAAGTGAGAGAAAAGGCTTAAACCTGTTCCTTTTGGTTTGAAAAACAATATCCATATCATACGCATCCTCCAGCATGTGAAACCATCCTTCAGCCTCTATAGGAACTTCATTGATTTTTATTTCATTATCCGAAAAAGTAAAGCGCATCGTTTCAAAATTGACTTCCAAATCGGCATCGGCCTCTGCGTAAGCTTTTGATACATACTCCACGTCATCATAAACCACCTTAACGCGCTCGGCTTCCGTGTATGTATTTAGCAGTGTAGTGGTTGCCGTTAAATCGCCCCGTAAAATATGACTAATGTTATAAAGTTCCATGCGGTAAGGGATGGTCGCATCATCGTAGATAAACCGTCCATTATCGATACGTACTTTCTGCAATTGAACCATCACTTCTTCAGAAGTGGCTGTTGTTTGATCTTCAGCCTGACTTGTTGTTTCTTTGACGATATCATAATTGGCTCTGCCATCTTTAAGCACTTTGATATTTATCAAAGGGTCGTTAATGTCGACTGCAATAACCTGCACCGGTTCACTGCGAATGACACTCATTAAATCCAGGGTGCTATTCAGGCGGGGGATATGGACAAGGGTGTCGTTACTAAAAGCCGCTATTCCTGTCACAGACAATTCATCAATCCCAAGGCTGAAATGTGGAAATGATCGAAAAAGAGATAAGTGTACATCTTCAAAGTTCACTTCGGCATTGATGGTTTTATTGATCTCTTTCTTTACAATTTTCATAACGTCATCCTTGTATATCATGGGAAGGATAACTGCCGTCCCACCTATCAGGAGCGCAATGATAATCAGTGTGATGAGTATTTTCTTCATTTTGTTTAGTTTTTTATTTGGGTAGGTTATTATTCCTTTTTTTATAAATCATGATCTTACTAATACTACAATCACTATACAAAGTCATTATATGCTTTCTGACGGAGCAAATGATCGGTTAATACCAAAGCGCCCATCGCCTCAATGATAGGAACGGCTCTCGGTATAACCGTCACGTCATGACGTCCTTTTCCCTCAATTGAAACTTTAGTTCCCTTACTGGTGATCGACTGCTGCGTCTGCATAATGGTTGCTATTGGTTTAAAAGCCGCCGTAAAATAAATATCTTCCCCGTTAGTTATGCCCCCCTGAATTCCTCCCGAGTAGTTGGTTTGAGTTCGGGTCCTGCCGTTTTCCTGATAAAACTCATCATTATGTTGCGAACCTCTCATTGTGGCTCCCCGAAAACCCGACCCGTATTCAAACCCTTTTACTGCATTGATGCTCATCACAGCATGGGCAAGGTCAGCATGCAGTTTATCAAAAACAGGCTCTCCCAGACCAACCGGTGGGTTTTGAATAACACATGTGATGGTTCCGCCAAGGGAGTCGCCTTTTGCTTTGACTTCTTCTATATGCTCTATCATTTGCTGTGCTGTGTGGCTATCAGGACATCTTACAAGATTCGATTCGGTATTTTCAAGGTTGAGTTCTTTGTATGATTTATCCAGCTTAACATCCCCTATAGCCGAAACAAACGCTTTTATAGATGTTGAATACCTTTCCAGGATAAAGCGGCCGATGGTGCCGCCGACGACCCTGGCTATCGTTTCGCGCGCTGAGGATCGGCCACCTCCCCTGAAATCGCGCCGGCCATACTTTTTCTCGTAAGTATAATCGGCATGAGAAGGCCGGTATGTGTCTTTGATATGGGAATAATCTTTCGATTTTTGGTTGCGGTTGGGGATCGAAAAAGCGATGGGTGTCCCGGTGGTTTTTCCTTCAAAAACACCGGATAACAACTCCACCTCATCATCTTCTTTTCTGGGTGTGGTTAAATGTGATTGCCCTGGTTTGCGACGGTTGAGTTCGTATTGAATTCTTTGCCTTTCGATCTCAATACCGGGAGGGCATCCATCCACTATTCCGCCGATAGCCGAACCGTGCGATTCTCCAAAAGTCGTTAACCTGAATAATTCTCCCATTGTATTGCCTGCCATGATACCAAAATTAAAAAAATAAACAATTGAATATGTGAATTGATTAGTAACTTATTTTACTTCTTTTATTTACCCCCTTCAAAAACCTAATTCTTGTCACTGCTTGCCGCCAATGGCTGTGCTTTGACCTGTTGGTTAAAACAGCCCGGGTAAAGGTAAAAAAAGAACCACCCCGTCCCGGAGTGGTTCTTTTTATGATTTGTGTAAGATTTCCTTATGCCGGTTTAGTTATAAATTATTATCAGCCTCATCAAGATAGCGCAATTTAGCTTCCTGAAGTGAAAGCTCTTGCTTGGCTTTCTCTATCTTTCGCTCAAACTCCTCGCGCAGCTGATTGGATTTTTTGGTCTCAGCCAGAAAACCAATGTTATTCTCCCACAATTGAATATCTTCCTGAAGCTTTTTTATTTTGTTAAGAACGATTCCCTTCTCCTTGTCTATCTTTCTCTCTGCATTGGGTTCATCCTTTATGTTTTCAAGCTTCTGTTTATAATTCAATGCGTTTTTCTCTGTGCTGCTCACCTTCAGCTTGTCAAAGTGCTTATCAATGGCTTCTTTAAATTCGTTTTGTACCCTATTCTTTTCTTTGATTGGAACAAATCCTATCTCCATCCATTCGCGCTGGAAATCTTTCAGTGTTTTGATGTCTTTATCCTTATCCTCCGAAGGCTTAAAATTCTTAACCCGCTCAATGAGTTCTTCCTTTTTCTTAAGGTTTTCTTCTTCATTTTTATGAAGATTCTTGAAGTATTCATCTCTGCGGTTAAAGAAATGATCGCAGGCAGCCCTGAAGCGTTTCCAGATTTTATCGGCATGCTTTTTTGGAACAGGCCCGATATCTTTCCATTGCTTCTGAAGTTTAATCAGCTCTTCTTTAGTATTTTTCCAATCGGTACTATCCTGAAGCGCTTCTGCTTGTTTGATGATATCAAGCTTTTTGTTGTAATTCTCTTTTTGTTTGTGCTTCAGTTGCTTAAAAAACTCTTTTTTGGCACCGAAAAATAAATCGAGCGAACTTTTGAATCGATTCCAAACCTCCTCATTTTTCCTTGAAGGGGCGCGCCCGATAGAGCGCCACATCTTAAAGAGCTCATTCATCTTATCGGTACTGTTGAGCCATTCTTTTACCGTCTTATTCTCTTTGGCAGCAAGTGCCTCTGCTTTCTCACACAGGGCCAGCTTGGCTTTGTAGTTTTCTTCGCGCTTCTCGGAGCGCTCGCGGTAGAATTCTCTCCTGCGGTCGTTTATTTTGTCGGTAGCCGACTTAAACCGCTGCCATATTGACTCGTTATATTCGCGGGGTACAGGACCTATCTCTTTCCATTTTTCATGATACTTCTGCAAAAGTTTAAACGCCTTATTTATATCATCTTCGAGCAACAGCTCTTCGGCCTTCTCGCACAGCTCTACTTTTTTCTGCAGATTCTTTTTAAGCCCTAAATCCCTTAATTCTTTATTAATCTTTACTTTATCGAAGAACTTCTCAACAAGAAAGTGGTAATTTTTCCAGAGCTCATTAACCTCTCCTCTCGGAACCATTCCTATTTTCTTCCATTCACCCTGCAGCTCCTTAAATTCATCGTAGGTCTTTTTCAAAGTTTCCTCTGAATTGATAAGTTGCCGGAGCCTCTCAAGAATAGCCTTCTTTTTTTTCAGGTTTTCCTGCTTTTGCTCTTCCTGTCTTTTGTTATATTCAGCTTTTTTCTGCTTGTAAACGTCAAATACTTCATTGAAGCGTTTTTCAAGCTCATCCTGCTGCTCGACAAACTCTTCATCTTCGGCCCCTTTTTCAACGAATTTCTCGTAATCTTCCTGCTTTTTATCTTTTGTTTTCTGGATGAAGGCTACTTTGATAAGAGCTACTTTATTTTTAACCTTATTTATATTGTCAGCCTGCACCGCTTCTTCGAGCTGCGAGAGCAATTCTTCCCTGCTTAGCTTATGGAATGTCTGCTCATCCAGTTCCTCATCCTCCTCCTCTTCATCCTGTATATCCTTATGAGACTCGTCATCTCCGTATATATTTTCATCTTCCTTATGTTCTATAAGGTCGTGGTCTTCCCCACTCTTCTTTTTGGCCTCAACTGATTCGGAATCTTCCTGCTTATCGCCCGGGGTGGTATCATTAGTCTGAACCTCTTTTGCAGGCATTTCTTCTTTAGATGCTTCCTCCTCAGAAACTTCGGTAGCAGGCGCTTTCTCCATGGGGGCTTCCTCTTTGGGCGCTTCCGCTTCAGGTGTCTCCTCGTCTTTTGGAGGTTCCTCTGCGGTTTCCTTTTCCTCCTTGTCTTCAGTTTTCTCGTCCGTTGCTACTTCCGAGGTGGATTCGTTGTCACCGCTTTCTTCTTTTTCGGGGGGCTCATCTCCCTGCTGTGTTTCTGATTTATTCCCGGTTTCGCCGGAGCTTGATTCCGCGGATTGTTTGGTATCCTCATCCATATTCGAAACAACACTTTCCTGCGGTTTGGAATCTGTGGAGCTATCTTCTTTGTTTTCCTCTTGCTGAGTTACTTCTGAACTTTCTTTCTGTTCTTCCGAACGAGAAACATCTGTATTCTGAGTATTCTCTTCCTGATCATTTTCTTGATTCTGATCAGGGTTTTGATTGTGAAGTTCCTTGTTTTCTTCCATGAACTATCCGATGATTAGTATTACATTTAAAATCTGATTCTTACACTTTCTGAATCTTGCAAAAATATAAAATATTTAACTGCTTTGAAAATGATTTATCTGCTTGCATTTGACATAAATAAATTCATAAATCCCCCGATTGTTTAAAGGTAGCGTTTTTTTAACACTATCCTGCTATAGTTATGAAAAGGCCGTTCAGTTTACAATGTCAATTATCTACCAGCCCAATGGCCTTTTGTTAAAGATAATATAACCGAAATTAAGATTAAAAAACAGGTTTTCTTCGGCTCCCGAATAATAGTTCATCGTCAATGAGATAGGCCCGAGAGGAGAATGAAAGACCACAGCCCCTGTTCCCATAAAATTTATCCGGGAGAAGGATTTGGCCTGACCGGTAGTTTCCAACTCCTCCCTTTTAAGGGCTTTATAGGGTGTAAAAGCATATCCTTCAAGGCGCAATTCAAAGCTGCTACCTAACGAAGTTATATTTATCAAACCCAGGGCCCCATAGGTATAAGCCCTGTATTTAGGTATAAAGCGGGTTTTGGAATGAGGCACCGGTTCAAATGCAGGGGCATGCAAGGCGCTGGAGGTATAATTACTAAAATCAGGTTGATTAGAATATACCGCTTCGGCATGAAAACCCCACGTACTAACATAAATTTCAGGGAAGTATTTCGTATATTTCGTTTTGATAGCCCACCAGCGATGATTGGTAAATTTTTCAAAGTCCGTGGGAGCCGTGGAGCCTGAAATATAATGTTCTTCTCCGTTTATTAATTGCACTTTACCTATAAACTCATGGCCCTCTGAAGGAAAATATTTGCGATTCAATGAACTTGACTGGTACATCAAATAATGGGACAGGTAATCGAAATCTGTCTCGTCGGCAGTATCGGTTCGTGTAAAACTATTCTCCTGGTAATACTCATTACTTACTTCTCCTGCGGCCACTCCAAACTCGACTACGCCACTCAGTCCTGCAGGTACGCCCATATCCACCGATAAAAACTGATCATCCTGAATAAGGTATGAAGGTTCTTTATCCTCAAAAAAATAGGTTGAAGTTTCAAAATAATCCCACTCATTGTAAGACACAGCAGCCTTGAGATAGAAAGGAATATTTTTCGAGTTATCCAGGCGCGCCTCTATTTGTGCAGCGCTATAAAAACGACCTATGTAACTCTGCAGTGATGTGGAGTAGGACGGTTGTCCCAGTTGTTTATATTTTAAACGTAAGAAGGCTTCATTGACGGGATCGGAGGAGAAATTCCCACCTATGGATACATCCAGATTTTCTTCTTTTTCAATTTCGAGAGTGATGTCATAATATCCTGTTTCCGAATTATAGGAAGCTGTGGGGTATATATAAGAGATGCGCTCATCAGCAAGGAGTTTAAAAAACTCCTTTTTAAAACGTTCCAGATCCGCCCCTGACTCAAGGTTTTGCAAAAAAGAATTTTTTATAAAGGCCTTCTCTTTTCTCGTGCAATTTTTCGGTATGATCTCCCCTATCCGAATGGGTATAAATTTTGATTTAAACTCTTTTCGTTGCTTATGAACATACTCGGAGGCTACCCGGCGCTTTATTCTGCTTTTTATGCTATCAATCAGTTTTATAGTAGCCATGTAGCCGCTATCTATGTAACTATTTGTTTTGCTAAAGTCCGTAATACTTGTAGGAGGTATATTTGGGTCAATTAAAACCCCTTCTTCCTCAGATATAGAATAATCTGTGTTTTCCATTAACATCGTTTGCAATTGAGATATCAGGTCATCGCCTTTCGGAGGGCCATAATTGGAAGCCACTTTGCTACCCAGGATAATATCCGGATTGAACGTTTCTTTAACCACATCCTTGGGAAAATTATTATACATCCCCCCGTCAAACAATAGGGTGCCATTAATTTCAACAGGTTTAAAATAAAAAGGAAAAGACATGGAGGCTCTGATGGATTTTCCCAGGTCACCCTTTTTTAAAGTCACCGGTTTGTTGTTGGCTACGTCAGCAGCCATACACCGAAAGGGCACAAACAAATTATCAAAATCTCCTGAGGCAACTGTTGTGGGCGGCGTGAAAGTCTCCAAGATGGCAAAATCCATCATGTGGGGTGAGAGGATGTTGGCGGGCAGGGTTATTTTCCTGGTCTCCTCATTGCTTTCGCCTCCCCTGAAATCGTATTCAAGGGTAATCCATGAAGCATCCTGCCCACTGCCCTTAAAATAATATCTATACTCTTTACTTATCTCTGATTTTACCCATTGATTGAAATCGTCAGAATTAACCAGCTCTGTCATCTCTTCAGGGCTGTAACCCGCTGCATAAAGCCCGCCAATAACAGCCCCCATGGAAGTTCCTGCGACATAATCAACAGGAATGTCATTTTCTTCAAGCGCTTTAATCACTCCAATATGAGCAACCCCTTTAGAACCTCCCCCGGATAATACTAAACCAACTTCCTGGCTATAAAGTGATTTATGCAAAAGGAATAAATGAATTAAGACAATGAGGAGTACACCTTTTTTCATCCGGGAACAGTTTGTACAAAGGTATAAAAGAGGGGATTTTAAAAAAAGCTGTATCAAATGATTTTGATCGATTATGCGGTTAGATAACATCTAAGAGATTGATAACCAACCATCAAAAATGATACAGCTTATTGTTAATTTTTGATTAAACTTAACAGCTTAAAGCTTATTAAGCGCCTGATCCAAATCAGCTATCAGATCATCTACATTTTCAATACCTACGGAATATCTGACAAGCCCGTCGGTTATGCCGGCTTTCTGTTTTGCTTCAGCACTGACTTTCGAATGAGTCATTGAAGCCGGGTGTTGAATCAGTGTTTCTACCCCTCCAAGAGAAACGGCCAGCATGGCAACTTCCACGTTATCCATTATAATCTTTCCTGCATCATATCCTCCTGTAACTTCAAAGCTTAACATCGTGCCAAACCCTTCCATTTGTTTTTTAGCCAGTTCATGTTGCTGATGCGAAGCCAGGCCTGGATATTTTACCCACTTTATTTTGGGGTGATCCTCGAGGTGCTTTGCAATTTTCATCGCATTTTCCTGTGCTCTGTCAACTCTAACTGCCAGGGTCTTAATTCCCCGTATCACCAAATAGGCCTGATGCGGGTCCATATTAACGCCGAGGTTGATCATGATAGGTCTGAGCTTGTCATAAAGCTCTTTTTCTTTGGCAACGATTATTCCAGCCACTACATCGGCATGACCGTTCAGAAACTTGGTCATCGAATGAAAGACAATATCAGCTCCCAGATCCAGCGGTTTTTGAAGATGCGGACTACAGAAAGTGTTGTCAACAACAGTAATCATTCCATGTTCTTTCGCCAATGCCGTAGCTTTGCGGATATCCGTAATATCCATGGTCGGATTAGCCGGTGTTTCAATGTAGAGAACTTTCGTGTTCGGTTTAATGGCTGCCCGGATATTTTCGATATCAGCCGTGTTCACGTAAGTAGACTCCACGCCAAAGCGCGACCAGTGCTTCTCCATCACTGACCGGGAGGGACCATAAACTGCCGCAGAGCTAATCATATGATCTCCCTGGCTCAAAAGGCCCATATAGATAGTGTTTACTGCGCCCATTCCCGAGCTTACCGCTATGGCTCCGTAGCCATTCTCCAGGCTGGCAACCAGGTGCTCTAGTGAATTGATGGTGGGGTTCCCCAGGCGGGTGTATATGTATCCGTCATCTTCCCCTGAAAAACATGCCGCGCCGTGGTCCGCACTTTTGAATGTAAAAGTTGATGTTTGGTAAATAGGAACATTGGGGCTCCCGTAACAGTCTTCAAATCCATCTCCATGGATTAATGTCGATTCAAATCCTAATTTTTTATTACTCATGGTAAGTTGTTTTATTTTTGAATGTGTAAAAATATTGACAATTTAACTATCTGTAAAACTTTTTGCACCAAAGTATTCTTATTTAGAATTAAGAAAAAAACATAAATATATCCATATGATATATCTGACAAATAGTTCAGAAGAGGAACGGGGTAAAAAATGCATTTTGCCCCGTTCAGTCTGAATCATTTTATAAATAGCCTTTAAGCCCCCTTAAGGTTCCTGTATAAAGACTGAAAAAAAACAGCTTGCTCCCTTCCTAGTAACACTTTGCTCAGAAAAATAAATTCTTAGTCAGACTGCTAGAGCTTTTTTCCAAGATTATATCCTGAAAGTATGGCTTCCTGCGCTTTACCTATTTTTTTGGCATCACCAACGACCCATGTGTTTATTTTTTCACTGAGCTTCTTCTCCAGTGGATTATATGACTGCATACCTGCCGCCACAACAATGTTATCTACCTCATCAATCACTTTTTCGTCTTCACCTGAAAGGATTACTTTTCTACCGTCTACCTCTCTAACAGCGTATTCTTTAAAGATACGGATGTTCTTATTGTTCATTAACTTCCTCAATGTCAGTTTTCTTTCTATCATTTCCATACCTCGGGCCAGCTCGTTGAGCATTTCAACAAGTATCACTTCATTATTTCTGTCAAGAAGTTTGCTTGCTATCTCAACTCCAATCAGCCCGCCGCCAATAATGAGTATCTTTTGCTTTTCAGGAAGATTCTCATCCAACAGGAAATCCGCCCAGAAATATTTATCCAACCCTTTTATTGGCGGAATCATCGGTTTGGCCCCGGTGGCAATAATTGCACCATCCAACCCTTGCTTTTCCACCTCAGGGCTATCAAATTCTTCTTTC
>CAYFQK010000044.1:0-17383 GCA_964345255.1 uncultured Bacteroidales bacterium | reverse complement strand
ACAAAAGTATTTAAGGCGGAAAAGATCTGGTTGCTTTTGTTTATAGGATAAAAAATGACATAATTAGTTTCAGGACACCCTATAGCAAAATACGATTATTGATTATCTGCTATTTACAGGCTTAATACGTCGTCTGCTTTGATTGGAATGAGTTCGCCATAAAAGCAATACGATATATACGTTTTGAATAATTAGGTAGAACGCTTATCTTTATCACTTTGAAGTAGCATTAAAACAGACGCACACATGATAAAAGATTATTTTCTTTGGATTCTCCTCAGCCTGGTGCTTTTGTTCCTGACCAACGGATGCAAAAACGAATCCGGCACAGAATCATCAGCTCCCATAATCGCGGTTTCTAAAACAACTGAAAGTGGCAAATACCAAAAATGGCTAAAGCAGGCGGACGCCGACTTTCACTTCATCAATCTGAACCAGCTGGGCATAGATAGTGCACTGTCAGCGCTGGAAGATTGTTCCGGCCTACTACTAACAGGTGGGGAGGATATTCATCCTAAATGGTACAATCAACCCCGCGACACGGTGAAATGTAATGCCATTAACCTTCGCAGAGACTCTATTGAGTATTTTGCTGCTCAAAAAGCTTTTGAAATGGAGATGCCCGTGCTGGGTATATGTCGTGGAATGCAGATGATTAATGTTGCCTCTGGGGGCAGTCTTATTCCTGACATCCCCACGTCAAAGTATGGCGATGCGGTAGCTCATCGCGAAAAGCCCTTCAAGCCAGTCTTTCATGATATTACGATAAACCAGGCTTCAATTCTCTATGCCATAACGGGTACCAATAGTATTGATGTACTCAGCAACCATCATCAGGGTCTCGACAGGCAGGGGGAAGGGCTTAGACATGTTGCTAAAACAGCCGATAATTTGACGGAGGCTATTGAGTATGAAAAGCCTTATGATAAATCCTTTTTACTGGGTGTGCAGTTTCACCCTGAAGCTATGGACTGGGATAATCCGATATCTGGTAATATGGCTGCTTACTTCTTAAGAGAAGCCCGCAGAGCGCATAGCCAGGAAAACGCCACCCAGTAACTCGAATTTTATAAGAGCAGAATAGTGGTGATTGACCTCTTGCAGGAATATCGTATTATCTTTTGTTTTGGATTGTACATACTATTTGGATTCCGGTAAATTTTTATAAAAATTTGCGGAATTATATCACGCAATTAAAATGGGAATGAGTTAATAAATCAACTATGGCAGAAAAAAGAATAGAAACCGAAGAAGAATATCAAAAAGCAGTAAGAGAAATAGAGAGCCTGGACGGCGCTAAAGAAGGATCGGAAGAGGATAAAAAGCTTAAGGAGCTGTATGATCTCGTAGAGGACTATGAAGACCGAAAGCGCCCCGAAACTAAGCTTTTTACACTTAAGCGAAAGATGGCCCAATACAGCGATAAGGAAGTGACCGTTTACCAGAAAATGGCGAATCAGTATCTTGAATACAGCAAGAAGTTAAAAGCCGGAGAGGATGCTGAGAAACCTGATTTTGATCCGGAGCTGATACAGGGTATGCGTGAATGGGCCAAGCTTACCCAGGAAATTACCAGGCTGGAGAAGCTTGAAAAAGAAAAGAATACAAAATAAAAAGGATTGCAACTTTTAATTGCAATCCTTTCTAATCCGGGCTCATGTTTTGATTACCTTAACATCACTCTTTTGTTTTTCTGGAAGGAATTGCCAATAATCTGAACATTGTACATACCTCTTGGATACTCACTTAAATCAAAATTATTATCAATTCTGCTATCCCGGTTATCAATATTTTCGGAATAAATTATTTTACCATCCATCGAGGAGATGAAGATTTGAATATCATCATCAAAACCAGAGCCTACAACGTTGATCATACCCTTTGTCGGGTTCGGATAAACAGCCAGTGAGAAATCATCCTTGGTGTCGTTTGCCTCTATACCCGTCATGATCGAGTTGGTTACCTTCACATTATCAAGGTAGAAGTTGTTGTTGTAGTAATTGTAGGTTTCAAACATGACCTTGATGTTGTTTTGTCCGGTAAACTGAGAAATATCTATTTCATTGCAGTCGGCACCAAAACCTTCTCCGCACCAATCTTCCGAACTTTCAGGAACGAAACTTTCGTCGGTTTGCGGATGCGTAACGTGATTGCCTGTTCCGTCTTCACCAGCTTCAAATACTCTGTTCCATGTTGCTCCGCAATCCCCGGAAACATAAACAATTAATGAGTCAGTTATTGCGGTATGTCGCTGAGCATATGCATGGTCGAAAGTGATATAAGCATTATCCAGACCCGACAAGTCCAAAGCCGGAGAAATCAGCTGGTCACGATCACCCGGAGGGCCGTAGTTGTAGTGATTCATCCGCATGGCGGTGTTACCGTCAAGGTTGTATTCCTCCCAGGTTTCCTGGTTATCATCATTCATTACCTGCCAGCCTTCGGGGGCCATTCCCTGCTCAAAATCATCGCTAAAGGGCAACATCTTGCCACCCACATTAATGTAATCTTCTTTGGTTTCTGAATTATTTCCCGATGTGTTGGTAACAACCAGTGTTACATCGTAGTTTCCGCTTTCCTGAAAGTGAACCACCGGATTAGGTGATGATGAATTGGTCCCTTCTATGAATTCCACGGTATTCGGTTCAAAAATCCATTCCCATTCTGCCGGACAATTTGTGGACTCGTCCGAAAATTCCGCCACAGCTTCATCTCCGGCACAGAAAGAAGTTTGAGATGCATTGAATTCAGGTTCGGGAAGAAGTGATCCGCTTACTGTGATGTATTCAGTGACTGTTTTGGTGTCTTCCCCGTCGGGATTAGAAACAGTAAGAGTAACTGCGTAAGTACCTTCCTCATGGTAAGTAATGCCAGCGGGATTTCTTTCCGTGGAAGTAGAAGGTGTTCCTCCTTCAAACTCCCACTCCCATTCATGGGGGATTCCAAGGGATTTGTCTGAGTAATCCACACTGCAGTCTATAGGAATTTCTGATTCCGTAGCTTCAAAATCTGCCACAGGGTCCGAATAATACAGGCCGGACTCCCAAAGGCCCCTTCCGTATGTGGAAGCCCTTATCAAGTCGTTGGATACGGAGTCAGAATCATAATAAAATTCAATATCCGTTACAGTGGCTGTGGCAGGGAATCCTTCACTAAATTCAATCCAGTCATCCATAGAAGCATCACGGTAGTATATGCCAATATCAGAACCTACATAGAGCGCTTCCTGGCTGTTTTCATAAAACTCAATGGTGTTCATGCTTACCTCGGGAAGTGTTCCGGTGATATCTTCCCAGTTACTTCCTTTATCCTCTGATTTGTATACGCCATCACCGCGCGTGATGTATACGATATTTTCATTTACAGGATGTGACTCGATGTGAGTTACTGTTCCACTTCCCGGAATATTGCTGCTCAGGTCGGCGAAAGAAGTCGATTCACCATTGGCATCATCACTTCGGTACAGTTGGCTTGATTTGGCTACATACAGTACATCAGGGTTAGCCGGGCTGTTTTCCAGTGCGCCGATTTTTGATGAGCCGATATTATTGGAAATCTGCTGCCATTCGATTCCTGATGTAAAATCTTCCTTCACGTTGTTGGTGCGCCACACGTTGGTCATACCCACAAACATGGTGCTCGGGTCGGTCTCATGCAGGATATAGGGTGTCACCCAGGCTCCTTCTTCACTGATGCCGCCCACGATACTTCCTTCGTAGTAGTTATTGCTCATCCTGTTAATCGAACCGTAATAGTATTCCCCGTAGCTGTATGTTGCGTCGCTGTAATCGATGAGGCAGTCCATTCCGTCACCCCCCATGACCGTGGTCCAGCCTGAAGATTCGAAAACGGCTGTTCCGTTGTCCTGGTAGCCATTTATCACGTAATCCTGAACCGTAGCGCTCTGACCGATACGATATACTTGTGAAATAGCCAGTCCACTGGTGATTTCCGTCCAATCTGTTCCTCCGTCGTCGGTCCAGTAAATGCCACCGTCATTGCCTGAATACAGGCGGTCATTCAATGGATGGTATTCGAGTGTGTGGTGGTCGGCATGCACGGCTGGTGTGCCACAATCTCCCGTCCAGTGGGCGTTTATGTTCCAGCTTTTCCCTTTATCTGTTGATTTAAAAATATTAACTCCCCCTACGTAGATGACATCCGGATCGTTGGGATCGGCAGCAATATCGAGGTTATACCAGGCTTGTCCGCCGGTTCCGTTACCATTACAATCCCACGTCATAATATTTGGTGACGTGGATTGCTCTGAAAAAGAAAGGCCTGCATCATCGGAGAAATAGAGTCCTTTAAAACTACGCTGATTGGTTAAAACAAAGTATACATAATCAGGAGCAGCCGGAGTCACAGCAATGGTTCCGCGGTTTCCGCCCGGAAGCCCGTCAAAGATTTCAGTCCATGATTCTCCCATGTCATCACTGCGATAGAAATCACCGTTTTTGGTGGCATAGATAATATCTTCATTGGTCGGATGGAAGACGATGTCTTTGAAATTACCACCTTCTTTCTCTGTCCAGTTGACGCCATCGTCAGTTGTTTTATAAATGCCATAGGATGTGGCAGCCAGGAGTGTTTCAGGATTTTCTTCTGAAATAACTAGTCGTCCTACAGTAACCTCACCCATACTATTGTTGAAGAGCTCCCATGTTTCGCCGCCGTCAGAGCTTTTCATGACGCCCATGCCCAGGGCATCGCCCGCATCGCGGTCGCCGGTACCGATGTACATAATGTCCGGGTTATCGGGATTGATAGCAATAGCCGAGACACCCAGCGAGGGTAAGTCGTCGGTATTGGATGTCCAATTTTCACCCCCGTCGGTAGTTGTCCAGAAACCACCTGCCGGTGCGCCAATGTAAAACGTCTCTTCATCATCGGGATGGAAAGCTACAGCATTGATTCTTCCGTTGCCGTTGGGCTGGCCTGTGCCGATATTGTCCGGTCTTTCGATCGGTCCCAGATTGGTCCACTCACCATCTACCGAGCGTGAGTGTGTATTTCTGTAGTTTTGATAGGCATTCCAGTTTTTATCGGGCTCGGGAAGATTCCCTTCCTCGTCGATGCGCTGCCGCCAGAAATGCTCCCACCTTTTAAAGGGCTTCCAGCCGGCTCCTTTTGTTATTTCTCTTCCTTCCCAGTAAAGCTCGAAGGCTTCTACCGTTTCATAGAAGTTAGCGTCCGGGTTTTGCATCATGTTGACCCATAAGGGCTTTTCCCTGTAATCCTTTTCAGTTTGTGCACCGGCAGGCATTGAGAAAATAGTAAAAAGCATTGCCGCCAGCGTTATCATATAAAATTTCTTCATCGTACGTTAAATTTTTCGCTAAAATAAGTATTGCTAATGAAATATGAGTATCAAAAGACTATTAAACAGACAAGGAAATGGGCAGGATGTTTGAATCTATTTCAGATTTCGTAACTCGAATTAATGCGTATTTTGGTCGAATTGATGCGAAGAGCGCCTAGGGCAGGTTCTGTTGACCTTCCAGCTTTTTGGGATAGCATTGCGGGGAGTGGAAGATGGAAGGTCTCTTTGTTGCGGGTTTCGAATTTCGAGTCTCGGGTTGAAAAGTCATTCAGTGGTCACTAATAGTCATTCATAGTAATTGGTTGTATGTCGAAGCGACTAAGACGAATTCATGCTTTAGTGATGGCTTAATCTATCGGGAAAACCAACGCATTTGTAAACTATCGGCAAATTCGGCTAAGACGCGTAAGCCGGAGTGGTTGACCTTCCAGCTTTAAGGGATGAGTTAAGGACGAGCTATTGGCAAATAGCAAACATTGGAATAAAACCCGAGTGAAAAAGTTTTAAAATCGACAGAGAATAAGAAAAATTGCTGACTTCGTGATGATTGAAGACCGGTTGTGTTATAGTCGGGAATTGTTTTTCAGAAAGTTTATTGTTATCCTTGTAATAAGGTAAATCCTAAAATAAGGAGTGGATAATACAAACACAGGTATGCAAAAAATAGTGGTAGATATACCGGATAATAAATTGAAATTTTTCCTGGAGCTATTAAAGAATCTTGGGTTTGTGAAAGATACTAAGACGCTTACTAATGAGCAAAAGGAATTTGTAGATGATTTAAAAGACTCTCTTGAGGAAGTTGAACAGCATCAGCAAGGCCAAATCGAATTACAATCAGCAAGAAAATTCCTGAATGAGTTTTAAAGTTGTTGTGGCTTTATAGTTCCCACTTGGGTTACATGATCAAGGTGAATGTTGATACTTTTCCCTCAAAACCCTTCGCATGACTTTATTGGAAGCTGTACGCGGGAGGGAGTCTCTTAGCACCACGTCCGAAATTTTGAAAAGCGGGTTAAGCTGTTTTTTGATGATGTTCCGGAAACTTTTTTGGAGTTGACTTGCATTCAGGTTTTGTCCGTCTTTAAGGACGCAGTAAACCACAAGCTCTTTGGGCCCGCCTGAAGGAGGGTCTACGGCAATGGCAGCAGTTTCTTTGACGCCCTCCACCATATCCAGCAGCCTTTCGATTTCCACCGAGCTGGTTTTGATGCCTCCCAGGTTCATGGTATCGTCGGCACGGCCTTGTGCGCGGAAGGTGCCATTCTCAAGTTTTCTTATCTCGTCGCCATGACGACGAAGTATAGGGGGACTTTTCAGGTTTGCTGTCTCTTCTCCCAATAAGCTTCCTAAGGCTCCTTCCCAATTTTCGTTTGCTTTGGGAACTTCGGCATAGTAGGTTTTGTAATGGTCCTTGTTAAGGAGCGAATTGGAAAGCCCGATCGAGGGGGGAACTAAAAATACTTCCCCTTTATCAGAAGGTTGTGAATTTTCATTAAGGATTAGCAGGTCAAGCCCGAGGGTTGGTGTAGTGAAGGTGGCGGGCGAAGCCGGCTGAAAAACCGTATTGGTGAGGTATCCGCCCCCGATTTCCGTTCCGCCGCAGTATTCGATAACCGGCCGGTATCCCGCACGGGCCATAAGCCACAGGTAATCCTTTGGATTAGAACTTTCCCCCGTAGAGCTGAAAAGCTTGATGCTGCTCCAGTCAAGTCCCTGCATACAACCGGTTTCCATCCAGCGCTTGACCATACTGGGTACTACGCCCAGCATGTTCACCCCGGCGTCCTGAACAAACGTCCCGAAAGGTCGTCCTGTGGGTGCACCGTAAAACAGCGCGATGGTGCCCCGGTTCATCAGGGTGGCAAAAATCAGCCAGGGCCCCATCATCCAGCCGATATTGGTGGGCCAGGCTACCACATCACCTTGTTGAATATCCTGGTGGAAGTAGCCGTCAGAGGCTGCTTTAATAGGGGTGGTATGCGTCCACGGTATGGCTTTGGGATCACCCGTAGTACCTGAGGAGAAAAGAATGTTGCAATAATCATCCGGGTGACAGGATATCGGTTCAAAGTTATCCTTTTCTGACAGGAATTCTTTCCAGGAGAAATCTTCTTCCCTAAGCTGGTGGGTCATATCGTTGCCCTCAGGAAGTACTACTGTCCGGGGCAGCTCAGCCTCAAGCAGCTTACTGTAAAGGGGGATTTCTTTCCCCCCACGCGTGATTTTGTCCTGTGTAAAAACCAGGCTGGTAGCGGCAATCTTCAGCCGCTTTTCCACTTCAGCGGGCGCAAGGCTGTCAGCTATCGAAACCACGGCTCCGCCTGCTTTGACGATGCCAAGATATATAGCCACTGCCTCAGCAGTCATGGGCATAACAATAGCAGCATGGTCTCCCTTTTTGAATCCGATTTTATTAAGGCTATTGGCTATTCGGGAAGAAAGGATATCCAATCCGCCGTAAGCCATACTGTGTAAACTCCCGTCTTCCTTGCCATAAACAATTGCTGTTTTATCGCTATCCCCTCCAAAGCATGCTTTGGCAATATTTAGCTTGGCGCCGGGGAGCCATTGAGGCGATGCCGGCCCCCCGGAAACATCGACCGTTTGCCGGGGTTGCGTGTCGAAAGGAATTTTCAGTTCTTCCACAACATCTTTCCAAAATTCCGCTCTCTGGGTAACAGAGTAATGATGTAAGTTTTGATAAGAATCAAAATTTTTCTTTTCCATAAACCTGGCCAGGTTGGAGTCCTCAGTAGTTGATCCTGCAGGAAACCATGCAGGCGGGGCATCAATGAATTTTTCATCCTGATCAAAAACAAGCTGGAAGAGTTTCTGATGCAATCCGGCGGGCATGTCTGGTTTGAGTGCTTTTTTAGACAATTCTTTCCAGCACTGTTCCGGGTTTTTCTCGTAATCTTTCAGTGTTTGATGTATGACTTCTGACTCTTTCGGCGAGGCACCTAATTTTTGAATTTCTGCGGAAGATAAAAGATATGAACCATCCATAGTAGTTGAATTTATTCTTATGTTGTCATTAGATTTAAACCTGTTATTATGTAGATAGTTTAATATATTTTAATTAAATTTGGATTCAATAAAAATAATTGACTGGAAAATAACTCTAATCAAAAAAATATAGCTTATGGAACTAAACGAAGTTCTGGAAAAGTTACCCCGCCATTTAATGGATTTGGTCATAGATCAACCCTACAACGAATACACAGCGCAGGACCATGCCGTGTGGCGTTTTGTGATGCGGCAGAACCTGGATTATCTTCAGCACGTAGCGCATCCGGCGTATATGGATGGATTGCGACGCACGGGAATTAGTATTGATTCGATTCCCCACATGTATGGTATGAACCGGATTTTGAAGGATATTGGCTGGGCCGCGGTAGCGGTGGATGGTTTTATTCCCCCGAATGCTTTCATGGAGTTTCAGGCCTACAACGTGCTGGTGATTGCGGCGGATATCCGTCCGATTGATCAGATTGAATACACGCCGGCGCCCGATATTATCCACGAAGCCGCCGGGCATGCGCCCATTATCGCTGATGACGAGTATGCCGAATACCTGAGAAGGTTTGGCAAGCTGGGAGCTAAGGCTTTTTCCTCGGCCATGGATTACGAACAGTATGAAGCTATCCGCCACCTTTCCATTCTGAAAGCAGACCCGTATACACCGAAGGAAGAAATCGAAAAGGCGGAAAAAGAGCTGGAAGACATAGAAAACAACCTGGGTGAGCCCTCGGAAATGCAGCGCATCCGTAACCTTCACTGGTGGACGGTGGAGTTCGGGCTGTTTGGTGATTTGAAAAATCCGAAGATTTACGGGGCCGGATTGCTTTCGTCAATCGGTGAAAGCTACAACTGCCTGCAGGACCATGTGAAGAAGATTCCATACACGATTGATGCGGTGAATTACAGTTTTGATATCACCTCACAGCAGCCGCACTTGTTTGTGACTCCGTCGTTTGAGCATCTGAACGCGGTGCTGGATGAGTTTGCGAATACGATGGCGCTACGAACCGGCGGAATGAATGCCGTGAACCAGGCGATTCGCTCCGAAAACACGGGAACGCTGGTTTGGAATTCAGGACTGCAGGTTTCCGGAACGTATACCGAGGTGTTGAAACACGACGGAAAACCAGCTTACCTGAAAACGCATGGAGCGACCAACCTGAATTACGACCACAAAGAGCTGCCCGGTCATAGCAAGACCGATTATCCTGACGGTTTCGGTGCTCCTGTCGGAAGGCTGAAGGGCGCCACCGGGCCCCTGGAACACATGAACACCAAAGAACTCAAAGAAGCAGGTGTTGAAAAGGGTAAAAAGACGCAGCTTGAATTCCATACGGGAGTTACCGTGGGAGGAAAAGTGGAAGAGATCGTCAGCCGGGAAGGAAAGAATCTGCTGATCATTTTCAGTGAGGCTACCGTTAATTACAAGGGAGAGCACCTCCATACCCCGAAAGACGGAAAATATCCGATGGCGGTGGGTGAAACAATCATTTCCGGATTTTCCGGTCCGGCTGATGCGGATGCCTTCGAGCTTACCTTCCATTCGCCGGAAGAGAAAACCCACAAGATTGAACACAACGAGATTTCAAATCGGCTTCACAACCTTTACCAGCAAGTCAGGGATATCCGCGATAATGATTATGGTTATGATAACCTGCGGGCGATCTGGAATAAGGTGAAGGAGGAATATCCGCACGAGTGGCTGTTGCCGATGGAAATCCTTGAACTGGTCAGGCTGAAGAACCTGGATGACGCCCTTCACGACGAACTGGTCAATCATCTGGAGACCAAACGCGAGAAAGAGCCCGAATTCCACAACCTGGTAAAGAACGGCTTCAAACTGCTCGGCAGCGGGATTGGAAATCAAACGGTCGGGCTGAAGAAGGAAGGAGTTTAAGAGGAAGGAGTTTTGGGTTTCTTGTTTTTTGTTCCGTGTTTCGGGTCTGAAATCATTGAATGGTCATTAAGAGGTCATTTGCCCTGCGGGCGTCATTCAATAGTCATTATTGTAAATTGTTACAGGGGTCTAACGATATCGCGAATGATAGCGAATTATTGGCCGAATTAACGCGAAGGGTAAGGTTGACATTCCAGCTTTGGTGTGACTGCACGGGAAGGGATGTCATATTTTATAAGATAAGTCTTTTTCTTAATAGGAAAACAGAAGCTTTATTTACAAGCACTTTTTCATTAGGGATAGTATTTATAGATATCCTTTCTGTGAAGAAGTCTTTCGAAAACCAAAGTGTTTTTCTGAAAACTCAATCCTGCCCTGTAATCTCCAAAACGAATTCTATAAAAATTCTTGTAGCCACTTAGCTTTTGCAAACCCGGAATATCATTTAATCTGTTATATTGCGTAATTTACTGAAAAACAAAGGATTCAATTTTAGTCTTTTGCTTAGTCGGGATTTCGGCTAAATCTTTCAGAAATTTTTTATTGATTTTGACCTCAAAAGCCATTATTTCTTTAGCTTGTTGTAATACTCTTTGGCTTCTTCAATGGTTAGATTCTCCTCAGGGGTGTTTTTCTCGATGAATTGAGCAAGCGCATAGTCTTCGAGGATTTGCTCAATTTTCTCAAATGTATTTATGTCAACCTGCACGGCTACTGCTCTATTGTTTTCGTCAGTCAGGTATTTTTTATTGATCTTTAGCATGTTTATGTTTTACCTTCAAAGGTAATGATTCTAAGGATTATATTCAAGTTGGAATAGTGCTATTATGCAAAATCAATAAGGTTCAATGTTCATAGGGGGCTACTTAAGCTACTAAGGTTGAATACCGAAAAATAAGGTTTTTGGATATGGTATGGCAACAGATTTGATTTTGATGAGCCTCGTAAAATGGCGTTGCAAAAACCTGAAATATTTGCCAAGCTTCACAGGTAAGTGGCAGCCCGATCGTCAAATTTCAATTAACATTCAAATTCTACTTCTAATATCCGCAACACGTTTATTATTTATCTTCGCTTGGTTATTGGTTTTTGGTGCTTTTTTGGAATTTGGCTTTTGTAATTTGACATTTTTACAATTGCACCATTCAATTAATTAATTTATCCCGTGAAATTCATGTAGTGAATATTTCATCGGGTAATTAACAAAAATCTACTTCGCCTCCATGGCCAGGCGCTTCTTCTGGATGCGCTTCAGGTTGTTGAAGAGGTCGATATTGGATTGTACCAGGTAATAGACGGGTAGCATCACACTCAGTATCGCTGATGGTAAGACCACATGTGGATCTTCAAAAAGCCCTATAGCCATTACCGATGCAAATCCGGCATTTTTCATGACCAGGATCAGTTTATTGCTGATAATCAAATGTGGGTCTATCCTGCGGGCATTCAGGTAGACCTGGAACAAATAACCCAATCCGAACATCATAAACACTACTATAAGAAAGGGAATAATGGCCTCTAATGTGTTATTAAAAAGAAGACTGCGTGTGATACCAATAACCGTCATTGCTACTAATAGAAACCCATAATCGATGAGGATACTGCGGTTTTTTTCAATAAAGCCATGTACCGGTTTGACTCTTAGCAAACGGGATACAAACATAGGTACTACCAGCATTTTCAATATCAAAGTAACCACCGTCATAGGGTCGATGGCTCCTTGTGCGGAAAAAATCATAATAATCAACGGCGCCAGTACAATCCCGGCGATGTTGCCACCCACGATACCTACAATGGAAAATTGTGCATCTCCCCTGAGATTAATGGAAAACGGAATAACTGCTATAGCCGGCGGGGTGGCGGCAATCACCACAAAACCCATTCGGAAAGCTTCGTTACTGATGAAAATATTGGCTAATGTGAGCACTATGGCTCCGTATATGAAGTAGTTGACCAGAACGGTTACCCCGATAGGTTTAAGGTTTTTTTTAAGCGGCAGAAGCTCACGAAAGCGGAGGCTTGATATGGACACAGCCAATATCGCACCTATGATATAGGGTGTATAATTTTCTAAAAAGGCGACTTCTTCTCCAAATACCAAGCCCAATGTAATCCCCAGCAGCAGAACAAAGTTCCTGCTTTGCAGGAGTTTACCCAAAGTTAAATTCCTCATGTTAAACTAATCGGTTTTTCGCAAAATTATAAAATCCCAGTGTAAATCCGGATTGTCTAACGATGGGCACTTCATAATTGTTCAAACCGGTTCAGAGCATCAGTACTTGCAGGGCTTTTGAGAATTCTCCCTCGTCCAGGAGCTTTTTGGCATGTTTATGCAGATGATGACGCAAGAGATCTTTGTCGTGGTCGTAGGTGTTGATGATGGAGACCACCTCCTTATCTTTTCTTAGGCTTTTGACCTCCTCACCGGTGGGGAGTTTCTCGATATTTCCCAGCCGCCCCAAATCATTGCCGGTTAACACCTCACTGTTTTTGATTTTTTCGGGAAGCCGGTCGATACCAATCCCTTTTCTTGCCAGCGGCTTTTCGACCTGAAAAAGGGCATCGCCGTGGGCCCGCACGTAGTAGCTGCCTCCCATGCGCCCGACGAGGTCGATTTTGGTTTGGTCGACCAGGCCGTTCTCATCAAACAGGTCTTCGCGGACGTGGACATACACGATTTCGCAGATGACCAGGTTTCCTGCGCCGCCCTGGTCGCCGGTTTCTATCACTTCCCTTACTTTGCATTCGTATTGCACCGGCGATTCTTTGACGCGGTAGGGACGGATTTTCTCCGATGGCTCGGCGGTCAGTCCGGCTTTGATGAATTCATTTACTCCTTTCTCGTACCCTGTACTGGAAAGGCTGGCCTGCTGTACGATGTCGTAGGTCACCACATTGATAACCACTTCCGGCACCTTTTTAATATTCTCGTACGTATGTTTGGTAGTATTATCCTGTCCACGCCGTGCCGGAGAAAAAATCAGCGTGGAGGGATTCACCCCGAACGCATTAAAATAGCTGAAAGGGGAGAGGTTGGGGTTTCCTTCCTTATCCACCGTACTGGCAAAAGCGATGGGCCGGGGGCCTATCGTTCCCAGCATAAGTTTATGCAAATCCAGGTGGTTGATTTGTGTGGGATCAATTTTGCGCATGGTCGTTTTTATTTTGCCGGTAAAATTTTTGTTCGTGATTCGCCAAACCCGATTCGCACCTTACTATTCTGCGCAAAGCCGCGCATGATAATGGAATCGTTATCCCGGATGAATTTCCGCTTTTCACCGTTGGGTAATTTCAACGGGTTGGTTCCTTTCCAGGAAATTTCAAGCATCGAGCCGAACGATTCCCGCTCCGTCCCACTGATGGTTCCTGAAGCGTACATGTCGCCTACGTTGATGTTGCATCCGTTGACCGTCTGGTGGGCCAGTTGCTGGGCCATATTCCAGTACAGGTACTTGAAATTCGAGCGGCAAACGCGGGACTCTTCACTGTTTTCGGGCTGAAGGAAGACATCCAGGTTGATGTCGTAGCTTTTTTTGCCCTGGAATTTCAGGTAGTCCATGACTTCAGGTTTCTGATCAGGCCCGTCGGTGCGGAAAGGCTCAAACGCCTCCAGCGTCAAAATCCATGGCGAGATAACCGAACCGAAACTCTTGGCCAGGAAAGGCCCCAGCGGTTGGTATTCCCATTTCTGGATATCGCGGGCCGAGAGGTCATTAAACAATACCAGCCCGAAAATATGGTCTTCCGCTTCGGCGGTGGATATGCTTTCGCCAAGCCCGGTTTTTTTACCTGTAACAAAGGCCATTTCCAGCTCGAAGTCAAATAGTTTGCACGGACCGAAAACCGGTTTGTCCGAATCGGGCGGTTTGGTTTGTCCTTTGGGGCGATGGATGTTGGTCCCGCTAACGACAATTGAGGAGCTGCGACCGTGGTAGCCAACAGGCAGATGCTTCCAGTTGGGAAGCAGCGCATTATCCGGGTCGCGGAACATCGTTCCCACATTCCGGGCATGTTCTTCGCTGGAGTAGAAGTCGGTGTAATCTCCCACCTCCACAGGCATCAGAAGTTCTACCTCATCTGCAGGATGGAGTGCCCGGGATTTCAGCTTCTCATCACTTTGAGCTTCCCGGTTTGTGACGTCAAATATTTCTGCCAAGCGGTTTCTTACGGCATTGGTAACCGGTTTACCCAATCCGATAAAATCGTTGAGTTGGGATTTTAGAAAGACCTCTTCTGCCGGAAAGCTCAAATCATCGAAATGGCCGAGCTTAGCTACTTCCGCCAGGTCAATAACTGTATCTCCGATACGGGTGGCTGCCCTGGGTTGCTTTTCCGGTGTTTTAAATATTCCGAAAGGTATGTTTTGAACCGGAAAATCCGAGTCCTTGTTTACTGGAATCCAGCTCTTTCGGCCCGGGTTGTTTGCTTTTATCATGTGTTGTTTGTTTTTATCAGACGTGAATGATTATCAAGAGAAATCTCAAAATTATGATTTTTATTTACTTCGTGAATCTTAGTGCCTTGGTATCTTAATGGCGGGTAACAGGAAGTTTGCCACAAAGGCACGTAGACACGAAGAAACACAAAGTTGGAATATCAAAATAATTCAGCAATTAAAGCGTTCCGCGGCTTTCCTGTTCACGCTCGATCGCTTCAAAAAGCGCTTTGAAATTTCCTTTTCCGAACGAGCGGGCACCTTTTCGCTGGATGATTTCAAAGAATAGCGTCGGCCGCGGCTCAACCGGTTTGGAGAATATCTGTAGCAGATACCCATCCTCATCGCGGTCGACCAGTATTCCGAGTTCTTCCAGCGTTTTGACGTGCTCGTCGATACTGCCTACGCGGTCTAACAGCTCCTCGTAATAGGCGTGCGGTACCTTCAAAAATTCGATTCCGCGGTTTTGTAGCTCAGTAACTGTCGAAACAATGTCATCGGTCTCGAGGGCGATATGCTGCACACCGGAATCCTTGTAGAAATCAATGAATTCCTCGATCTGTGATTTCTTTTTGCCTTTGGCCGGTTCGTTGATCGGGAACTTGATCTTCTCGTTTCCGTTAGTCATCACCTTACTCATCAGGGCCGAATATTCGGTGGAGATATCCTTATCGTCGAAAGAAATCAATTGCTGGAATCCCATGACTTCCGCATAGAATTTCGCCCATTTGTTCATCTCGCCCCAGTTGACGTTGCCGACCATGTGGTCGACGTATTTCAGTCCAACCGGCGTACTTTTGTTGACAGTATCCCACTTTTTGAAGCCCGGCAGGAAGGGGCCGTTATATTCTTTACGTTCCACGAAAATATGTACGGTGTCGCCGTAAGTATGAATGCCGGAACGCACCACCTTGCCGTAATCGTCCTTTTCCTCACGGGGTTCCATGTAGGGTTCAGCACCGCGCTTGGTGGTTTCCTCGAACGATTTGCGGGCATCGTCTACCCACAAGGCGATAACTTTTACGCCGTCGCCGTGCTTGTCCACATGACGGCCGATGTCTGTATCCGGCTCCAGCGAAGTGGTTAAGACAAACCGGATTTTATCCTGCTGAACGACATAGGAAACCCGGTCTTTGAGTCCCGTTTCCAGTCCTGCGTAGGCTACCGGCTGAAAGCCTAAAGCCATTTGGTAAAAATAGGCCGCCTGCTTGGCGTTACTTACATAAAATTCTACGTAATCGGTCCCGTTGATGGGGAGAAAATCTGTATCTTGTGATAACGTTTGTTTTGGTTGTTTATCTGTTGTGTTTTGCATATTCCGTATTTTATCAGTTCATCTTTGTTTAAGAAAGTAATGATGGTTTTAATTTATTCGTGCGCCCAGGATTTGTAGTAATCCGGGTCTTCAATCTGCATGGCGTCCTTTGTCAGCTTCAGCGGATTAAAAGTATCTATCATTACCGCCAGTTCTTCCGTTCCTTCTTTTCCGATGCTTTTTTCCACCGCTCCGGGATGCGGCCCGTGCGGGATACCAATCGGGTGAAGGGTAATCATGCCTTTTTCCACATTCTTGCGGCTCATAAAATCGCCGTCCACGTAATAAAGTACTTCATCCGAATCCACATTGCTGTGGTTGTAAGGCGCCGGAATAGAGTAGGGGTGATAGTCGAACTTTCGTGGCACGAAAGCACACATCACGAAATTGTGCGCTTCAAACGTCTGATGCACCGGCGGTGGCTGATGAATACGACCCGTAATCGGTTCAAAATCGTGGATAGAAAAGGCATACGGGTAATGGTAACCGTCCCAGCCTACCACATCAAAAGGATGGGAACCGTAATGGTATGGGAAAATCATGTCGCGCTTTTTGATCAAGACCAGGAAATCGCCTTTCTCGTCATGGGTCTTCAGGTTTTCCGGCTCGCGGATATCCCTTTCGCAGTATGGAGAATGTTCCATAAGTTGTCCGGCCCGGTTGACATACTTTTTCGGATATTTAATGGGGCTGAAGGATTCTACGATTAACAGCTTGTTATCGCTGTCTTTAAACTCCATTTGATAGGGAATACCCCTTGGAATGGAAAGGTGATCGCCGTATTCGAAATTGATATTTCCGTACATCGTCTTGAGTGTGCCCTCACCCTGATGGACAAAGATCATTTCATCGGCTGCCGAATTTTTAAAAAAGTAGTCCGTCATGGATTTGCGGGGCGCAGCCACCGAAATGTAAAGGTCGTCGTTAACCATGACATACGTACGACTGACCAGGTAATCATCGGCCGGCGGTACATCGAACCCCTTGAAACTCCGATGCTGCATATTTTTACCTACCGCCACCTCCGGCTCAACCGAATAAGCGTCGTCAATCTTTTTTACATTCGTAGGCGGATAAAGATGATACATCAATGAATAGGTATCGGAAAATCCTTCCGTCGACACCAATTGTTCCGAATACAATTCTCCGTCCGGTTTACGAAATTGTGTATGCCGTTTGTGCGGGATTTGACCCAATTTATGATAATGTGGCATGGTTGTGATTGTTTTTATTAGAGTTTATCGATTTACTCAACTTAACAATTACGGCCAACGTTTTTATAGAATTGAGCCTTATTTAACGGGATTTTAACAATAAGGAGGTATTTATTTAGATAGTGAAATCGTTTTTCCACTATAAAATAGGATAGGCTCCCGTGCAAACAACTAA
>CAYFQK010000043.1:0-17602 GCA_964345255.1 uncultured Bacteroidales bacterium | reverse complement strand
ATTGTGCAATGCGTTATGTTTGATTTAATGATTTTCCTTTTAGCGAAACATAAGTGAAAAAATATTAAATGAGGAAACATGAATTATGAGACAACTTAAAGCAAAGATTTTTAAAAATCCAGGAAGACTATTTCATTTTAGGCCAGGCAAATTCAGTGATGGTCAAAAATATTTACTTTTGCAATTGAAATAAAGAGGCTATGGAAGATAAGAAAAAAGAAGGGAGATATTCCCGAATATACAAGCAGCTCAGTGATTTGATGCAAACAGCGGATTACCCGCTTTCGCGGATGGCTACAATAACGGCAGTCCTGCATCACAAAATAGATTATTTTTTCTGGACCGGGTTTTATTTGCTTGTTGACGGTGAATTGATGGTACATGCCTATCAGGGGCCGGTAGCCTGTATGCATCTTGAGAAGGGAAAAGGAGTATGCTGGGCTGGTGTAGAACGTCAAAAGGCTGTAGTTGTCCCTGATGTGGAGCAGTTTCCGGGCCATATAGCCTGCGACTCCAGGTCGCAGTCGGAAATAGTGGTTCCCGTAAGGAATGCTGATGATCAAATCATCGGCGTGCTGGATATCGACAGCTCAGAAAAAAATTCATTCGACGAGGTGGATGAAAAATGGCTCAATGAAATTGTAAAACTTATATATTCATAAACTGTGGGTGATTTAACTATCTTCCTGGTATTGCTGTTTCTTTCGACTAATTTCCTGATATTTACGCTGGGAGCTGATATCAGGATGAAGAGCCGGTTGCTGGGCCCCACCATCACATTCGGCATCCTGCAGTTAATCATGTTTATGACCGGATGGGGGCTGGCCAGGTTGATATCTCCACTTCTAGAACAATCCACTTTTGTTGTCTACCAGGCTATTATTCTCTTTATAGGCGCTAAGCGCGTTTTCAAATCCATCACTATTAAAGCGCAAAACAGAAGCTATGAAATTGTTCATGTGCTGGATGCAGTGATGCTTTCGGTGGCTGTTGGAGTAGATGCATTGATTATAGGCCTGGGCTTCGGTGCAGTGGATATTGGTTTTGGAAAATCCATTGGCTTTTTGTTTCCCCTTACTTTACTGATGGCTTTGACAGGAACAGGAATTAAAAGAAGGCGGAACGTAAAAAATAACGGGAGATTTACAGAAATGGCAAGCGGTTTATTTATGCTCGCTTTAGGCATTTTTATCCTGGTAACGATAAGTTGATTTGCCGTAGAATAAGATAAAAGAATGCATACATATAAACAAGAAAGGATATACTGTGGCAAACATCCGGATAACAAAGGAATTTAAATTTGATACCGCCTGACTTTGCCGATCGCATCAAAAAAAGACTCCCTGCGAATATTACGCTGACAAGGCTGATGCTTCGGGAGACCATCACTTCTTATGCTGAGTGGCTTGCTGATGACAATGAAAAGGGCCTGGATTAGAGCTCTAATCCTCCCTTTAGGATGACACCGGAATTTATATCCCCATTTATATAAGGCTGCGCAAAAACCTTTATCCCCACCAAAAACCTTCTTGAAAGGTAATAACTGTTTTCAAGGATAATGTTATACCCCAGAGAGCTTCGGGTCTCATGTCTATGATAGTTTACTGCGGTCTCCGGTCCGAAATAATTGGTTGATTTTTGATAAACATCTGAAACATTGTAATAACTCAACCCCCCACCAAGGCGGAAAACATTTTCGAACTTATTTCCGAATGGTGAAAGAAAAAGGTTGAGGTTACCCTGTAAAAAGGAAGATGCTTCATGTACACCGGTGTTGCTGTGTCCGTAATTAATCGAGGCAGAGCCTGTAAAGATTCGATTAAATTTATAATTCACCTCATTTTCAAAATTAATTGTAATCATATCGCCTGATCCCAGAAGAGAAATGCCGGTGCCGAAGCGGAAATCTACAGAGGGTTCTCTTAGCTGAGCCATAACCTGAAAGGAGCTAATCATCATAATTAGAAACAAATATTTTTGCATAGGCGTTTTATTTGCAGGTTCTTATTTTGTATTTAGAAGAAGAGAATTTCTATTCCAAAGTGAGAAAATTATGTGCCCTTTTAAGAATAACATGATTTCCAATCACATAAAGATAATAAAAATATATGACTCCTATTCGGATTTCTGTTATGAGATTAAACACCTCAATAAAGAAAAAAAGACGAAATCCAAATGAGGATTTCGTCTTTAATATCAATTTGAATTGATACTTTGCCTAAAACAGCCCGCTGATGTTTCCGTCATCATCAATATCGATTTTTTCGGCTGAGGGTGAGCTGGGCAGTCCGGGCATTCGCATGATTTTACCTGTAATCGGTATGAGGAATCCCGCCCCGGAAGCAATCTCAATTTCACGTACGGTGACAACAAAGTCTTTAGGCCGGCCAAGCAACTTTGGGTTGTCCGACAGTGAATTTTGGGTTTTTGCTATACACACCGGAAGCTTGTCTAATCCCAGCTTTTCTATTTTTTTAATGTCGGCTTTTGCTTTGGTGGTATAATCAATGGCTTTAGCGCCATATATTTTTTTGGCTACACTTTCAATTTTTTCCTGCACGCTTTGATCCCAATCGTACATGGGGGTGTAATTACTGGCGCACTGTTCGGAAACTTTAACGACAGTCTCAGCTAGTTCTTCAGCTCCTTTTCCACCTTCAGCATGGACATTGGCCTCTACTGCATCCACATTCATCTCCTTTGCTTTCGCCTTAATAATATCAATTTCATCCTGTGTATCGGAAGTAAATTTGTTAATGGCTACCACAGGGCAAATGTTAAACTGATTCATGTTCTCGATATGCTTTTCGAGATTACTGAGTCCTTTTCTGAGCGCTTCGGGATTCGGGGTGTTTAAATCCTCTTTCGCTACACCCCCATGATATTTTAACGCTCTTACTGTTGCAACAAGAACAACGGCTTTAGGCGATATTCCGGAGTAGCCTCCTTTTATGTCGAAGAATTTTTCAGCTCCCAGGTCAAAACCGAAGCCTGCTTCCGTAACGGTGTAATCGGACCACGACATACCCATGCGTGTTGCAATGACGCTGTTGGTTCCTTGCGCGATGTTTGCAAAGGGTCCGCCATGAATGATCGCCGGGGTGTTTTCAGTGGTCTGCACAAGATTCGGTTTTATAGCATCTTTGAGTAGCGCAGCCATGGCTCCATGGGCATTAAGGTCTTTGGCATAAACCGGTTTTTTATCATTTGAGTAGCCAACGAAAATATTACCCAGTCGTTTTTTCAGATCCGCTAAGTCGTCAGCAAGGCATAGAGTGGCCATCACTTCTGAGGCAGCCGTGATGTCATAGCCTGTTTCCCTGGGTACTCCACTGGTTTTGCCGCCTAGCCCGACGATAGAGCGCCGCAAGGCACGGTCATTCATATCCATCACACGCTTCCAGACCACCGTTCGCGGGTCGAGGTCGCTCTTACGATGATGGACGGCATTGTCGACGATAGCTGCCAGCAGGTTATGTGCTTTTTCGATGGCTGCAAAATCGCCTGTAAAGTGAAGGTTGATATCTTCCATTGGTAATACCTGGGCCTTACCACCTCCCGTAGCTCCTCCTTTTATTCCGAAGACAGGTCCAAGAGAAGGTTCCCGCAGGGCAACGGTTGTTTTCTTCCCGATGCGGTTGAGCCCCTGCGACAAGCCTATCGATATGGTTGTTTTGCCTTCTCCCGCCGGTGTGGGAGATATAGCTGAGACAAGGACAAGATTACTTTCTTGTGCTTTGTTCTTATCGATTAAAGATAAAGGAAGCTTCGCCTTGTCCTTTCCAAAGGGAATGATTTGGTTTGGATCAATTCCTATTTTCTTAGCAATTTCTTCAATCGGTTTTATTTCCGATTCCTTAGCGATTTCAATATCTGTTTTCATAGTTTTATTGATTTGTTTTTTGAGTCTGACCCGGCAATCCCAACGAAACACCGATGGAAATGTTTGGAAACAAAATAGCCACTGCCCATGAAGGGCAATGGCTTTTAGCTGGATCTGCCGATTGGATCTATTTTTTTAAAAACCTTCTATAGAAGCCTGAGCCTCTGTTTGAAGTTATCTGAATGCTATATATTCCGGGGCTGTAGTGGGAAGTATTAAGAGTAATGATATCACCATGTTTATTTGTTTGTACACTGTTAGAATAAATCATGCGCCCCATGGGGTCAAAGACCTTTATATCAACTGTTCTTTCCAATCCGGAGGAAAATTTTAGATAAGCCTTATCCCCGACGGGGTTCGGATAAACCTCGCTGAAATGGGTTTTAAGTAATTGAAGATTTTCAGGCACATCGGCAATAATCTTATCATCTTTGATGTAAAGGTTTATTCCGGGATTTTCGGTGTTGTCTTCATTCAGGTTGCGGTAGATTGGAACAGATTCCAGCCCTGTGATCTCGGCATGCACCCTGTAATTTCCAAACGCTAAATCATCAAAACTAAAGCTTCCGTCGCTATCTGAGTAAGTACACAGTTTGCGATTTTGATCCTGGTTAATAAGATAAACCGGGATGTTTTCAGCTTCCACGTTTCTTAATGTGCTTGTATCATATGCGATTGAGCCGCTGATTTTTCCTTCTCCGCTGGCGGCATAAGACGGGCGCCTGAGCTCTATATTGTATTCCCACATAGTGGTGTCGAAATAAATAATTTCTGCTTCCTGCCATTCGGTTACATCTCCGAAATAGGTAGGCATATAACTGGAGTACTGCCCTAAATCGTGGGCAGCTTCTGCTTTCACGATGTATTGCCCTTCTTTTTTCTGATAGAAATAATAATAGCCAAGTGTGTCGAAGGTTGTGGTATCAACGGAGTAAAGCTTATTGTTATCATCAAATTTGTATAAATAAGCCATTCCTTCATCAATGGGCCACGGACCGGCAAAAACATGTCCTCCCAGGTTAAAATATCCTTTTTCTGCCACTCTTACTTTTTTACAGACCTTATCCTCTTCAATTTCCTCATTTTCCTTGGTTTTAATGGTCAGGCATACATTATAAATGCCCGGGCTAGTGTATTTATGTTTCGGAAACTGCTTATCAGAGGAGGTTCCATCACCAAACTCCCACCGCCAGGAAAGAATATCTCCGGTTGATTTATCTTTAAAGTTAAAAACAAATGGATCGGCCACTGTCGTATCTTCGACCACCGAAAAAATCGGATAAGACTTAACCCCCTCAATATTGGAGCCTTGCCCCATGAGAAGTGAGGAGAGTAAAACAAGTATAAGTGCTGGTAGAGATATCTTCATATGCTTATTATCAAGTAAAAGACAAACCGCTATCGCTTTAAGTTGCGATTATTGTCTAAATTCAAAAATCAAATACTAATCCGGTCCTTACCCCAAGGGAGTAAGGTTTTTTTCTATTTAATTCTCCATCAATATTATATACCGGATTGAAATAATACTTCATCCGTGGTTCTACCGCCAGGTGAACCGAATGTGTTATGTGATATTCCAAACCGGCACTTATAAGGGCCTGCCAATTGGTTTTAACCATCGGGTCAGGCGCATTCATTCCTGTTATGTCAGTGTTAGGCTGATTGAACATTATTTTTCTGTTATCACGCAGGATAAATGAGATTATCGGACCTCCTTTCAAAGAAAAAGTCAGGTTATTATTAACATTATTTTTATATCCTATTAATACCGGGAAATTGAGGTACCTGTATTCATTTTCAAAACGAGTAGTTGATCTTTTATGCAATGTATCATAAAGCTCTACTGTTTTCGTGTGATAATTGGGTTTTACCGAACCATCAGCTAAGCTATCGAAAGTAACCTCATAAACATCTTCGTATGATCCCAGGTAATTATATTTAAGATAGTCTACATTGATATTTTGATTGTTGTTGCCTGATAAGTAAGAAACACCTGATTGCACAAAGAACTTATCAAAAGAGTACATTATGGCCGCATCAGCTGAGTAGTTGGAATGACTTTCCATTATTGGGGAACGACTCATGAGCAGTTCGGGCGTGGCATAAAGCCCGAAAGACCAACTGCCATGGGCGGATCTTACTTCGGGATTAAAAGCAAGTGTGGATTTTTGTGGCTGGTAATCAAATTTTTCGGATTGGTAGCGCGATAAAGTTTCGGCCTGTTGACTAAGGCTTATTCTGCTCTTCTGATATGGACTGAGCTGCGCTATCACATCAGCATTTTTTTCTCTGATGTAGGTGTCAATATCCAGAGGCATGCCTCCCGGATGAGTGGCATCATCATCCTGAGTATTGTTTAAACTATCATTCGAAATTTTGTCATCACTGTCTGAGGGCTTCTCTGGTGTGGTATCGATGTTTATTGATCCGGGAGCTTTTCGCTCGCCAAGTGATGGTTTTGTGCTGTCATCTGCCTGTTTTGCAGAATTAGGCTGATCTGCTTTATTTCTGTTACTGCTGTCTTCTGTGATGGGAACGCCTTCAGGCTTCATATTATTCTGGCCGGCTCTATCAGAAAAATTAAAAATATATAATAAAAGTATAGCGGTTGCTGCAATTCCCGCGGCAACGGAAATAATCATTGATTTATGTTCATAAAATAAAGCCACCAGATGTCTGGTACTCTTTTTCCCTGATAATTCGTCTTGTATATTATTCCAAACATGGGCAGGTGGCTGCGGAGCATACCCTTCAAATTTCTTTTGAATTTTATGTTCAAAACTATTGTGCGCCATGTTTGATATATTTTTCAATGCGTTCTCTTAATAATCTTTTGGCTCGCAACAATTGCGATTTTGATGTATTTTCTGATATTCCCAACATCTGACCAATAATCTTATGCGTGTATCCTTCGATTACATTAAGGTTAAAAACTATTTTGTAACCTTCAGGAAGCCGCTGAATAATAGCCATTAACTCGTCTGTTGAAATTTTATCAAGTACCTTCAGGTCATTGTTGTTTTCAATCTCAACATCTTCGATGTCCATTTCACGGGCATAACGAAGGTTTTTTTTGTAATGATTAATGGCTGTATTAACAAATGTTCTTCTCATCCAGCCTTCGAAGGAGCCTTTATTCCGGAAGCGGTTCAGGTTTCCGTATATTTTAATAAACCCTTCCTGCAATATGTCTTCTGCCTCCATCTGATTTTTTGCATAACGAAGACATATCCCAAACATTTTGGGAGCGTATTGCTTATAAAGTTCTTCCAATGCCTTTCTGTCGTTTTGCAGGCATCGTTTTATGAGTTCTTCCTCCGTCAGCATTAGGCTATTTCCATAGCCTTTTTCTGTCAGACAGCAGTCTGCAGAAAAAGGTTGCAGTTATTAGGTTAGGAATTTGCTAAATTATGTGTTTATCAATTAATTCCAAAAGTTTTTTACGATTTAATGGTTTGGCCATGTAATCAACAGCACCTGCCTCAAAGCATTTGCTTTTTTCTTCCTTCAGGGCATGGGCTGTTTGGGCTATGATGGGGATGTCGGGATTGTCTTTTAATATTTGCCTGGTGGCTTCATAACCATTCATTTCCGGAAGCTGAATATCCATCAGTATAACATGAACATCATTCTCTTTGGCCTTATTGACCCCCTCAACACCATCTTCTGCCCAAAGAATTCCGGCTTTGGTTTTTTTCAAAACTGTTTTCAGGTACTGATAATTCATCTCTTCATCTTCGACAATTAAAATATTTTTACCTTCCCAGTTGTATGTTTTTGACACGTCTCTTTTAACAGCTGGCTCGGATGCTTTAGGCGCCGACTTCGGTTTGCTTGTGTTGATGGTGAAATAAAAAGTGGATCCTTCGCCTTCTTTTGATTCCACCCAGATATCCCCGCCAAGCAGCGTAACAAGTCCTTTGGCAATGGTAAGGCCTAGTCCTGCCCCTTCGTATTCGCGGGTATGCTCGTAGTCAACTTGTCTGAATTGCTCAAAGATTACGTTTTTACTCTTTTCAGGAATTCCTATTCCAGTATCCGAAACGTAAAACTGTAATAGGCCTTCGCTTTTTTTGGAGTATCCCAACTCGATGGTTCCTTCTTTGGTAAACTTGAAAGCATTTGATATCAGGCTGATGAGTACTTGTTTGAGACGTGTCTTATCTGTGTGGATGTTGTCAAATTCTTGCTGATGGGCCGATGTATTAATCTGAAAGTCAACTTTGCTTTCATTTCTTAAATTTTCAGCTTCCTCACGTATCTCATTTAGAAAGTGCTGCATCGGAAAGGCCTCTTTTTTGATTTCCAGTTGACCTGAATCCAGTTGGGATACATCAATTATATCATCAATGAGCTTTAGTAATTGGCTGCTGCTATTTTTGATTATAGTTTGAAATTCTTCTTTTTCTTCCCGCGTGATGTCGGGGTCTAAAAGTAAGTCGAGCCCGCCGAGGATGTGATTCATTGGCGTTCTTATCTCGTGCGACATGCTGGCAAGAAAGGCAGTTTTTAACCGGTCTGATTCTTCGGCCTTTTCTTTAGCTTCTTTTAATTCTTTTTCCGATTTCTTTCGATCGGTGATGTCTCTTACTATAGCCTGCAGGAAGGTGTTTTCTTTCAAAACAACCTTATTGAGACTGACTTCCGCATTAAAATATTTTCCGCGGCCGTCAATATGTGTAAATTCAAAAAACTCCGATTGCTCATTTAAGGCCTCACTTATTTTTTTTCTAATGAAATCTTCCGACTTTATTCCACTTTCCTGATAAAGCGGAGCAAATTTGATCGGACTTTCACCAATTAATTCTTCTTCCTGGGCATGAAACATATCGGTGGCGGCTTTATTGCAATCAATAAAGATGTCATCTTTCATAAGGAAGATAGCATCTGATGAGGACTCAAAGAGTGTTTTAAATTTGGTTTGACTTTCTTCCAGGTTTTTCTCAGCAAGTTTCCGCTCCGAAATGTCTCTGTAAATCACATAGATGCCCTTATGCTCATCGCCAAATTGAATAGGCATCCCCGTTATAGCCACATAGACCGGTACTCCATCTTTGGTTTTACGAAGACTTTCTATATTGATTTTCTGCCCGCTGGCGGCAGCTTGTGTCAGGCTCTCAGCCTCATTTTTTGTGTCGGCAGAACTTATAAGGTCATCCAGGTTTTTGTTTAAGACTTCTTTTTCGGTGTAACTGAAAATTCGCTTAAACTCTTCATTAACTTGCCTCACCAGCCCATTAGGATCAACAATAGTTATTGCCTCCGGAGCCTGGTTGAAGAGGGTCTCAAAGTATTCTTTGCTGAGGTCAATATCTTCCTGAGATTTGGTTTTGTTGATAGCGGCGCCAATGATATCTGATATAATATTTAAAAGATACACGATTTCACTATTCCATTCCCTCTCGCTGTAACAATCATCAAAACCTATAAACCCCCACCATTCATCCTCCAGAAATATTGGCATGACCAGAATAGACTTGATATTTTGTGCTTGCAGAATATCTCTTAAAGGAGGCTCCATATTTTTTACCAGTCCTTCAAAGCGCTGGTTTTTTGCTAAAGCGTTATGCCACTGTTTAAAATCCGCATAAGGTAAGTTCTGCAGCTCCTCATTATTTAACTGGGAAGCCACTGAATCAGCGGCCCATTCATGGCGCTGGTTCATAACCAGCTGATTATGTTTGCCGTACCCGTTTTCAAAAATATATACCCTGCTTACCTGCGAGGCCTCTCCCAAAAGTTTAAGTAATTCGTCAATATGATCTTTCCAGTTGGGGGCTTGCAAAAATGTATTGGTAGCAAAAGAAACTACATGAATGATATTTGACTTTATATTTTCTTTTGAATCTTCCACGCTCATTACAAATTCATTAATTAGTGTATCAAAGATATTAAAACCTGCAATTCAAAGCTAATTAAATTTTTAAAATCTTCACGTCAAACAAAAAGCCCCGAAATTCGGGGATTTCAGGGCTTAATTTGGTTATCATTTATTTTCAGTCATTTTCTGATGTGCGTTCAGGTATTTTTTTGGGCTTGACCATAACTGCATACATCGATGGTACAACCACCAAAGTGAGGAATGTTGCAAATGCCAGTCCAAAGATAATGGTCCATGCCAGAGGATTCCAGAAAGCAGCGCTATCTCCGCCAAAGAAGATGTTTGGTTCCAGGCTTTGGAACAGCCCTACAAAGTCGATGTTCATCCCTATGGCCAGGGGTAGCAGTCCAAGGATGGTAGAGGCAGCCGTTAATATAACCGGTGTAAGCCTTGTGGCTCCTCCGCGGATGATAGCCTCTTTCCTGTCGACTCCTTCCTTGATGAGCAGGTCGGTATAGTCAATAAGAATGATAGCATTTTTCACCACAATACCCCCAACGGCAATAATCCCCATACCGGTCATCATGATGGAGAAGGTCACTCCAAACAGCTTAAGTCCCAGAAGAACCCCAATTAAACTGAATAGAATCTGAACTGCGATGATTACCGGTTTCATCAGCGAATTGAATTGAACCACCATGATTACAATGATAAGCACCAGGGCCACCAGGAAGGCGGAAGTGAGGAATTGGGCATTTTCCTGCTGGTCTTCCTGCTCGCCGGTAAATTCCACATCGTACCCTTTTGGCAGATTCTTTTTGAACTGGGCCAGGGACTCGTCAATTTGGCTGACAATTTCGTTGGCATTATATCCGGAAAGTACATTGGAATATACAGTAATGACCCGCTCGTGGTCTTTGCGTTTAATCCCGCCGAATGTACGGGTGTATTCTACATCAGCCACGGATGACAGAGGGATTTTTTTCATCCCGTTTCTTTTGCCTGGAAGCATGAGTTTGAGGTTCATCAGAGACTCCATGTCATCACGGTATTTTTCCTGCAGTCGTAGGCGGATATCATACTCATCTTCGCCGTCCCTGATTTTCGAAATCTCCTTACCGTTGAGAGCCGTCCGAAGGGAAGATCCGAGATAAGCGGTGCTGATGCCCAGTCTATTGGCTTTATCTCTGTTGATTTGTATGGTTAACTCGGGCGTGTTGGTTTCTATATCAGTTTTAAGCTCCTCTATACCTGCTATGTCAAGACCTTTTACATGGCTTATCAGCTTATCGGTGATGGGGATGAGCTCATCAAATTCTTCGCCTGAAACTTCGATGTTGATGGGCTTACCCGTTGGAGGCCCCATTTGCTCTTCTGTTACTGTGATTTCAGCTCCGGGGATATCTTCGACATTTTCCCGGAATTGACTGACATATTTCATCGTATGGGGGAATTCCCTGAACTGATACTCTACAAAGTTGACTGTTACTTTTGCCAGCTTATCCTGGGTTGTTCGGTCGAAAACATTTTCTCCGGCATTTATAGCTACGTTAGTAACCACACTCTCGATATCGGGATTGTCTTCCCCTAATACCTCAAAAAGCCGGTCTTCAACAATTCTGGCCACTGAATCGGTTGTTCGCAGTTCTGTACCTGCGGGCATTTTTATATACGTGTTAATTGTATTCGGGTCTCCCGACGGAAAGAAAATCACCTTTAAGGGAGATTGGCTGATAAATACAAACGTAAGAATAAGCAGCAGCACAGTTCCTGAGATGACCCCGTAAGGGCGTTTTCCTTTGAGAAGGAATTTAAGGGTGTTTTTATACGCATTGGAAATCGCCGGAATAACATTTTTTTGGAACTTATTTATCAGCGAGCGTAAAACATACTGAACCGACATGTAAAGCAAATAGCCAAAAACAGCCAGGTTCCCAACAAAATTGACACCGGCCAGGTAACTGATCCCCCAAATAGCAGCCACGCCAAGTGTTATGTAAATATTGCGCCTGTGGTTGATAACTATCTTCTCATTGCCCCTGTATCTCATAAAGGAGACAGCAAAGACGGGGTTTATCATGTAAGCCACCAGCATTGAAGCGGATAGTGCTACAATGATAGTTACGGGTATGTAAAGCATGAATTCGCCGAATATGCCGGGCCAGAAGGCCAGGGGTATAAAGGGCGCCATTGTAGTGAGCGTTCCTGAAAATACAGGCCCTGCAACTTCCCCCGCCCCCAGCTTAGCAGCCGGCGCAATGGGGAGGTTCGGGGTGGTCATAAAGTGCCGGTAGATATTTTCTACCACCACAATAGAGTTATCCACCACAATACCGAGCACAAGGATAAAGCCCATAAGAACTACCATGTTCATACTGAAATCAAGCGCTGGTATAAAGATGAAGGCAATGAGCATGGATAGCGGGATGGCAACAGCTACAAAAAGGGCATTGTCTACACCCATAAAAAACATCAAAACCAATACTACTACGAAGAACCCCAGGATGATGGTGTTAAACAGGTTGCTGACGTTGTTGCGGGTCATATCGCTTTGATCGCCGGTTGTAATTATTTCGAGGTTTTTCGGGGTTTCTGCTCTAAAGTCGTCGAGGATGACCCTGATATCTTCCACCGCCTCAATAAGGTTTTCCCCGGTTTTTTTGATAACGTTGAGCGTAATGACATCATTCCCGTTAAGCCGGGAAAAGCTTTCCCTGTCTGCAAAATCATCTTTCACTTCGGCAATGTCTTTCAGGTAAACCCCGGGTTTTATCAGGATGTTTTGAAGCTCTGAAAGATCAGAGAATTCACCTATTACCCTCAGGTTTCGCTCCATGCCATCCATTTTCAACTGCCCTCCAGAGATGGTCATGTTTTCCATAGCTACGGCATTTTCTATCTGCTGAAAAGTAATCCCGGCGGCCTGCATTTTGTAAAGGTCTGCGTTGATTTCAAATTCCCTTTCCAGCGCTCCTACAATATCCACGCGGGTTATGGCCTGCATGCCTTCAATTTCGTCTTGTAAATCCTCGGCGTATTCTTTAATTTTTACCAGACCAAGGTCCCCGGTCATATTGATGTAAAGGATGGGAAATTCTGAAGGATTGATATCAAGAATTTCCGGTTCCTGGGCCAAACCGTCGGGCAGATCGGCTTTAGCCCTGTTTACAGCTTCTGTTACATCCTGATAGGCTTCATCATTATCTACATCGGTTTCAAACTCAATCATAATCATGGAGAAATCCTGAACCGAGTTACTTGTCAGCTCCTTAACTCCGTCGATACTTTTTATTTCTTTTTCGATGTGACGAGTTACGAGGTTTTCCATATCTTCCGGAGAGGTTCCCGGATAAACGGTACTTATTGAAAAGTAGGGGAACTCTACCTCAGGAAAATTTTCTTTAGGTGTTGACTGGTAGGATATGATGCCAAACAACGTCAAAATTACCGTAAAAAAGTATATTGTGACCCGGTTATTTACGGCATAATCCGAGAGAGGAAATCTTCTGTTTTTCATGCTATTACTACTTTTCTCCATTACTTGACTGTTATCTTTTCACCATTGGAAAGGTCCTGGTATCCTGAAATAATCACGTTTTCACCGGCCTTCAGGCCACTCAAAATCTCTACTTTTTTGTTGTAGGCTTTACCGATAGAAACCCATTTCTTTACAGCGACCTTTTCTCCGTTTTTTGTCTCAGCCACAAAAAGAAAGCGTCTGTTATTGGTTTTCTGAACGACGTTAACAGGTACAACAATAGCCTCAGGATTTTGATAATTCATCACTTCAAGATCCATAATCATATTCGGTGTGATGTTTTTAGCCTCACCGGGGATGGCCACCTCAATCATGTATGTTCGGTTATCGGGATTAATGGTTTTCCCAACGGTTTTTACCTTCGACAGGAAGATTTTACTGCTGTTGGCAGGAGTTATGGTTACCGGATTGCCTTGCTCTATTTCATGGAGGTAACTTTCAGAGACTTCGGCATGTATTTTCATTTGTGACATTTTCACTACCTGGAAAGCTGGCAGCCCTGCTGCGGCCATTTCGCCCTCTTTAATGAGTACGTCATCAACGGTGCCATCGATCGGTGAAACGATAGCTGTTTTACTTAGTTGTTCTTTCACCGTTTCTATCTTTCTTTCAAGCGCTTCTTTGTTATTTTTTGCCTGAAGGTACTGTATTTCACTTCCAATCTTTTTATCCCAAAGTCGCTGACGGCGTTCATAAACTGTTTTGGCAAGTTCATAACTGGTTTTCAGTTCTTCAAGCTGTTTTTCTATAACGGAAGCATCCAGTTGGGCTAACTTTTGCCCTTCAGAAACCTGATCGCCTTCTTCAGCAAAAACTTTTTTCACCACTCCGGGCGTTTCGGATGGGACAGCGATATTATTATCAGATGTAATCTCTCCCTGGATATTCAGATAATGTTTGAATGCAGAAGTATTAACTTCACTGGTTTTGACGTACGTAACATTCCTTGAAGAGAGTTTCCCTCCCTCTCTTTGAATAGCCTTTTCTGCCTCAGCTATTTGATTATTTACAGAGGAGAGTTGTTTTTGTAATTCGTTGCGCTCTTTCTTAAGCTCCGTGAGTTTTTCTTTCTTTGTTTGATTACCGCAGGCTGCGATAAATAAACTGAGGATTATTATGTATGCTATATTTTTCATGATTCCTGGAGTTATGGTTTTATAAATTATTTAGCTTTTTGTTTAATTCTACTTTCTTCTGAAGCATTTTCAATAATGCCTGATAGTATTGTGACTGGTTGTTAATCAACTGATTATTTGCCTGGGTGAGGTCCATGCTACTTGCTATACCCTCTTTATATTTTTCCAAAGTTTTGTCATAAATTTTTTGAGCCAGGTTCATATTTTTCTTCTGATTGTTGTAATTATTAACAGCATTAGAGAATTCGTTTTTTGCCTGCCTTACCTCAAGATTGATCCCTTGTATAGCCTGGCTTTTTTGATTCCTGGTTTGCGCCAGTTTGAGTTTGGCTTGTTTAACCCTGGAAAATCTGGCTGCACTGTGAAAGATGGGAATCTGCACGTTGACTCCAATCAGGTCTGGAATAGTCATGTCAAAGTCGGCTCTTTGAGTTTTTTCCTGGTGACGGTAAAATCCCGAAACTGTGGGTAAAAACTCACTTTTGCGTAATTTGAGGTCCAGTTTTGAAAGCTTTTCCTGGGTTTCAAGCATCTGATAAGTGATGTTATTTTCCAAATTGAAAGATTCATTCATAAGCTCCTGCAGCGGAACATCCTGTGTAATATCTTCGATGCTTTCGGTGAGTGATATTTTATTTTCTTCCTCCATACCAAGCTGGAGCTTAAGCAGGTCGTAAGAAGTGGTGACCTGCTTTTCCAGATTTCCTATTGCATTTTCAATATTCATCCGGTTTAATCTTATCTGGTCGAGGTCGGTATCTTCAACAAAGCCCTCTTTCAGCATTTGTTTTATTTCATATTGTGTGGTTTTAATGTTATCGAGGGTATTCTCCATAAGGTGCAGATTCTCCTCAAGGACCAATATCATGTAATATGTATCGGATACCTGTGCTTTGGTGTCTATCTCTGATTTTTCTTTTTGGTCGAGAACCAACTGCTTATACACTTTGGATGCTTGTAAACCAACAATATAAGAGCCGCTGAATATAAGTTGTGAGACGGTTAAATCGATAGTGGTTGATTGTTTTGTGCCAAGCTTAATAGGTTGTCCCTCGCTCATCGTAAGGGCGTAATCACCTGTAGAGGTTTCAATGATATCTCCCATCACCGGTAACTGGTTGGGTGGGTTTTTCCTTATTACGGTTTGAGGAAACTGGGCCGTCGGGACTTCGAAGATATTTTGATATGATACTTGTGCATCTATTTGCGGAAGGCCGCTAGCAGTAGTTTCCCAAATTTCTTTTTGCGCAATTTTTACTTCCAGCTGTGCGTTTTTTACATTCCGGTTGTTTTCCAGGGCATATTGTTTGGCTTCCTGTAGCGTAAGTCTTACGGTGTCTTGTGAAAAAGACGGCAAGACCATAAGAAACAAAACCGGTAAAAGAAGTTTAGTTATTTTCATGTTTTATTCATTAAATTTTAGAATTTGTCTTTTTTCTTCGTAATATTTGATGCCTTCGTCATTGGCGATTCCTCTGATATGGTTGTCGAACATGACTTCGAAAATTTTTTCAAAGCTTACATCTCCGTTCATAAACCCATCCGGATCGTGCATGTCTTCCATTTTCCTGATGTATAGTTTAGTTATTAAATCCACGTTTAAATCCTGACGATATAAGCCCTCTTTGATGCCTTGTTCGAGGTTTCCCTTGATGTAGTCATAGAAATGTTTTCGTTTCTTATCTATCAAATATTCAAGAATTTCGGGATAATATTTTTTAAGGTCGAACATAATAATATTCGGTTTAAACTCCTTTAATTCTTCATTAATCTGTTTTGAAACTTCTATCAAGGTGTCAATGGCATTGTGTTTTCCATTGATGGCCCGGATTATTTTTTGCTCGTCATTGTTAAATTGATAGTCGATAGCTTTTATTAAAAGGTCGGTTTTATTATCAACATATTGATAAAGCGTTTTTTTGGAGATCTTTAGTTCTTTACAGACATCTTCCATAGAAACACTTTTAATGCCATAGGTCTGAAATATTCTATTGGCTTTGCTTAAAATTTCTTCGTACTTCTCTTCCATTCATTCTTAGTTTGCCGGCAAAAGTAAACATTTTAATAATAGAAACACTAATAACAGGAAACGTTTCCAATTGTTTACGTATCCAGTGTAAAATAACGTTAGAAGGCTTTATGACGCTTTGATGCCCCGGATTAGAAAATGGCGCTACATCGCACAATTACAGGAAAGAGCTATGATTCTCTGGGGTCTGTCCAAAAAGTTACCTGTGTTTATTTTCAGCATGCCAGGGTAAAGAGGCTTTTTAAACAGTGTCGGTGAGCATTAAACCATATAAAAATTTTTCAGGAAAAGAATAGATGGCAAAAAAGAAATGGAGCTTATTCGTTTAATGCAGGCTTAAAGCTTAATTCTGGTTTGTTGGCTTCATAGTATTCGATCCCGTCGGTATTTGCTATCCCTCTGATAAAATTATCAAACATTACTTCAAACAGGGTGAAAAAATTAAAACGCTCAGGGGGGAACAGATCGGGATTATGGATATCGATTAATCTGGAGATGTAAAGGCGCGCTATGAGTTCAATACTTAAATCCTGACGATAAATGCCCTGAGAGATCCCTTTGTGAAGGTTTATTTTGATTTTTTCAAAGATATATTCGGTGCGTTTGTTAAAATGGTCCTGATAAATATCCGGGTAATTTTTTTTCAATGCCACGGTTACAAAAGGATTAACGTCCTTGAAACGGGATGAAATTTCTTTGCTAACGGTTAAAAGGATTTTTATCGCATTTACCCCTTCAAAGTTATGCGTATCAAAAATCTGATTAAAGCTATCTCTCTCAAATTTAAGCACCTGTTTAACTAAATCGCTGTCATCCCTGAATATTGAGTAAAACTCATTTTTATCTATGTTTGAAGCCGTGCAGATATCGTCTATAGTCACATTTTCAATTCCCACCTCGAGGGCCAGGCCTCTTACGGTTTCAAGAATATGTATATGTTGTTGATCCATTCAAATTTTTTTGTCAGCCGTACACTGTTTCTTAAGGGTGTAAAAGTATTAAAAAAAAGAAAGCTGCCAAACATGAACTATTAAAAAAACAGGTATTCAGATTATTATAAAAAATATAGCAGATGTTTAGTAAGGATTGGAATTGTGAAAAGAGGGATGCTGTTTTTTATAGCGTTAAAACACATCAGAAACTATTTAGAGTCCGTCTATAAATTAAAAATTTTTGCAAATAAAGCACCAAATGA
>CAYFQK010000042.1:0-17611 GCA_964345255.1 uncultured Bacteroidales bacterium | reverse complement strand
AAAATCCGCCTTTTCTCCGGGTTTCTCCACTTTTCAGCGCTTCTATCGGCGAATATGAAGAGAGATAGAATGCGGGGTAAAGTCCCGCCAGTAAACCGGTACCAAGCACAATGGTGATTAATGCCAGCAGTGGCCCTGTATGGGTTAACATCCCCCAGGTAAGGCTTTTATCCAGCATATTGTTGAAAACCGGTAACGCCACTTCAATCAGTAATAAGGCCAGAATAAATGCGATTAGCGCCATCAGTAAAGACTCCCCTAAAAATTGGATAATCAATGTTTTTTTGGAGGCGCCGATTGTTTTACGTAATCCCACCTCACGAGCCCGCGTCTCGGCAAGAGCTGTGGAGAGGTTCATAAAGTTGAAAGCAGCTATCAAAAGAATCAGCACGGAGATAATCGAGAAAATAATCACACTGGTCATACTTCCCTGCCGAGCAATATCATACTGGCTTTTAGAAGTCAGGTGGATGCTTTCAATGGGTCGGAAATTGAGCTCCAGCATTTTATTGATGTCGATGTTGATATTAAAAACATCCGGTAGGTGGGACATATGCTTTCTGATGAAAGCCGGACTTTTCGATTCCACCTGTGCGATATCACTGTTTTTATTCAGTTTGATGTAGTTGTATAAGTAATTATTTGACCACCTGCTGTGTTGTGACTCCATTTCCGGTTCAGTGGTAGCAAATGAAACCAGAATATTGGGATCAAAGTGGCTGTTTTCCGGAACATCACCCATGATGCCGGTAACTTTCAATGTTTGGCTTTCGCGGTACCATTCAATCTCAATTTCTTTGTTGATAGGGTCTTGGTCACCGAAAAAGCGCCGGGCTTCTTCGCGCGTGAGAACCACGGAATTGGGTTCCTTCAGTACGGTCTTTGGATTGCCTTTAACCAGTGGAAAAGAGAAGAAGCTGAAAAAATTGCTATCGACAAAAATTACTTTTTTTGTTTGGAAGACGTCCTTAGAATCTTTCATAGGGATTTCCCTGTCCATCAGCCGCATGGATGATTTTACTCCTGGCATGTCTTCGGCCAATGTTGGGCCATATAGGGCAGCGGTTACGGGAATAATGTGACGTTGCCCCTGAAAGAACATATCTCTTTCCACACGGTAAATTTTGTCGGAGTCTTTGTGAAATTTATCATAAGAAATTTCATGGAAAACCCACATGGCGATGAGTATCGAAGCGGCCATGCCGATTCCCAGTCCTAAAATATTTATAAATGTGAATGACTTTCGCCGGATAAAGTTTCGGGTCGCTATTTTCAGAAAATTTTTAAACATAAGTTTCTAATTTTTTGTGATACATCGCCATGTGGTTCCCATGAACTATTTAAACCAAAAGAGAATATCGGATTATATAACTGCTTCTTTGATGTTTTCGGTAACTACCTGGCCGTCGAACAGGTTCACGATTCGCTGGCTGTAGCCTGCATCATGCTGGGAGTGCGTAACCATGATTATTGTCGTTCCGTTCTGGTTGAGCTGTTCCAGCAGATTCATCACTTCCTCGCCATGGGCAGAGTCCAGGTTACCGGTCGGCTCGTCGGCAAGGATGAGTTTCGGCTTGGCCACCACGGCACGGGCTACAGCCACACGCTGTTGCTGTCCACCCGATAACTGAAGCGGGAAGTGCTTGGCGCGATGTGCGATTTGCATACGTTCGAGGGCTTCATTGACCATAATCTTACGCTCTTTGGAACTGATGCCGAGATAAATCAGCGGCAGTTCGACGTTTTCAAAAACATTGAGCTCGTCGATGAGGTTAAAGTTCTGGAAAACAAAACCAATGTTGCTTTTACGCAGTTTGGCGCGCTGCTTTTCCGAATAATCGGAAACCTCGTGGTTCATGAAATGGTATTCCCCCTCTGAAGGGTTGTCGAGGAGTCCGAGAATATTCAGCAGCGTGGATTTCCCGCATCCCGAAGGGCCCATGATGGCGACGAATTCGCCTTCTTTAACTTCGATGCTGACTTTGTTGAGTGCTGTGGTTTCTACTTCGTCTGTTCTGAAGACTTTTACAAGATGATTTGTTTTAATCATAGCTATTGATTTTTAATGGTTTATATTCTTTTATTTGAAAACAAGTTTGTCTTTGTTGCCGAATGAATCATACGATGAGATGATGACTTGCTCACCAGGTTGCAGGCCTGCGAGTACCTCATAGTAGAGTGTGTTTTGTCGTCCGATACGGATTTCGCGCTTGCTGGCAAATTCGCCTGACGGATCGATGACGTAAATCCAGTTGCCGCCGGTTTCCTGGAAAAATCCGCCCCGCTTAACGATAGTAGCATCTTTGGCGCTGCTGAATTTCAGACGCATCTGAATGGTTTGACCGCGCTTGATGTTTTTGGGCTCCTCGCCGGTAAAGTAGAAATCCACCTCAAAGGCTCCGTTGTTGACATCCGAGTAAATTTTGGCAATCTCCATGTCATAGGTTTGACCTGCGAAGTCAAATTCGCCGGGTTGTCCGGGGTGTACGCGCGAGATGTAGCGTTCGTCCACTCTTGCTTTAAGTTTGTAGCCTTTCTGCTGATCGACTTGGGCCAGGTGTTCTCCGGCCGCTTTGGTCTCTCCGATTTCTACATTGAATGAGGATATTTTGCCCTTTACAGGAGCTTTTATGAGCATGTTTTCGAGATTTTTATGGAGTAGTTCGAGGTTCTCGTCCATACGCGACATTGATTCGTTAATTTGGCTTTTTCGCCTGTCAGCAGATAAAGAATCCAATTCCATTAGTTTTTTCTTGATGCGAAGTCGCTTCATGTTATAGTCGTAATTGCGCCTGGCATCCTCATATTCTTTATCGGATATGACTGCGTCTTTGTAAAGCTTCTGCTTTCTGCTGAATTCGGTTTTGGTCTGATCTATTTGATAACGGATGTTCACGAGTTCCTCTTCCCGTTGGTAAAGGTTTTTTCGAAGACCGATCTTGGTATTCTCCAAATCGTTAAGTGCCTGGAAAAGGCGGGTTTCCTGCTCCATGTAGCGGATTTCCATGCTTGAGTTTTTCAACTTAAGGATGCTGTCGCCTTTATCCAGTATAGCCCCGTCTTCGGCATAAATTTCCTGAACAATACCTCCCTGAACAGCATCGATGTAAATCGTATGCTTGGGATAGACCACACCATCTACCGGAATGAATTCCTGGAATTTATCCTGCTCTACCTCAGCAATTGAAAGCTGATTTTTTTCTACATAAAGCTTGCTCTGATTATCCCTGAAAAACAACAGGTAGATGATAAAGAGAGCAAATAGGGATATTGCCGCTATTGAGGCAACCTTTTTAACCGTCCACTTTTTCTTTTTTATTGCGCGATCCATAGTATAATTTTTTCTGCTTTGGGATTAGCTTTTCCAATGCTGTGCCACTTTTCACAAAAACCTGAAAGCGAATGGATAATAAGGATTTATTCTTAAAAGATGTTAAAAAAGGTGTTCACACAGCGACAGAAATTGTACGGGAGCGGACAGCGCTTCAGATAGAACTATTGCTTATCTTTGTCCTATGGAATCCCACCGGGTGATATTGCATATTGATATGGATGCGTTTTATGCTTCGATAGAGCAGCGTGATAATCCTGATCTTAGAGGCAGGCCGGTAGCTGTGGGAGGGAGTTCCAGGCGAGGGGTGGTCGCTGCTGCCAGCTATGAGGCCCGGAAGTATGGCATCCATTCAGCCATGCCTTCGGCGGTGGGCGTACGGAAGTGTCCGCAATTGATCTTCATAAGAGCGAATTTTGAAAAATACCGCCGGGTTTCCAGATCGATTCGGGAGATATTTCTTTCTCACACACCTCTGGTTGAGCCGTTGTCGCTGGATGAAGCTTACCTGGATGTGAGTGAACAGGTTCACTCACTGGAAGAAGGAGCAACACTGGCTGAGGAAATCAGAAGAGAAATAAAAGAAGCCACAAGTTTGGATGCATCGGCCGGAATCAGCTTCAATAAATTCCTGGCAAAAATGGCTTCGGATGTCAAAAAGCCCAACGGACAGTATATAATTACAGAGATAGAAGCTGATGATTTCCTGCTGTCGCTCCCGGTGAAAAAGTTTCACGGCATAGGGCAGGCAACATCGGCCAAAATGCACAAACTGGGAATAGAAACGGGCGAAGACCTCAGAAAATGGAAAGAAGAAAGGCTGGTTGCTTACTTTGGTAAAGCCGGCCATCACTACTACAACATTGTTCGGGGCAACGACCGCCGGGAGGTCAAGCCAAACCGCATCCGGAAATCCATAGGGGTAGAGCGTACGTTTGGCGATAACCTTTATTACAAGGATGATATCGATAATGAAATGGAACGCATTATTTCATTGTTACTTAACCGAATCAAACGCCATGGTCGCTCGGGGAAAACACTAACGCTTAAGCTCCGCTATTCCGATTTTACCACCATCACGCGCAGCAAAACGATTAATAAGCTCTTCACGAAAGACAGTATTGTGTACTACGGGAACGAACTCCTGTGGGTGTCGCGTAACATTAACAAAAGTATCCGCCTGCTGGGCCTGACCGTTTCCAATCTGGAAGAGGGCGTGGACTCCCGCCAGCTGGAGCTGGAGTTGTGAGAGTGGGTGCAATTATAAACAAAGCTTTGCAGTTGGATATTTGTAATAAAAGGTTAGCCGGGGTGTGAAAGAATATTACGGTGCGCTGCACCTCAATTACAAGGTATTTGGATCATTGCTACAAAAATTTCACTGCTCTATAGTTGCCAAATGCAAGAATTAAGAGTTTGCTCACACTTACTTCAATCTTAATCCGAGCTTAAAGCAGCACAAAAAGTAGAAAAGTTTAACGTTTCACCCGGAATTTCCCGGAATATGATTCACCTCCTGTAGTGAGCGAAAACAGGTAAATTCCAAGGTTCAGCCCTTTGAGCGGGATAGCATATCTTTCCTTTCCGCCTGGTAAGGTTTTTGATTCATGAACCCTGCCACGTGTATCAAATATTTCGATGACTGTTGTTTTATTAAGTTTCTCATCAATACTCACAATAAGCTCTTGTGTTTGCTCATTATAATAACCGGCAGCATTTGAGGATAAGGCAAAGCCGGGTCTACCGGTGGAAGTGTTATCCAGTAAAGCGGCAACTCCCCAGCCGATGTTGCTGGCGTTATCATATGTTTCTACAATATTGCCTTCGTGGTCTAAACGGTAAATGTCTCCTGCTACCGCCTCAAGCGATTCGGACGTCCAGAAATACGCTCCGTCATAAAACAATCCCCGGCAGGCGCCTGAAGGTTTAGCGACAGCATTTTCTTCTACCTCCGTTAGTTCAGGCCATCCGGAGAGATCCCAGCAGCGAATCATGTCGTCATCTTCCACAATCGTCCACAGGTATTGCCCGTCCCAGGCCATGCCGAAAATGGTTTCCCCGAAGGAAGTTGATGACTGCTGTTCGCCTTGTTCGTCGTAGCGGTAGAGCGTTCCGAAATCTTCCACATAAAAGTAGTTGCTGTCGTGTGCCAGTCCATAATAGGCTGTGTGCGGCAATTCCAGGATAAAGTTCTCCAGGGAGCCATCCTCCAGGTCTACTTTCAGCACCACCGGCCCGAAAGCGTCAGCGACATAGAGCTCACCGCCGGCAATGGTCATCCCCACCATCCGGTAGTTTTCATAATCGTAATAATTCATCGTATTACCCTGCCCGTCCATCAGGTAAATTCGCGAATTGAAAACTTGATGGGCTGTTTGAATAAGCGTATCGGCAGGCTGGCTTTGCAGTGTCAATCCCATTGACAGAATCAGAAAAATCCCGAGAAGTTTATGGATGGTGACATAAAAAAATAACGAAAAGAAATAATTTCGCATAACTCATTAATTTCATTAAATATAGCGAAAATTTTCTTTCCGTCAAATCATTTCATACATTTATTTTAATCTAATTTTTCGCCGGTAAACTTTTTGTAATGTTCGTATCTCTCAAAAATTTCTTTAACGTATTTATATGGTTCCGATCCCCGGCAATAACCATACCTAACGACATCTTCGGTATAGTACTTTTTACTGGCTAATTTCAGAAGATATTCATCCACTTCGCCATGCCATTTGTCGGGATTGCCTCCGTATTTTTTCGTTAGCCTTCGGGCATCAGCCACGTGGTTCGGTCCCACATTGTAGGAGGCCATTACAAATTTCTGCCGTTCTCTTTTGTCCGGGATTTCCGGCCAGCTGTTTTCCAGCTTATCGATATACTTCACTCCCGCTTCGATACTTGTTTTTGGTCTGGAAAGGCTGGAATAACCGAGCTCTTCAGCTGTTCGCGGCATCATTTGCAAGAGTCCTTTCGCACCAACCCATGACTTGGCATTCGGATCGAACCCTGATTCCTGGTAAATCATTGAGCTCAACAATCGCCAATCCCAACCAATCGAATCGGAGTATTGCTTAACTATCGGATCATATTTTGAAATTTTCCCTGATTCCATGGAATATAAGTCACTTCTTACACGTCGTTTGTAGGCCTTTTTATTTTTAAAGTATTTATTATAGATCACATAGTAAGCGGTTTTTTGCTTCATGGCAGCTATCCAGCTGTTGATTTCTTTAAGAAGCTCCGGGGAGTTTTTTCTTACAGCCCAGGCGATTTTCTGTGAAAAGCTTACCGCCACGTCTATATCAAGTATTGGATAATAAGTCTTGTTAATGGATGCAATGTTGTAATCGGCTACAGTATATTTGATTTCTTTGTTGGCGACTTTCCTAATCAAGTCTTCGGTCGACAATTCGCCTGATACCTTTTTGATATCTATGTTGCCGCCAATTTCCTCCTCCAGATTTTTTAAACGCTGATAGTACGATGAGTTTTCTCTCACATGTACAGGCTTGCCAGTTAATTCGATGGCATCATTAATCAGCATTTTATCAATATTGTGCAATTTCATCTTTCGCCAATTATCCGGTTTACGCTGCACAAGAGCCTGATGAGTGATGGTGTGATTTAGTGTAAAATTGACCCTGTCCTTTCGTTCCTGGGTTATCGTCATCCCGTGGGCAATGATGTCCCCTTCACCCGAATTCAGCATGGCAAACATTTTATCCATATCATCGGCGATGATAACCTCCAGCTCCAGGTCGAGGTGATCAGCCAGTCGTTTTAAAAGCTCATATTCATAGCCCATCGGCTGGCCGCGGTACAGGAAATAACTGGTCGAGCTGTAGGTCATAATGGCTCTCAATGTATCTCTTTCGCGGATATCCTCCAAATCAATATCCACCGAGGGTTGATTGCCGGTAATCTGAGATGACTTTTCATCGCCGGAATTTTTTCTGTTTTGATCGCCCTTCCCGCCGGACTGACAGGATGTGATCAATATCACAATTACTAAAAAAGATAAAAATTTCTTCATAAATGCCTGTATTTTACTTTAAATATAAAAAAAATAAACAACTTTCAATGGGGTAATAGTTCAACCGGGATTCGTCGAACATAAATTTACTGGAAAAAATCCCTGTCAATTTATACCTTTGAAAAAAAACCATGATAGCATTCGGACCCGTACCATCCAGGAGATTAGGGCACAGTATCGGCATTAACAACATCCCCCCGAAAGTTTGCAGTTACACTTGTGTTTATTGCCAGTTGGGCAAAGCTATTAAAGTACAGTCACAAAGACAAGCTTTTTACAGCACCGCCGATGTGGTGGAGGCAGCCAGGGAGCTTCTCGAAAAACTGAAAAATGATACCCCTGTCGATTACCTTACGCTGGTTCCGGACGGAGAGCCCACCCTCGACATCAACATTGGGCAAACCATCACTGAACTGAAAAAGCTGGGATACCCCGTAGCGGTAATCACCAACAGCTCGCTGCTTTGGGATGACAAGGTAAGGAAAGATCTGGCTGAGGCTGACTGGGTGTCGACAAAACTGGATGGAGGAGATGAAAAGACCTGGAAACGTATCAATGCGCCTCACCGCAATTTGAGGTATGCTAAAATGCTTGAAGGGTTAAAGGCCTTCAGCGAATCCTATGAAGGGTTTCACGCCACAGAAACGATGCTGATAGAGGGATACAACGACTCGCAGCAAAATACTGAAAACATATCGATAATTCTGAAATCACTAAAGGTTGATACTGCCTACCTGTCCATTCCCACCCGGCCACCGGCAGCCAAAAAAATCAAGCCTGCGGGAGAACAGGCCATTGTTGCCGCTTACGATGAATTTTTAAAAGTGGTGCCAAAAGTGGAATACCTCATCGGTTATGAAGGCAATGATTTCGGCTATACCGGCAATCTGGAGGAAGATATCCTCAATATCACTGCGGTTCACCCTATGCGTGAGGATGCCGTAGAGGAATTTCTTGCCAATGCCAAGGCGGGATGGGACAAGATTGAAAAGTTATTAAAAAAAGGCCTGCTTATACAAACAGAATACAACCATCATCGTTTTTATTCCCGAAAACTTTAGCTTTGTAATGGAAACGGGAAGATAAATGGATAATTCGAAAGACATTAAAAAGCAGATTGAAAACATATCTCAGAAAATTGAAAACTCACCGGGAAAAGCAGAACTTTATTGCGAGAGAGCTGCTTTATATGAAAAACTGCAGCTTTTAGGTGCAGCGTTGAATGATTATAATGAAGTATTGCGTTTGCAGCCCGATCATAAAAAAGCCGGGGCAAAAGCTGAGATGATAAAAGAAACCCTTCATTACCAAAATATCGATATTTATGCCGCCACCAACCTGAATAAAGATCCGTGGGAGGAGTGAAAATTTTGAATTTTAAATTAAAAACTAAGAATCAAGAATAAAAATTCAGGGATTTTCGTCACTTCACCCTGTTCGGGTTGTCGGAGATAAAGGATTTCCAGCTGTTGTATGATTTGGAGCCGGATTTTTGAGGATTCCCCTGCAGATAATGACAAAGCGCTGTGGCCAGTCCGTCGGTAGCATCCAGGTACTGCGGATCTTCTTTAAAATTTAAAAGCTTCTGCACCATTCCTGACACCTGCTGCTTAGAAGCATTTCCGTTGCCCGTTATGGATTGCTTGATTTTTCTGGGAGAATACTCAAAGATGGGTATGTCTCTGGTTAATCCGGCGGCCATAGCCACTCCTTGTGCACGCCCCAGTTTGAGCATCGACTGGATATTTTTACCGTAAAAAGGGGCTTCCAGTACCAGTTCATCCGGATGATATTCCTCTATTAAAGCCCGTGTCCTTTCAAAGATTCTTTTTAATTTTATTGCGTGATCATTAATTTTTGACAATTTCAGTACCCCAAGGGTCAGCATTTCAAGGTGGTTTCCGTTCACGCGGATAAGTCCGTATCCCATGACACTGGTTCCGGGGTCAATTCCCAGTATGATTCGCTCTTTTGCACTCAATATTTGATGGCTATGGTTACACAAACAAAGGTAAAGAAAACCTTGAACTTACTTATCAAAATCGTTATAGTAGTGGCTGCCTATGGTTTCCTTTACTATCAATTGTTTCGACAGGGAAAGGCTGATTACATCGTGCGGGCCCTCGACACCTATTCACATTCCTCCCTCGTGCTTTTCTCTATTATTGGAGTCATCCTTTTAATGGGAGTTAACTGGAGCATAGAGGCATTCAAGTGGCGTTACCTCATCAAAACCGAAGAGCAGGTCACTTTCCTGAAGAGCCTTAAAGCCGTTTTTGCCGGACTCACTGTGAGCATCTTCACTCCAAACCGCACCGGCGAATTTTTAGGTCGCGTTTTTATCCTGCGCAAAAGCAATCCGTGGCGGGCCATTTTCATCACCATCGTCGGAAGCTTCAGCCAGCTGATGGTGACACTTGTTGTGGGTTATGTGGCGTTTGTCATTTTCGGATGGCGCTATCTGGCCAATGACCTTTACCTTACCGAATATTTGTTTATAGCTATTTCCATTTTTCTGGGGATTGTTATTTTGCTGTTGTTTTTCCTGTACCTAAACGTCAAAATCCTGGATCCTTTACTCACCAAACTTGTGAAATCACGTTGGAAAAAAATAGGACAATATTTTTCAGTATTTTCCGGATTCAACACACAACAACTTTTAACGGTTTTCGGGTTGAGCCTCTTTAGGTACCTTGTTTTTACCACGCAGTTTATTATCCTGCTTAAAGCTTTCAATGTACCTGTAAATGTTGTTGAAGCCCTTATGCTCATTTCGGTTATGTATTTTATCATGACTGCCATACCCGCAGTAACGCTGGCAGAACTGGGTATTCGGGGTTCAGTAACCATCGGGGTTTTTGAATTTTTCCTTTCAGATAGCGGGTTGTTTAATGAAGCAGTGAAATTCGGGTTATTCTCTGCATCCAGCGGCGTGTGGCTGATTAATCTAGCCCTTCCTGCATTGATAGGAACCATCTTTGTTATGCAACTGCGCTTTTTTAATAAAAGAAATCACTCATGATTTACCTGGGATACATTATCGCTGCGAGTTACTTGCTTTTGATTTATTCCCTTTACAGGGGATGGAACCAAGTTAAAACCTTTCCTAAAGGTAATGACAAGCAGGTTGAAAAGGTAAAGGTATCGATTGTTGTTCCTGCCCGGGATGAAGAAAAAAACATTACGACTTTGCTTAACAGCATCAATGAACAAAAGTATCCTCAACCATGGATTGAAGTAATTATAGTGGATGATGCTTCAAAGGATCAAACAGCTAATATCGCAGGGGATTGGAGCGACGGAAAAACTATAGAAATGAAACTCATCCGGCTGAAAGATGAAGAGGCTAATCTTTCACCAAAAAAGAGAGCGCTGAGTGAAGGAATCAGCTATGCGTCCGGTGATTTAATTATCACTACCGATGCCGATTGCCGGGTAGGAAAAAACTGGCTTGCCACCATTGTTTCACACTACCTGAAAACCGAAGCAAAGATGCTCTCAGGCCCTGTGCGACTCTCGCCGCTTAATAATTTTTTCAGTAAAATTCAGGCGCTTGAGTTTTCAAGCCTTGTAGGCTCAGGCGCCGGCGCCATTGGCAAAGGGCACCCACTTATGTGCAACGGCGCAAACCTGGCTTTCTCAAAAGAGGCGTTTGATGAAGTGGGTGGTTATGCAGGAAATGAAACCTACGCCTCGGGAGATGATGTGTTTTTAATGCTGAAGATGAAGGAAACCTATGGAAGCGAGGCCATTTGTTTTATCAAAGATACGGAAGCAATAGTAGATACCCCACCCAAAGCAGGATGGAAAGAATTTATCAACCAACGTACCCGCTGGGCCTCCAAAGCAAAAGCTTATAAAAGCTTATTCAGTTTGTTTGCCTCCGGGGTGGTTTTTCTTTTTGCTGTTGTTTTATTTCTCGTAACTCTGGCATTCCTGGCAGGACATATCAGTTTAGAATCATTTATTGCATTATGGGCAGTAAAATTGGTTACTGATTATATTTTTCTTCTCAGCATCAACCGTTTTTTGAATCGATCCTATTTAATGAGGTATTATTTCCCGGCGCAGCTTTTCGCGATAGGCTACACGATCATTGCCGGATTTCTCGGAAATTTCGGTTCCTTTTCATGGAAAGGAAGAAGTTATAATTAATTTAATATGCGATAATTTTAATTTGTAAGTTTGCTAAAAAATAAAAAGTCACCTGTTCAGGTGACTTTTTATCTTCAAGAACTACTCCCTCATTATAGCAGAATAATTTTCCTTGTAACTTGCTTGTTTCCAAATCGAACCGTTAAAAGATACTCACCCTTTGCCAGTCCGGCCTTTTTAAGATCAAGATAATAATTGCTATCGTTAAGGTATTTTTCATCTGCAAATATAGTAACTCCTGCTGTATTTTTTACAAAAATTTCTGCTTTTTTTCCTTCACTATTATCAAATTTCAGGTTTAATGGGCCAGAGGTGGGATTTGGATAAACTTTTAATACATTTTTTTCTTCAGCCAGGTTAACTCCTGTTGAAATTTGAGATAGCGGGTATTCGGCTGTAAAAAGCCCGCGACCGTGAGAAGCGGCAATCACGGTATTGTCTTCTTCCCTTATCTGAAGCATGTCCACTCTCACATTGGCCATCCCATCCACTGCGGGCGTCCAGGTTACCTCGTCTTCATGCAGCAGATTGGTTTCCCACACTCCGAGTTCCGTAGCTAACAAAGCTTGCTGATTATTATTAGGATGGTACAGCGCCCATCGAACCGGCATATCCGGTAAATTCCCTTCTATGTCATCCCAGGTCTCGCCTCCGTCGAAAGATTGCCACACTGAAGGCACTCCGTAATTAGAAAAAGTCACCATCAGCGTGTCTTCCGATCCACCAAAAGCAATGCCGGAAATCGCCCCTACAGGAAAGTCATCTCCTGTCAGTTCCTCAACTTCAGGGCTGGACGTCTGCATCCCGGTAGCCCGGAAAAGGCTCCCGGATTCGCTGCCAAAATAGAGGGTGCTTTCTCCCGGCCCGTCAGCATCAGGAGACAGCGCTAATGCTGTGAATGGTACTTCAGTGCCCGTATTCATATCCAGGTAAGTTTCGCCTAGTGAGTAAGGAACCCCGGTAAGACGAAGAATCTCATCGGCATCCTCGCCAAAAAAGCCGCAGGCATTGGCAAAAAGTGTGTTGCTGTTGCTATTGTAATCGGCAGGCGAGACAAAAGTACCGCTGCTGGTGTTGATGTAATTGATTTCATTATCGCCATTGTAGAAATAATAGCGATTGTAGTAAACGGATGTGATGAGGTAATCGGGTTCGTTTTCATCGAAAAATGTGTAAGCCCCATCGCCGCCGCTAAGCATATCATTGATGTCAAGATCGTCTCCCTGAAATAAGAGCGAACCGTTATCCTGCAGTCCGCCGGAGTATTTTTCCTCACCAGCTACCGGGGATATGTCGCAACTATAAAACTGCAGTGTGCTGTAATCCTGATTAGTTTCTTCAAAATCAGGGAAATATTCGTTTGCAGTAGTTGTATGGAAAACTCCTCCATCGCTTCCGAAGATTGCTTCGTTAGATGAACCCGGCTTAAACTCGATAGCGTGCTGATCGGCATGGACGTATTCATCACCGCCCCCATAGTACATCAGCGCCCAGTTTGAAATATGCGTCCAGGAGTCGCCGGCATTAAAGGTGTGGTGTAAGTCCAGTCCTCCAACAATCAGGTGGTCCGGATCGTTGGGGTCTACTTTGCCTATCATGGCATGCCAGGCCAGATTGGCCCAGTCGCCGGCATCGGGTTTGTTAATCTCATACCAGGTTTCACCTTTATCATCCGAGCGAAGAATGTAGCGTCCGTAGTAATATCCAAAACCGTCGTTGTACCCGGCAGCAATGATAGCGTATACGATATTTTCATCTGAGGGTGCCGGTGCCATAATAACTCTCCCGGGTAGGGGGTATGAAGTGCTGTTTTCAATTTCTTCCCGGATGTCATCGTAAACGCTCCAGCTACCTGTTGTACCCTCCTCTGAGGTGAGAATGGTTGCTCCTCCATCATCATTCAGGTTAGGCATAGTTCCGACGTATAGTTTTCCATCCGCTCCCAGTTCAACATCCGAAGGAGAAAACGGAACGGTGTCACCTTCAATTTCCGGAAGCACCTGCTCCCAGTTCTCCCCGCCATCTTCCGACCGGTAAAGGCCGTCAGTTGGCTGGCTTTGATGATCTTCACCTTTGTAAGTACCAGAGCCAACCGCAGCATATATCACGCTCTGTCCCGAACCTTCATCTCTCACCACCACATCAGGCACATATTCAAAATCTTCCGTCGAAGGAAGCAATTCCCAGTTTTCGCCGCCGTCGGTTGATTTCCAGATACCAACTCCTTTGGTAGAGGATTCACGGTAAGTGACCACGGCAGTTTCTATCTCTCCGGTTCCGGCATAAAAGGTCTCCGTATCATTGGGGTCGTAGGCGATGCTGCTTATAGAAAGGTTCTCCCACATATCGTTGACGGGCGTCCAGGGTGAGTCGGTGTCGCTGATATTGTTGTTATACCACAGGCCGCCAGTAACTGCGCCGGCCCAAACTTTTGTCGTGTCTTCGTCATTGGGATCCCACATCAACGAGCGGGTACGTCCGCCCATGTCGGAGGAGACATTCTCCCACTCAATGCCACTTTCTCTTCCGGATTTCTTCCTTTGTAAACGATGCGCCAGTTTGCGGCCCTCGCGCAATCTCTCGCGGGGAATGCGTTTCGTTTCCGGGTCCATAGTCCGGTAGTAATCCTGAAGGGCCGCCATATCGGGCCGGTCCATTTTGGGGATTTGATTTAAGTCCTTGCCTTTATAATCAGGGATTTTTTGAAACTCAGACAAAAGATATTGCTCGTATTCTTTTCTTGGGTTATCGTCCTGATTCAAAAAGATAATCCCGCCGGCTAAAAAGACCAGCAGGACAGCACTCATATAAATGTAGCCGTTTTTCATAACAGTCGTTTAAATACAGACACCTCATTAAAGGTTTTCGTTGTTTTCACTTATTGAATTAAGCATCAAAGATAATTAATTTAAAATATTCACAGATAGAGTTTTAAAACACTATTTGTGTTCGCATATGAACACATCTTTTTGTATTTCGCAAATAATTAGTACATTTCGCCCATCAAAAAATTTAATTTAAACAAATTCAAATACCAATGAAAAAACTAAAATCCGTTGTATTAGGATTAGCCGTTCTTGGGCTTTCTTTTGGAGTAAATGCTCAGGATGACAAAAAAGAAGATGACAAAGCCGGATACCAATTTACTGAGAAGACTGTTGTTCAGACTACACCGGTTGAGAGCCAGTATCGTTCCGGTACGTGCTGGAGTTTTTCAACACTCTCGTTTCTGGAATCAGAATTACTACGCATGGGCAAACCTCAAATTGACCTATCGGAGATGTGGGTAGTTCGCCATGTTTATGAAGAAAAAGCTAAGCGGTATGTCCGCATGCACGGTAAAATGAACTTTGCCGGAGGCGGTGCGATTAATGACAACACCATAGTTCTGGATAAGTATGGCCTGGTACCCGAATCAGCTTACGAAGGACTCGATTATGGGACAGAAAAGCACATCCACGGGGAGTTTGATAAAGTGCTCAACCAATATGTGGATGGGGTGATTAAAAACAAAAACAAGCAACTAAGCACTGCATGGTTTGAGGGGTATGAAGGGATTTTGGATGCCTACTTAGGTGAAGTGCCGGAAAATTTTGAATATGAAGGAGAAAGCTACACTCCGGAGTCGTTCTCGGAGGAAGTGCTTGAGCTTGATCCGGATGATTACATGATGTTTTCATCTTATACCCATCACCCGTTTTACGAGCAGTTTATCATCGAAGTGCCCGACAACTGGAGCTGGGGAGAAGTGTGGAATGTTAAGATGAATGAAATGATCGACATATTCGATTATGCCCTCGAAAATGGGTATTCCATCGCCTGGGCTTCCGACGTGAGCGAGAAAGGATTTTCATGGAAAAATGGGGTAGCCGTGATCCCGGATTTGGATTTGGAAAATGCCAAAGGCACGGAGATGGACAAATGGTCGGAGCTATCGGAAGATGAACGCAAGAAAGCGATGTTTTCATTTGATGAGCCTGTTCCTGAAAAGAAAATCACACAGGAGATGCGCCAAAAGGCTTTTGACAACTACAAAACCACCGACGACCACGGAATGCACATCGTAGGCATTGCCGAAGATCAAAACGGCACCAAATATTACAAGGTAAAAAATTCATGGGGTGGAGCAGATGACCATATTTATGATGGGTATTTCTACGCTTCTGAGGCATTTGTTAAGTACAAAACCATGTCGTTTATGGTTCACAAAAACGCTGTACCGAAAAAAATCAGTAAGAAACTTAGGTAGACCATAGCCCTAAAAAATTATGCTGCCCGCGGAATCATTCTTCGGGCAGTTTTTTTAGGGACGCGAACTACGCAGATTATGGAGGATTTACCCGGATTAGTTTCTGTCAGGATTGTTTTGAGGCTTGCCTGTCCTGCTTCTTTTCGCCGTATGCATGTAGAAATTCGGGGGCAAAATCCGCGCCATTCTTCCATTCAATGGTGAACGGATTTAATTGAAAGTCTCTGAAGAAGTCAATATCTTTAAGGGGTTCAAACACTTCACCCCATAGCAAATCTTTGAAGTCTATAGTCTTAACCTTACCATCATTGAATGAAAGTTTTATTTTATAACCTTCAATATATTGCGCATCAATCACTTTTATCAATTCCATAATTCTAATGTAAAGGTTCAACTTTCTTTAAAGGTTTTCTCTTTTCCATCAAATACCAATTTTCAAGTAATTCCTCCTTATGCAAATCCAACCATTCAAAAATCAGCCTGATTGCGCGTCTTGGCATTTTCCCGTTCATGATCCCATCATCAACATTAATTGTAGCCTCAAAGTCTCCATATTTAACATGAAAATGAGGCGGAGGATGATCGTTGAAAAACATGTAAACTACTATACCATAAAACCTTGATATTTCAGGCATTTTCTTTTTCACAAAATTAATCATTTTGATTTTCACTAAAAAATATCAGGAAAAAAAGGCCTGGGGATATATAGCTCGTGAAAAACATGGAAATCGTTGATGCAAATCCGGGAATCCAGCCCAAGCCACAGAACCTAAGCACTTAAGTACATAAAAACTTAAACACTCCCCAAAAAAAACGCCCGCCAAAACCTATCAGCGGACGCTTCTCGATTACTCACCAAATTTGAATTAGGCGTTACCCTTCAGCCGTTTACCGGAATATCCAACTGGCTCAAGGACGCTTTGATTTCCTCATCGGTAACCTCATGCCTGGTAAGTTTTCCGGCCTGGTAATCTTCATAGGATTTCAGGTCGAAGTAACCATGCCCGCATAAGTGAATGAGAATGGTTTCGCTCTTGCCTTCGCGCTTGCAGCGTTCTGCCTCGCGAATAGCTGTGGCTACGGCATGATTGGTTTCAGGTGCCGGAATGATGCCTTCTGTCTGGGCAAAAAGTAACCCTGCTTCAAATGTTTCCAGCTGGTCATGCGCTACCGCTTCTATCAATTTATCCTTTAATAATTGACTTACAACTACTCCGGCTCCGTGATACCGCAACCCACCGGCATGAATCGGGGCAGGAATAAAGTTGTGCCCCAGCGTATACATCGGCAGCAATGGAGTATATCCTGCCGTATCACCGAAATCATAGCGAAACTCTCCTTTAGTCAACTTCGGGCAGGAGGTCGGCTCACTGGCAATGCAGCGGATGTTGGTCCCTTCTGTGATGTTTTTTCTAAGGAATGGAAAACTAATTCCCGAAAAGTTGGAGCCGCCACCAAAAGGGCCTACCACCACATCCGGCAGGTCACCGGCTTTTTCCATTTGCTTGACAGCTTCCTCACCAATAACTGTTTGATGCATCAACACATGGTTCAGGACGCTACCCAGGGCGTAATTGGTCTTCTCATCTTTGGCCGCTATCTCCACGGCTTCTGATATGGCAATGCCCAGGCTTCCGGCAGCATCCGGGTTTTCCGCCAGTATTTTTCTTCCGGAATCAGTTCGATTAGAAGGAGACGGATACACATTTGCACCAAAGCTGTTCATCATCACCTTGCGATAGGGCTTGTGATGATAGCTGATGTTGACCATATACACCTCCAGGTCGATGCCGAACTGTTTGGCAGCAAAAGCTAATGCACTGCCCCACTGTCCGGCGCCGGT
>CAYFQK010000041.1:0-17914 GCA_964345255.1 uncultured Bacteroidales bacterium | reverse complement strand
TGAGCTTCATGTTTTGCTTTCCACCTTTGATGAAACCATTATCCAGCGAGATACCGCCTTCAACCTGGGTATCCATAAATACCCCGGTGGGTTTTACAAGCCCGGCGGTCATAAATATGTCAGGGATTTCGACTCTGAGCCTATTCCCACCCTGATTTATCGCGTGGGGGGTGTAGTGCTTAAAAAAGAAAGTCTTTTCACTTTTAACACGTCCCGTATTATGATTCGTTATACCTTGATGGACGCTCATTCCGATACCACCCTTCAATTCAGACCCTTACTGGCATTCAGAGGAAGACATTCCCTTAGTAAAGCGAATACCTACGTCAACAAGAAATTTCAACCGGCTAAAAACGGCATCCAATTACAGTTATACGATAGCTATACGCCCGTTTTTATGCAGTTTTCCAAAAACCCGGAATATATCCATGTCCCGGACTGGTTTTACAACATCGAGTATTTCCGCGAGCAGGAACGCGGATATGATTACCAGGAAGATTTGTTTGCACCGGGTTATTTTGAAATACCCATTAAAAAAGGGGAGAGCATAGTCTTTTCAGCCAGCCTGGATGAAGTAAATCCGGCAACAATGAAGAATATGTTTTACCGTGAGAAAAACAAGCGCACTCCCAGGGATAGCTTTGAGCACTGCCTCGAAAACTCGGCGGAACAATTCATTATCCGGGAAAAAGAAAAGGCACAGGTTGTGGCCGGATATCCCCGGTTCGGTATTAGGGGACGAGATACTTTTGTAGCTCTTGCGGGATTGACACTCTCGCTTAACCGCCCCGACATTTTCCACAAAGTGGTGAAAACGATGGTTAAATCCATGAAAGGCCCTCTGTTCCCCAATGTCGGAGGAATGTTAAAAGAGAAATTTGACTCCGCTGATGCTCCATTGTGGTTTATCCGAAGTCTTCAGCAGCTTGCTGAGTATACCGGTGACGCCGCCAAAGTATGGAAAGATTACAAAATACCTATCCAACAAGTGTTGAACGGCTACCTGGAAGGTACCGCTTTTGACATTAAGGTGCGTGATAATGGCTTGGTGTGGGCCGGTATTCAGGGAAAAGCAGTAACATGGATGGATGCTTACGCGGAGGGACAGCCCGTCACACCGCGCATAGGGATGACCGTCGAAATAAATGCTTTGTGGTACAATGCCATGAAATTTGCCCTGGAGGCTGCCGGAAAAGCGGGTGATAAAACCTTTGTCAATCAATGGAAAGAGAGGGCTGAAATCTTCCCGGATAGCTTTATGAATATGTTCTGGGACCGGGAAAAAGGCTATCTCGCCGATTACGTTGACAACGAAGAGGCTCATTGGGAGATACGGCCCAATATGGTTATTGCTACTTCTTTGCCCTATACTCCAATAGAAGAAGATAAAATAAGGGACATTTTACACGTTTTGCATGACCATTTGGTAACTCCACGCGGATTACGATCGCTTTCGCCGCGAAACCGTAATTACGAAGGAGAATATAAAGGAAATCAGAATCAGCGTCACCGGGCCTATCACCAGGGAACGGCCTGGCCCTGGCTGCTGGGACATTTTGCAGAAGGGTATTTGAAAATCAGTGGGGACCAGGGTGTCCCACTCATCAAAAAGCTTTATCACGGTTTTGAAGATGAGATGATCAATCACGGTATTGGAACAATCTCGGAGGTATATTCAGGAAATCCTCCTTACGAAAACGGAGGTAACATTTCACAGGCGTGGAATGTCGCCGAGCTGTTAAGAATCAGGGATTTAATAAAGAAATATGAAAACTAAAAGAATAAAAGGAGCGGCCCAATGAAAGTACTGATGTTTGGCTGGGAGTTTCCTCCCCACATCACCGGCGGATTGGGAACAGCATGTTTCGGTTTGACAAACGGACTGGCAGCCAATAAGGTGAATATTCGCTTCGTGGTACCCAAAGCCTATGGCGACGAGGATGAAACCAATGTACGCATAGTCAATGCCTCGGATGTGGAGGTCAACTATAATGACCTTATTTTTAAAGATTACTGGAATCGTGTTTCTTATGTAGAAGTAGGCTCTAACCTTGTACCCTATGTCTCGCCTGAAGAATATTATGACATTGTCGATAAAGAAGAAAAGCGAACGGAAAAAGAGGGAGAAAAGACCTTGACCGCCCGGTATGATTTCTCGGGAAGTTATGGGAAAAACTTGCATGAAGAGATCATGCGCTACGCCATTGTAGCCTCCGAAATTGCCAAACACGAGCCACATGATTTGATTCATGCTCATGATTGGCTTACCTATCCTTCGGGAATCGCAGCCGCGGAAGCTTCGGGGAAGCCCCTTGTAATTCACATCCATGCCACGGAGTTTGACCGCTCGGGACGGGAGAATATCAACCCCCTGGTGTATGATGTTGAAAAGCGAGGATTCGAAGCGGCCGACCGCATTATCGCCGTAAGCCAGCTTACCAAAAACATTTTGATTAACGATTATGGCATTCGCGAGGATAAAATTGATGTGGTACACAACGCGGTCATCCCCAAAGCCAAGGAAGTGACCGAAGCACAAAAAGCATTCCCTGAAAAAATCGTTACTTTCTTAGGACGAATCACCTATCAAAAAGGACCGGAATATTTTGTGGAAGCCGCTTACCAAATCCTGCAGCGCGATAAAAATGTGCGATTTGTCATGGCCGGTTCGGGCGATATGCTCCAAAAAATTATCCGGAGGGCTGCGGCTCTGCGCATCGCCGATCGTTTTCACTTCACAGGATTTTTGAAAAGCCCGGAAGTAGATACCATGTTTGCCTTGAGTGATGTATATGTGATGCCCTCGGTATCGGAACCTTTCGGTATTTCACCCCTGGAGGCTATGCGCTCAAACGTTCCGGTAGTCATCTCCAAACAATCGGGCGTTTCAGAGATCCTGAAACATGCCCTGAAGGTGGATTTCTGGGATATCGACGCCTTGTCCAATGCCATTTACGGATTACTGCATTACGACGCCCTCTCGAAAATGTTTAGGAACTATGGCAAAACAGAAGTCGACAATTTAAAATGGGAAAAGGCAGCGACCCTTGTAAAAGAAGTGTACAAAAAAGTATTGAATTCAAAAACAAACCATTAGTATGAGAGCCATTAGTTTATATTTTCAGGTCCATCAGCCCAATAGGTTAAGAACCTATCGTTTTTTTGATATCGGTAAACGGCATGATTATTACGATGAGTATCTCAATCGTCACATCGCCCAAAAGGTGGCCCAAAAATGTTACCTCCCGGCCAATGAAATGATGCTCGATTTGATCAAAAAGCACGGGAAAGATTTCTCCATTGCCTATTCCATTTCAGGAATAGCCCTGGAGCAGTTTGAAAAATATACTCCTGAAGTCATCGACTCCTTTAAAAAACTTGCCGATACCGGACAGGTGGAGTTTCTGGCTGAAACCTATGCCCATTCCCTGGCTGGGCTGAAAAGCAAAAAAGAGTTTAAGCGACAGGTTGAGAAGCATCGTCAAAAAATTAAAGAATTGTTTCATTACGATCCCAAGGTTTTCAGAAACACCGAGCTTATCTATTCCGATGAAATCGGAGCAATGGTAGCGGAGTTGGGATATAAAACCATGCTTACCGAAGGCGCCAAACACGTATTGGGCTGGAAAAGTCCTAATTATTTGTATGTCAACAGTATTAATCCAAAACTGAAGGTTCTGTTAAAGAACTATAAGCTCAGTGACGACATTGCCTTTCGATTCTCCGACCACTCGTGGGAAGAATGGCCGCTTACGGCGGAGAAATTTGTTTCATGGCTCAACAATATCGATAAATCGGATGAAGTGGTGAATCTATTCATGGACTATGAAACGATTGGTGAACATCAGTGGGCTGACACCGGTATTTTTGAATTCATGAAAGCTTTACCAAAAGCTGTTTTTGAAAACTCCAATTTCAAATTCCAAACACCCGGCCAGGTGGCTGCACAACTGCAACCCGTATCGGCGGTACAAGTGCCTTATCCCATTTCATGGGCCGACGAGGAGCGTGATTTGACCGCATGGGTGGGGAATGAATTGCAGGATGAAGCCTTTGATAAGCTGTACGGCCTGGAGGAAAAAGTTCATCAATGCAACGATAATGAAATTCTGCATGATTGGATGAGTTTGCAGACTAGCGACCATTTTTACTACATGTGTACCAAATGGTTCTCCGACGGCGACGTTCACAGCTATTTCAATCCATACGGAAGCCCCTACGATGCCTTCATTAATTACATGAATATTCTGAGCGACTTTATCATAAGAGTTAATAATAAATGTGATAAAGAAAACTCTGAGAAAAAAGAAAAAACCACAAGTCGTTCTGTTCCTCCGGAAGTCAAGAAAGATCAACGCCGGGCGAAACGACCCGATACTTTTGATGACTTAAGAAAGACGCCCAAAACTGTATTGAAAAAAGTGCTGAGCCAGGTGACGGTGAAAACCATAGCATCAGCCCTTTACAATTCGGATGAGGCATTAAAAAACAGAATTTTATTAAACCTCGGCAAAAGAGCCCTTAAAGAATACGAATCATACAGTAAAGACAAACCCAACACAGAAATAAAAAATCAATGCAGGCAAGAAATACTTGACCTGGTGCAGCAACAGTATTAAACCATCAAATCCCCGTTTAAAACGTTTGTGAAGAACAAAGGCTTGTTTTTATTACATTCGTCATCTTTATTTTATGAAGACTTTTCGGATGACGAAAACTAAATGATAGTTTAATCGTTTTGGAATAACTTCATTGTGAGGAGTAAAAATTTATAACTGAAAATTAGTAAAATGAGTAACAATAATATCAAACCTGATTTCCTTTTCGAAACCAGCTGGGAAATCTGTAATATGATGGGCGGCATCTATACCGTGCTGTCTACAAAAGCAAAAACCCTTAAAGAAAAACTTGGTGATAATCTGATAATGATAGGTCCTGAAGTGTGGAAAGAAACTTCTGACAATCCGGATTTTAAAGAAGACCGATCGCTTTACGGTCCCTGGGTTGAGAAAGCACACGAAGACGGACTTAATTTTCGTATCGGCCGATGGAATATTGCAGGAGAACCCATCGTCATTCTGGTGGATTTTACTCAATATTTCTCCAGGAAGAATGATATTTTTAAAGAGTATTGGGAAAGCTTCCGTCTGGATTCGCTTCAGGGAGGATGGGACTATGTAGAACCGGCCATGTTCGGTTATGCTGCCGGAAAAGTTATCGAACACTTTTATGAGTACAACGTAACGGCTTACGATAAAATTAATGCCCATTTTCATGAATGGATGACAGGATTGGGGCTTCTGTATATGAAAAAGAATACCCCGCAGGTAGGGACTGTCTTTACCACACATGCCACAATATTGGGAAGGAGCATAGCCGGAAAAGGAATGCCACTCTACAGCAAGCTGGAAGAATATAATCCTGAAGAGATGGCCCGGCGCCTGGGTATTCCCTCCAAGTTTTCTATGGAAAGACTGGCGGCTCAGCAAACCGATGTCCTTACTACGGTTAGCGACACTACAGCCAGGGAATGCGAAACCCTCCTCGGACGAGAGGTAGATGAAGTAACTCCTAACGGATTCGATGACGCCTTTGCCCCAACGGATGAAGACCTTAGCGACCATCGAAAAAAATCCAGGGATATAATTTATAAATTATCGAAAGCGGTTAAGGGAAAAGCCCCTGATAAAAATGCCTTCTTTGTGGCTACAAGCGGCCGTTATGAGTTTACCAACAAAGGGCTTGATGTTTTCATCGAAGCTTTGAGCAATTTAAAACAAGAGCACCCTTCACGGGAAGTATGGGCTTATATTCTTGTCCCCGGTAGTCACAAAGGTCCTGATAAAACAGTTTTAGAGCGGTGGAACGATAATAACAGCAATGCCGAACCGGTTTTATCCACGCATCAGCTCGAAAACCCGGACCATGACCCCATCGTCAATAAACTCAAAGAAAAAGATCTGATTAACGGAAGTGACACAAAAGTGCATGTAGTTTTTGTCCCTGCTTACCTGGATGGCAAAGATGGCGTCTTAAACATAAGCTACTACCAGTTACTTTCGGGTTTTGATCTGACGGTTTTCCCATCCTACTATGAGCCTTGGGGCTATACGCCTTTGGAAAGTCTTGCATACAGAGTGCCTACTGTCACCACTTCTTTAACCGGAATGGGGCAATGGGTCAAAGAGCGTTATCCTGAAAATACTCCGGGGATTAAAGTGATTGAACGCAATGAAACCAACCGCGAAGAGGTTGTTCAGCAAATCGATAAATCAATCCGGGAATATGCCGCTCTGGCCAAAAAAGACCTTGAGTATCTTCAAAAAAACGCCTGGAAAATATCCAGGATAGCCTTATGGAGTAACCTTATCTCACATTACTATGATGCCTACGGAAAAGCTATAGAAGAAGCCGATAAGCGATTTGCCCAGTATGAATTTAAGCAGATTCCGAAGGAGCAGTCTGCGCTAAGCAAGAAAAGTATTCACGAGCCGCAATGGAAAAAAATCCTAATCGAACCTACATTGCCTTCGAATCTGGAAAAGCTGCGTGAACTCACCCGAAACCTCTGGTGGACGTGGGATCACCAGGCCAAAAAGCTATTCGGCTCCATTCGCGATGGCTTATGGAAGCAATACAACTACAATCCCATCTACATGCTGGAGCGCATGACCTACGAGCAGCTTAACGAACTGGCTAACGACAAGGATTTCCTGGAACGATTGGATAAAGTATACTCCCGGTTCAGGGAATACATGGAAGCTAAAAATCAGCAGGATGATAAAACCATTGCCTATTTTAGCATGGAATATGGCCTGCATGATACCATAAAAACATATTCAGGTGGCCTGGGCATGCTGGCCGGGGACTACCTAAAAGAAGCCAGTGACTCCAACGTCAACATGGTAGCTGTAGGTTTAGTATACCGGTATGGCTATTTTATACAGAAAATTAACAGAAACGGAGAACAACAGGCGGAATTCATCCCGCAGAAATTCACACACCTCCCCCTGATTCCGGTACGTGATAAGAAAAACGACGAATGGATTACTATCAACCTGGCCATGCCGGGAAGAAATGTTACCGCCAAAATCTGGAAGCTAAATGTAGGGCGCGTTCCGCTCTATTTGCTGGATACAGATATCGATGAAAATTATGACAGCGATCGGTTTATTACTCATCAACTTTATGGAGGAGATAATGAAAACCGCTTCAAGCAGGAGTTTCTCCTGGGTATCGGTGGAGTAAGAATGCTCGATGAATTAGGCATTCAACCTACCTTGTACCATATCAACGAAGGGCATGCCGCCTTTATCGGTCTGGAGCGACTGAGAAAATTAATCCATCGCCAGCACCTAAGCTTTCACCAGGCCGTGGAAGTAGTTAAAGGCTCAAGCCTGTTTACCACACATACGCCGGTTCCGGCAGGACACGATGCTTTTGAGGAAGATATTCTGAGGAGATATATCCCCCACTATGCCGGGCGGTTGAAAATAAGCTGGGATACTTTCATGGGACTTGGCCGCAGAAACCCTGACGATCACAGCGAAAAATTCTCCATGAGCATATTGGCCCTCCGGCTTTCCCAGGAAATTAACGGGGTCAGCAAACTTCATGGTGAAATTAGCCGCGATATGTTTAAAGATATGTATCCGGGATATCTTGCCAGCGAGTTGCAAATAGGTTATGTGACCAATGGTGTTCACTACGCCAACTGGACCTCAGGAAGCTGGAGAAAACTGCATAATGAAACTTTTGGAAGACACTGGAAGCAAGACATGGCGGATTCCTCAAAATGGAAAAACATCTATAATGTTGCAGATCAAAGAATCTGGGAAATCAGGAATTACCAGCGGGGAAAACTGGTTAAATACCTAAAGGAGCGGCTGAAAAAAAGTATGATGCGACACCAGGAAAGCCCCCGCATGTTCAGAAAAGTTGAAACCGAATTATCACCCGATAAGCTCACGCTTGGTTTTGCCAGACGTTTTGCGACCTATAAACGGGCACACCTTCTTTTCAAAAATCTGGAACGTTTATCGGCCATTGTGAACAATCCGGAAAAGCCGGTTCAATTCGTTTTCGCCGGCAAGGCCCATCCCAATGACAAAGCCGGTCAGGACTTACTCAAATGGATCATCGAAATCTCCAAGCGGGAGGAATTTGCCGGAAAGATTGTTTTTGTGGAAGACTATGATATTCCTCTTGGAAGAAAACTGGTACAGGGTGTAGACGTCTGGTTAAATACTCCTACCCGGCCCCTGGAAGCATCAGGAACCAGTGGGCAGAAAGCTGCTATGAATGGTGTGCTAAATTGCAGTGTGCTCGATGGCTGGTGGGCCGAAGGATATGTGGAAGGAGCCGGATGGGCACTTCCAATGGATAAGGCTTTCAACGATCAAAATATTCAGGATGAACTGGATTCGGAAACCCTTTATGACCTGCTGGAAGAAGAGATTATTCCAACGTTTTATGATAGAGATGATAAAGAGGTCCCTGAAAAGTGGATCGCAATGGTGAAAAAGAATATTGCCGAAATAGCTCCGCATTTCACTACACGCAGAATGCTAAATGATTATTTCGATAAATTCTATAACCAACTGTTTGAGCAAAATACGCAGTTAACCGCGGATAAACATTCAGGAGCTAAAGAAATCGTTCGCTGGAAGCGCAAAATCTGGACCGTTTGGGATGATATAAAGGTGGAAAACACAAAGTTACCGGATTCTTATGACCGCCCGCTGAAACTGGGCGATCATTTTAAGGCTGAAATTGAACTCAACCTGGCTGGATTATCACCTGATGAGATCGGCCTGGAAATCATTTTCGGACACAAAGAACATGATACGATTAAAGAGTTTACTGCTGTTCAGAATATGGAAGTTAAAAGTGTCACAGAGCATACGGTCGTGTATGCTTGTGATATACCTCTGGCGCAAGCCGGCGTTTTTGACTATGCCTTCAGGCTTTATCCAAAACACAAGCTATTACCGCACAGGCAAAATTTCAGCCTGGTTAAATGGCTATAAACCGGAACTTAAAAAAAACTCCGGATTTCTCAGGAATCCGGAGTTTTTTAAGTAGTATATCTTTACTCTTCTATTCTTTAGGATCTTTCCTGAGTTTTATATTCAGCTCTTGCAGCTGATCTTCACTAATGGAGGAGGGGGAGTCAATCATAATATCACGTCCTGCATTATTTTTCGGAAAAGCAATGACATCTCTGATAGAATCCCTTCCGGCAAACAAGGCCACCCACCGGTCAAAACCAAAGGCAATACCGCCATGCGGGGGGGCGCCGTATTCAAAAGCTTCCAGAAGAAATCCGAATTGCTTCTGCGCTTCTTCTTTTGAAAACCCTAATGCAGTAAACATCTTGTTTTGAAGCTCGCGGTCGTGGATACGAATAGAACCTCCACCAATCTCTACCCCATTAATTACCATATCATAGGCATTAGCTCTTGCCTTTTCAGGGGCTTCTTCCAGTAAAGGAATATCTTCATTTTTAGGAGACGTAAACGGATGGTGCATGGCATGGTAGCGCTGTGATTCCTCATCCCATTCAAGCAAAGGAAAATCAACTACCCATAAAGCTTTAAATGTCTCCGGGTCACGCAGTCCCAGTTGATTCCCCATTTCCAGACGCAGCTCGTTTAGAGCAGACCGGGTCGTATCGGCTTCCCCGGCAAGGATTAGAAGCAAGTCACCGGGTTGTGCGTCAAACTTACCGGCCCAAGCCTTAAGGTCTTCCTGACCAAAAAACTTATCGACTGAAGATTTAAATGACCCATCTTCATTGTATTTTACATAAACCAACCCTTTTGCGCCAATTTGTGGCTTCTTCACAAAGTCGGTAAGTTTATCAAGCTGCTTGCGGGTATAACCGGCACAGCCAGTGGCATTGATTCCCAAAACCAATTCGGCACTATCAAATACCTTAAATCCTTTTCCCTGGGCCACCTCGTTCATCTCTGCGAATTCCATTCCGAACCGGATATCCGGCTTGTCAGAACCATATTTTCTAATCGCTTCTTCATAAGGCATTTTTGGAAAATCGTCGAGATCAACCCCTTTAATAACCTTGAACAGGTGTTTAGCGAGTCCTTCAAAGGTATTCAGCACATCAACCTGCTCGACGAAGGACATTTCACAATCAATCTGGGTAAACTCAGGCTGGCGATCCGAGCGGAAGTCTTCATCGCGAAAGCATTTTACCAGTTGAAAATATTTGTCATAACCGGAGATCATTAAAAGTTGTTTAAAGGTCTGTGGCGATTGCGGAAGTGCATAAAACCCGTCTTTGCTCATACGTGAAGGGACTACAAAGTCGCGCGCTCCTTCTGGAGTTGATTTTATCAGATAAGGGGTTTCAATCTCCACAAATTCCTGGTTATTCAGATATTTTCGCGTTTCTATTGACATTTGATGGCGGAGCACAAGGCTCTGCTGGTTTATTCGCCTCCTCAAATCCAGATAGCGGTACTTCATGCGCAACTCCTCTCCCCCATCGGTTTCATCTTCAATAGTAAAAGGGGGAACTTTCGATTTATTGAGTACGGTAAGTGTCTCGACCAGAATCTCAATATCACCTGTAGGGATATTCTTGTTTTTGTTGCTTCTTTCAGCTACTTTTCCCTTAACCTGTATCACAAATTCGCGACCCAGCTTTTGCGCCTTTTCTCCCAGGTCTTTATCGCTGTTCATATCAAACACCAACTGTGTAACTCCATAGCGATCGCGAATATCAACAAACGTCATTCCTCCCAGGTCGCGTGAACGTTGCACCCAGCCGGTTAAAGTTACCTCTTCGTTAACATGTTTTAATCGTAATTCACCACAGGTATGAGTTCTGAGCATTTTTCTTTTTTTTGGTTCGCCGCGAAATTACAAAAAAATAGCCCCAACCATTGATTTGTTTTTCCAGCATGATTGCAGGTAAGTCACGTTACTTTTAAACTGAAAAGCGCTTTAAGCTAAAGCTGCTGAAGGATCTTTCTCCCCCTAACCTGGACAAGCCAGAAAAAAGCAACAATTTAAAAATTAGGACCCTAAGCCGAACGCATCGCCTCCACCGGGTCAAGGCGCGAGGCCTGATAAGCCGGAATGAGTCCGGCCAGCAGACCAATAATTGCTGAGACGATGACTGCTAATGCTACATTGCCTGCCGTTAAGACAAAAGTTATTCCCACATCGAATGAGTTTGCCACCAGGGTTCCCAGGTAAACAAAAAGTAACCCGAAAAAGCCACCAATAATCGATAGAAAAACAGCCTCAAATAAAAACTGGAGCAGGATAAAATATTTTTTAGCCCCCAATGATTTTTGTATTCCAATCTGATTCACCCGCTCCTTCACAGAAACAAACATAATATTCGCAATTCCAAAACCCCCAACAAGCAATGAGAAGCCCCCTATGAGCCATCCAACCATCGAAACGATCCCAAAAAACTGGTCAAATCCCTGGGTGAGGATACTGGTTTCATTAATTGCAAAATTATCTTCCGCTCCTGGCTTAAGTTTTCGGGCCGAACGCATTATTCCTTTTACTTCTGCTTTCATCTCATCGATAGAAATTTTTTCTTTCCCTTTCACCATAATGGTGGAGCCATTATCTTTAATATCAGCGAGTGTCCGAAGGTAATTCACCGGCACCACCACCCGCCAATCATGAGAATCGCCAAAAGGGTCCTCTCCCTCTTCCTTAATCACCCCGATAACAGATACTTTTCTTCCGCCTACCTTAATTTCTTTCCCTACAGCATCAAGATCTCTGAAAAGGGTGTTTTTTACTTTACTGCCAATCAGGGCAACATTTCTTCCGGCCTTCTGCTCAGCCCGCGTAAAATATCGCCCCCTTTTCAACTCAAAAGAGATTACATCAGCATAGTCATAAGAAACCCCCAATGCGGTAGTGCTCTCCAGGGCAACGCTTCCCTTTTCCACAGTGCGGTTAATGCCTGTCATAAATGAGGCATGCCCTACCGTTTGGGCCCTTGAGCCTATTCGTTCCAGTTCTTCCACCGAAGGCTCGGGGCGGTTCATATATTTCCACCAGGGATAGTCGGATTGGCCTACAGCCCACGGCCATTTTTGAATAAACAAAACTTTGCTGCCAAACTGATTAATAGATGACCGAAGCTCTTTTTCAAGGGAATCAAAAACAGTAAAAACCGAGATCACTGCAAATATTCCGATAGTAATCCCCAGCAGCGTGAGAACGGTTCGAATTTTATTCAAAAGGATAGCCTGAATAGCAAACAAATAGCTTTCCCGAAACAAACGAAGGAACAGAATCATATCTCTATTACATTATTTCTGAATTATCAAACTCCAAAATTATGATAAAATGCGCTAAATAAGTGAAAAATATATTGTTTCTTGGCTGGAATTTGATTAAAATTGCACGTTTGGGAGAATAGCCTCTCCGTGTCAGGAAGCTATTGATTTCAAAAAAGTTAGTAAAGAAACAGCGAGGCAGATGGAAGATAAAAAAAAGATCCGTAAAGCTTTAATTTCGGTCTACAACAAAGAAGGCATTGATAAAATAATTCAAAGGCTCCAGGCTTTGAATGTAGAGCTTATTTCAACGGGCGGGACTTATGATTTTATCAAAGATAAAGCCTATAAGGCCCGCAAGGTAGAAGACATTACATCGTATCCTTCTATTCTGGGCGGAAGGGTAAAAACCCTTCATCCCAAAGTCTTTGGCGGCATTCTCTCAAGGCAAGAGCAAAAAGAAGATATCAACGAGATGAAATCCTACGAGATTCCTGCTTTTGATCTTGTTATTGTAGATCTTTACCCTTTCGAAGCCACACTGGCAAGCACCACAAAAGAGGAAGACATCATAGAAAAAATAGATATCGGAGGAATTTCGCTTATTAGAGCCGGAGCAAAAAACTACAACGACGTCATCACTATCTCATCTTCCGACCAGTATGATGATTTTCTGGAAATTATCCAGAGAAACCAGGGTACAACTACTTTGCAGGAAAGACGAAAATTCGCCGCAAAGGCCTTTGCTGTATCATCGCACTACGATACTGCTATTTTTAATTATTTCAACCGTGAAGAAAACCTCAAACAATTCCGCCATTCTGAAAAAACACATAAACAGCTTCGCTATGGCGAAAATCCACATCAAAACGGATCGTACTACGGGAGGCTGGACAATGTTTTTCACCAGCTTCATGGCAAAGAAATATCCTATAATAACCTCATAGATATTGATGCCGCCATAAATCTAATTCAGGATTATGGAGACGAGCCTACGTTTGCAGTATTAAAACACAATAATGCCTGTGGCATCGCCACAAGGCCGGAGCTTTCTGAGGCCTGGAAAGAAGCCTTTGCAGGCGATCCGGTTTCAGCATTTGGGGGAATCTTAATTACAAATACAGCTGTAGACCAGGAAACCGCGAAAGAAATAAATAAACTATTTTTTGAGGTTATATTAGCCCCTGGTTATGAGGATTCTGCATTAGAACTCCTTAAGCAAAAGAAAAAACGAATTATCCTCAGAAAAAACAATTACCAATTCCCCAAAAAACAATTCCGATCTGTTCTGAATGGCATGGCAGAGCAAGACAGGGACCTCAATGTGGAATCAGAGGAAAATTTTCAAATAGTTACTGACAACAAACCGACTGAAAAACAAATAGAAGATCTTATTTTTGCCAACAAAGTCGTTAAGCATTCAAAATCTAATGCCATCGTCCTTGTAAAAAATAAGCAGCTATTGGCCAGTGGAATAGGTCAAACATCCAGAGTGGATGCCCTTAAGCAGGCCATTGATAAAGCAAAGAATTTCAATCACAATCTACAGAATGCGGTTATGGCTTCAGATGCCTTTTTCCCATTCTCCGATTCAGTTGAAATAGCCAGGGAAGCAGGGATAGATGCAATAATACAACCAGGGGGATCAATCAGAGACCAGGAATCGATTGATTATTGCAACGAAAATGAAATGGCTATGGTTTTTACAGGTATTCGACATTTTAAACATTAATTTTAACAAACTTTTCAATAAATGGGATTATTTTCATTCTTAACCAGAGAAATAGCAATAGACCTCGGCACAGCTAATACCATTATCATTCACAATGACAAAGTAGTTGTGGATGAACCTTCTATCGTTGCTATCGAGCGAAGCACAGGAAAAATTATAGCTTTCGGAAAAAAAGCCCTTATGATGCATGGGAAAACCCATGAAAACATAAAAACTGTCAGACCTCTTCGCGATGGCGTTATCGCCGATTTTCAATCAGCCGAATATATGATCCGGGAGATGATAAAAATGATCGGATCGCCCAATACGCTTTTCCCGCCGGCCCTCAAAATGGTTATCTGTATCCCCTCAGGCATTACAGAAGTAGAAGAACGCGCCGTAAAAGACTCGGCTGAGCAAGCCGGAGCAAAAGAGGTTCGCCTGATTCACGAACCCATGGCTGCGGCCATAGGTATAGGCATTGATGTGCTTGAACCTACAGGAAATATGATTATTGACGTAGGAGGGGGAACCAGTGAAATCGCCGTAGTTGCTCTCGGAGGGATTGTCAACAACAAATCCATCCGCATTGCAGGAGACGATTTTACGAACGACATCGTGGAATACATGCGTAAGCAACATAATATCAATATAGGTGAAAGAACCGCTGAGCGTATTAAACGTGAGGTAGGAGCTGCCGTTACCGACCTGGAAAACCCACCGGATGATTTTGCTGTGCATGGCCGCGATATGCTGACGGGTATTCCAAAAGAAATCAAAGTTAACTATGCAGAAATCGCCCATGCCCTGGATAAGTCCATTTCAAAAATTGAGGCGGCCGTGTTGAACGCTTTAGAAATGACTCCGCCGGAATTATCTGCCGATATTTTCCGGACAGGTATCTACCTGGCCGGTGGTGGGGCGCTTCTGAGAGGATTTGATCGCCGACTAAACATGAAAACAAAACTTCCTGTGCACATGGCCGAAGACCCTTTAAGAGCTGTGGCCAGAGGTACAGGCATAGCACTTAAAAACTTTGACAAATTTACATTCCTGATAAAATAACAAAGGGTAGTTTATGCGGTACCTGATAGCTTTTTTAAAAAGGCATGCCTTCTTTTTCCTTTTTCTTTTACTTGAAGGTATCACATTAATCTGGGTAGTGCAGCATCACCGGTATCATCGCTCGGTATTGTCACAATATACCAATCAGGTTACAGGGTCGTTATTTATGGCTGTAAGCAATGCCTCAGATTATTTTGCTCTTGTGGATATTAACAAAAAACTCCAGGAGGAAAATGCAGCCTTGAGAAGCCGGCTAAAAAGCTCATTCCTTAGAGATGATTTCGGATTGAAGTCACCAACAGATACGCTATCTTTTATGAGCATGGATTCCTCTTATACCCAATATTACGTTTACGAACCGGTAAGAATCATTCATAATACCATTCACAAAGCCAACAATTACTTAATGATTGATAAGGGGACAAAGCATGGCGTAGAGCGGGATATGGGATTAGTAGGACCAGACGGTGTTCAGGGAATCATCGTAAATACATCAAAGCACTTTAGCTGGGCCATGTCGATGCTCCATAGTAATATTAAAATCAGCGCCAAAATCAAAAAAAACGATCAAATGGGGACCGTAAGCTGGGAGGGCGCTACCTACAGCAATGGAAAACTAAGCGATATCCCCGCCCATATTAATGTTTATCCTGGTGATTCGATAATTACCAGCGGATTCTCCAATATCTTTCCCGAAGGGTTGATGGTTGGAGTAGTAGATGAGGCAAATATCAACAGCGGACAAAATATGTATAATATTACATTTAGGTTTGCAGAAGATTTTAATAGCCTGGAATATGGCTACGTAATAAAAAATCTTTACCGAAAAGAACAGCAAAACCTGATGGAAAAAACAAAAATTAACGACTAGTGTATTTAAAGCATATCATAAGGTTTGTTTTACTGATTTTGATTCAGATTATTATTCTGAATAACGTAAATCTTCACGGGTATATCGATCCTTATCTTTATGTGCTTTTCATTCTTCTGTTACCTTTTGAAACCCCGCGCTGGCTGCTTTTAGTTCTTGCTTTTTTTACAGGAGGAGTGATGGACATATTTAGTAACACAGGAGGCATACATGCCGCTGCCACCACACTGATGGCCTTTGCCCGACCGGGTATTATTAAACTGGTCTCTAAAAAAAGTGAGTTTGAGCACGGCAGCGAACCCTGCATTACCGATATGGGGAATAAATGGTTTTATCTCTATGCACTTTATCTTGTTTTTCTGCACCATGCAGCTTTGTTCATTCTCGAGGTTTTTAAACTAAATGAGCCAATCAGTTTATTATACCGGATAGCTCTAAGTACGCTGGTTACTTTAATCATTATATTGATTACACAATATCTGTTTCCTAAAAGAGGTAAAAAATAAATATTTTCGGTTTAGGGTTAATGTGTTGTTTTATAATAGAATAACGTATTTTTGTTGATAATTTAACCAGGTTTTAACAACTAATAGTGCAATAATTTTATATTTTCACATGCTTTCAATAGATAATCAACGAATAACTAAATAAAATAGCAAAATGAAGAAACTGATTTATCTGTCGGTTGTGATAGCCATCACATTATCATGTAATAATGACAAAAACAGTTTTAAAATCGAAGGGAATATTGGAGGGCTCGATGATCAATATGTATACCTGCAAGGCCCTTCAGACGACGATTTTAAAAAGATTGACTCCGTTAAAACCAGTAGCGGAAGTTTTACCTTTAAAGGCCTGCTTGACATCCCCACACAGCAATACATTACTTTTGAGAACCTTGATGCTGAAATCACTTTTTTCAATGAAGCATCAAATATTGCAATCAACGGGCATGTTGATTCTTTGAAAAAAACCACGGTAAAGGGCTCGGCGACTCAAAAAACCTATGAAAAATACCAAAGGAGGCTAAATCAGCTTCGCGATCAGCAGCGTGATATTTACAATAAGTATCGCCAGGCACAGATGCAGAAAAATAAGGAAGAAATGAAGCTTTATGAGAATCAATACCGCAAGCTTGATAGCATCAGAAGGAGCTATAGTGACAACTTTGTTGAAGATCACCCGAATAGCGTTGTGGCTGCATACATAGCAAACCGTTTCGCTTACAACTATGATCTGGAGAAACTTAAGAAAACAGTCAGCGGTTTTGATCCATCAATAAAAAATTCTTATTACGTTAATCAGTTGAAAGACAGGATAACTAAGCTGGAGCGCACACAAATAGGAAAAAAAGCTCCTGATTTTACAATGGATAACACCGAAGGAGAACCTGTCTCGCTATCGGACTTCAGAGGACAACACGTACTTCTTGATTTCTGGGCCGCCTGGTGTAGTCCCTGCCGCGCAGAAAACCCGAATGTTGTTAAGGCTTATCAAAAATATAATGATGATGGTTTTACTGTTTTAGGAGTCTCCCTTGACAGGAAAAAAGAAAACTGGCTTAAAGCCATTGAAGAAGACAACCTTACCTGGACTCATGTTTCTGATTTGGAGGGATGGGAAAATAAAGCCAGTAATAAATACGGGGTGATGTCGATTCCTCAAAACTATCTTCTCGATGAAGAAGGAACGATAATTGATAAAAATCTCAGAGGAGAAGATCTGCATAAAAAACTTGAGGAAATCTTTTAACTTTCTGTCAAAAAATTACACTTAAATGCCGGGCGAAAGATATCCCTCTTTCGCCCTTTTCTTTCCGTATTTAAATGCGTTAATTTTGCAGAAAAACGAACTTATGAAAATCCTTAACGTCCTTGCGGTAGCTTTACTCTTTTTGGTTTCCTGCTCAAACCAGGAAAAAATATTTGAGCAGCATCGCACATTTAAAAATAACACATGGCATCGGTTTGATAAGCTGGATTTCAAAATTCC
>CAYFQK010000040.1:0-18088 GCA_964345255.1 uncultured Bacteroidales bacterium | reverse complement strand
CGCAGAGGAAACATTCAAATCGTAATCGTCAAGATCTACTTTTTCGCTTAACTGACGACTTATCATGCTACAATCATCTATACCTACCTCGTCATCGTTGTCCAGGTAAATATTGATAACCTCTTTTTTAACCTGAATATCAACGATAAAGAAAGATTCATCGGGCAAAATTTCCTCTGTATGTTTCCTAATCGTTTGTTTGTCCATTTTATCCAGCTTCAGCTAATAAAAAAGAGGACATATTGTCCCCTCCTCCCATTTATCTTTCCGAAAATCAGCAGGAATCTATACCCTGCCAAAATTCACTGCAAATATACAATAAATCTTTTATTTCCAAGAAAAACGACTAATAAATCCTCATTTTCGGCTTAGTTTATAGATTTTTACCTTTTTGTGATGCCTTCAAAACCACATTTTTTATTTATCATGAATCACGCGATATTCTGCTAATCTTTATTCTCCATTTTCTATAAAAAAGTAACGCATTTAGCGCTTCAATAGGAATCCCGGGCCCATGAGTTAAAACGTTTGCGCTTTAATTCTAAGAACCAAGGATTGAAAAAAATCTTATCTTTGGCTATTCCCAAATAAAAAGCTTATGAAATCAAAACCACAACTTAGTTTTTGGCAGATATGGAACATGAATTTCGGATTTCTCGGAATTCAGTTTGGCTATGCATTGCAAAATGCAAACGTTAGCAGAATTTTTGAGACCCTCGGAGCTGATATAGAAAATATTCCGATCCTTTGGATTGCGGCGCCGGTAACAGGGCTGATTGTGCAACCCATTGTAGGTCATTATAGTGATAAAACCTGGGGCTGGTTAGGACGAAGGCGCCCCTATTTTCTGATTGGAGCTATCCTGGCTTCCATTGCCCTGATAATCATGCCGAACTCTCCTACGCTTTGGGTAGCGGCCGGTATGCTATGGATAATGGATGCCTCTATCAACATCTCGCAGGAACCTTTTAGAGCATTTGTCGGCGACTTGCTGCCGGAAAGCCAACGTACCAGGGGATTTACGATGCAAAGCTTTTTCATAGGGATAGGAGCTGTTGTAGCCTCGGCTTTGCCCTGGATGCTAACGAATTGGTTTGACATATCTAATACTGCCCCTGAAGGGATTATACCCGATTCTGTAAAATTTTCCTTCTACCTGGGGGCGGTCGCATTTTTCGGAGCCGTGGTGTGGACTGTATTCAGAACCAAGGAATACAGCCCTGAAGAGCTTGCAAAATTTGAAGCTGCTGAAAAAAAAGAAGGAGAAGATAAAACTAATCCCAGCGAGGAAACTACAGAAACCACCTCTTTAAATACTCTGAAGAAGAAATCCAGAACCGTGGGGCTGTGGATGACTATCATCGGTGTGGCAGCTACTTTATTGGTTTATTTTAACGACTACATGGCCGAGCTTTATATCCTAACCATAGGTGTTATGATCTTTGGTATCCTTGAGCTGGTGGCCCTGGTAATGCAGAAAGAGCAGAGAAGCAAGTCAGGGCTGGCGGAGATAATCAACGATTTCAACATGATGCCCAAAACCATGAAGCAACTGGCCGTGGTGCAGTTTTTCTCGTGGTTTGCACTGTTTGCTATGTGGATATATTCGGTGGCCGGCATTACGAGCCATATTTATGATATGAAAATGAGCCCGGAAGTGGTTAGTGAATTACAGCAGAAAGCTGAAAATATCGATAAATCTGCCAATTCGGAGCTTTATGACAACCTTGAGTCGGTGAAGACAGACCTGAATACATACGGAAAGAAGCTGGAATCGGGCGAAGATGAAGTAGTGGCCCGTATGAAAGTGGTGAAGTTTTTTGCCGATAAGAAAAAGGCCGATCAGATGCAGCTAAGTTCTAACGCGCGTTCCACGATTGATCGAATACAATCACAATACAATGACGGCGCTGACTGGGTTGGTATCGGGTTTGCGGTTTATAACGGCTTTGCCGCTGTTTTTGCCTTCCTGCTTGTATGGCTGGCAAAGAAAACGAACCGCAAATTTACACACCTGATATCCTTGGTTGTCGGGGGCATTAGTATGATTGTGATATTTTTCATTCAAAATACCGGCAGTACGTTTGCCATCAACTTAAGCGGTATAGGTATTGGTACATTATCAATACCGATGTATGAATTGCTGCTGCTGCTTCCTTTTGTTGGAATCGGGCTAACATGGGCCAGTATTTTAGCGATGCCTTACGCTATCTTAACAAGTGCCCTGCCTTCTGATAAGATGGGAGTTTATATGGGTATTTTCAACTTCTTTATCGTTATCCCGCAAATATTGGCAGCCAGTGTGCTGGGCTTTGTGGTGAAAAGCGTTTTTAGTGAAGAGCCTATTTATGCGCTGGTGCTTGGCGGTGTGACGTGGTTTGTGGCCGCCGCGATGATGCCGTTTGTTAAAGACCGAAGCGATAGTTAATAACCAAAAAAAGGTGTGGTTTTCGGGCCACACCTTTTTTTTGTAATTGGAAAACTTATTTGGCTTCTTCCACTTTATAGTTTTTATTGACGATGAGGTGAACCCGATCGTAAAGTGACCTGACTACCTGATGCTCCCGTTCAAGCACCTGCATCCTGTAATCATTCACTTTCTCTTTACCCCTTTTTAACTGGGCTTTTTTGGTTTCATGATAAGTTAAGTCAATCAAAACATTCAAATCGCTATTCTCTGTTTTTATGGCATAAAGCCCGTCGATAATCAACATGTCTACCCCGCTGAAATCGGTGATGAGTTTGTCCACCTGCTGAGTGACCAAATCGATACACGGCATTTCGGCTTTTTCTCCTTTCTTGAAAGAATCGATATTCTTATAAATCGTATCCCAGTCATATTCAGTGTAACCAATACTTTCAATGCCATGTTTCTGCCGCCATTCATTCCTTTCCAAAGGATGCGTCTTATAATAGTTGTCAATGTGCAGCGGCTTGGCTACTATCCCCTCACTCTGGAGGGCTTTTGCAAGGCTGTGGGCCAGCTCCGATTTCCCTGAGCCTGACTCTCCGGAAATAGCGACAACCATTTTCTCTTTTTTCTGCTCCAGTACTTTTTGCTTAATGCTTTCTGCAGCCTCTTTGTGCTTGTCTTCTATGAGCAATACATCTCCTAACATAATATTATTTTTTTACAGATGATAAAAATTCAGTGAAGTATCCAGGTCCACATAATAATCCGCCTTATCCTTTAAAGACTGCAATGTTTTGTGTTCCTGTTCCAATTCTTTAATTCTCCATTCGTCGATGGTTTCATTCTCACTCCTTTTCTGCTCATCGAGCGTTTCTTCAAAGGTTAATTCTATAAAAATTCTTAAGTCTGCTTCATCGAGGGCGATGGTATACAGCCCGTTTAAAATTAACACATCTATTCCTTTAAAAGTGGTGGTTAATTCATCAAGCTGCTGTGTAATCACGTCAGCATAAGGAATCGTCACCTGTTTTCCTTCTTTGAAAGCGTTGATGGTCTCTTTGATTTTATCCCAGTTATATTCATCAAGCCCTATTTTATCAAGCCCTTCCTTCCTGCGCCATACTCTTCTTTCGTAGGGAGGAATTTTATAGTAACTGTCCATATTCAGCACTTTAGCCTTTTTGCCGTCATTCATAAGTTTTTTCCCCAGCAAATGAGCTATTTCTGATTTGCCGGACTCCACCTCACCAGATATGGCGATGATAAACTTATCCAGCTTTCTTTCCTCCAGCTTAGCCTGGTAGATATTTTGAACAGCTTCAATGTGGTTTTGATTGATAAAAAGAATGTCACCATGCATAATTTACTCCTTTTTATATTGAAATGGAAATCCATTCGTTATTCGGGAGCGTGTGCTCCTGATCATTAATAATTATAAGCGATTGTTGTCCGCCTGGATTCTCAGCCTTTACGCCAAGTTCAGCGGGTTTTACATCAAAAGAATACCCGGTCCCTTTAAAGTTCATGTGAAAACCAATTCGTTTCCACCACTTGGGCAGGTGAGGTGAAAGGCTGAGATGGTTGCCGTTATATTTCAACCCGGCATAGGTTGTAAGGGCAATCATTACCGTGCCGGCCATTACGCCCACATGAATCCCTTCACCGGTTGTACCACCCTGTATGTCGTTATAGTCACTGGCAAGTGCCTCCTGGTAGAGTCTCCAGCTCAAATCCTCGTCGCCGGCCATACTGGCCAACAGGGAATGCACTACGCGACTGAGCGTTGAGCCATGAGAAGTTCTTTTGAGGTAATACTCCAGGTTCTTTGCCAGGTAATCCTTACTGAGATGATAGCCCAGATTATTCAGCACTTCTGTCACCTCCTCTTCATTCAGGTTGTAGAAAGTCATCAATGTATCTGCCTGTTTCGATACTTTGTAATCATCAGGCGATTTTCCTTCTGCTTTTAAAATACGATCCATTCGGTGAATATTGTCGTACTTTTTCCTGTATGCCTCCCAGTCAAGTTCTTCTAATCCAAAATACCCGTCATACTGTGCCAAGATATCGTCTTCAACCACCACTTTCATATTTTTCTCAATGTCGCGCCAGCGCTCCAGTTCATCATCGGTTAATTTAATTTTCCCATGCAACTGTTGCCTGGTCTTTTCGTCAAGGGCGTTAAGTATATCAAAAGCTCTGTCGATAGCCCATACCGTCATCAGATTAGTGTAGGCATTATCCTTTATACCCCCTTCGTCGCGGTCAGGATATTTCTCATGAAACTCGTCGGGTCCCATCACTTTATCGATATGATATTTCTCGTCGTCGCCACTATATTCGGCCTTGCTGGCCCAAAAACGGCAAATTTCAAGAAACATCTCAGCCCCGTAACTTCTAATAAACTCGATATCGTCAGTTACATGGTAATATTGCCAAATGTTTAAAGCAAGGGCCAGTGAAATATGGCGCTGCAGCGAGCTATGGTCGGGTCCCCATTCGCCGGTCAGGGGATTAAGATGAACTACCTGGGTCTCTTCACGGCCACTACTTCCGCTTTGCCATGGGAACATAGCTCCTTCATAGCCATACTCCGCAGCATACTTTCTTGCTTCATCCAGTCTTCTGTAGCGATACATCAACAATGATTTGGCTACCTCCGGAAAATGGATAAAATAAAACGGAAGGATATAAAGCTCATCCCAAAAGATATGCCCGCGGTAGGCTTCTCCATGGAGTCCGCGGGCGGTGACGCCTGCATCAATATTGACGTTGTGAGGAGAAGCTGTTACCATAAGGTGGGCCATGTGCAATCGAAGCATTTTTTGGCTAAAGCGATCGCCATCGACCTCTACATCCATCTCTTTCCACAGCTCAGCCCACTGCCGCCGGCTTTCCTCTTTCATTTCATCATACCCTTTAATTTTCCTCAACTCTTCTTTAGATGCTTTTGACGAATCCTCAATCCCTTTATCACGGGAGGTGTATAAAGCTACTGTTTTATCGAGTGTGATGGTTTCATTGATATCGGCTTTCACTTTGAACCTGGAATACACAGCTCCTCCTGATTCCTCATGCTCCATATCAGGGTGCAGCTTTTGAGTTGCCCTGGAGAGCTTGATACCGGCAGCCTCTGAAATAAAAACCCCTGATTGGGTGGTTTCTACTGTCAAAAACTGCTTGTTCTCTTTTGCCTTCTGCGAATAGGGTTTCAGGTGTTGCTGATTTAGCTTACGGTATCGCTCTACTCCATCATTGATGATAGCTCCATTTAGTCCCGTTACAAAAGTAATATCCCCCTTGTAATTGAGCGGAGTAAGGCTATAGCGCAGCCCTGCCTGATGCGGGTTTTTCATGCTGGCCAGGCGTTCGCTTTCTATCCGTGTTTCACGACCTTTACCATCCACAACAACCATTTGCCGGGATAGTATGCCGGTTTTAAAGTACAAATGGCGTTCAAAAGATTTTATCGTTGTATTATTAACATCAAACCAATCCCCGTTATCAATCTTGAAATTAACAGGAAGCCAGTTAGGACAATTCACAAAATCTTCATTTTCCACATCGCGATCTCCTACCTTAGTTTTCAGGCGGTTGTATGTTCCGGCGATATAGGTCCCCGGGTAGTTGTAATCCCCGGCGCAGCTTTCCTCGAAAGCCCCTCTGGTGCCAAAGTAACCATTTCCAACCGTCAGCAAGGCCTCCCGTGTTTTTTCCTTTCCCTTATCGTAGTCGTAATATGAAATTTTCCATTGGTCATCTGCAAGACCTTTTTCAAACCACTGATCGATATCTTCTATTGATATTTCATCCATGTCGCTGACCACTATATCGGCGCCGTGCTTTTTCAGTTCATTGTGATTATCTTCCCTGGCAATGCCAAGCACCAACCCGAAGCGACCGTTTCTTCCGGCTTGCACGCCCGATACTGCATCTTCCACTACGACTGATTCTTCGTAAGGCACTCCGAGGTTATCGCAGGCCCTGGTAAAGATATCGGGTTGGGGCTTTCCTTTGAGCTTTAGCTCGGCAGAAACCGTCCCGTCCACTCTTGTCTCGAATAAATGTAAAAGACCGGCGGCTTCCAGCACATTTTTACAATTCTTGCTCGAAGAGGCTACTCCGGTGCGAATATTCCGCGAATGCAATTCTTTGATAAATGCCGTGGTGGAAGGAAATACTTTCACGCCGTCGGTTTGGAGTGTTTCATTAAATTTCCTGTCTTTACGATTACCTAAACCACAAACAGTTTCCTTATCAGGGTCATCAGACGGGTCACCATAAGGAATTTTTATTCCTCTTGATTCCAGAAAAGAGGCGACCCCTTCATAGCGGGGTTTGCCATCAACATAATTCAGGTAATCGCCCTGGTGGGTGAATTCCTTAAAGGATTCATTATTTTTATCTGCACGTTGTTTTAAAAATTCATCAAACATTCTCTTCCAGGCTGCACTGTGCACAGCTGCTGTTTGTGTGATTACTCCATCTAAGTCAAAAATGACAGCTTTAAATGTATTTTTTTCCATAATTTGCTTTTTTCGGGATTAAGTCGCCGATTCAATAGGTTTATTAAACGTTATTCTCAATTTAAATCCGTTGGAGGAGTTTTTAGGACATGCAACGGCTCCATCCATGGCCTGAATATACTTCACAACAACTGATTCGGAAGGTCCGGGTTTTATCTTGTCTGCACTGATCTCAGGATGCTGATAAATACCGTAAAGCTTCCTGAAGTTATCGGGCTTACTGAGCTTCGAGTCGTCTTCAATGACAACATAAGCTTTTTCAGCATCTTCCTGAAGATCAATTTTTATATTGCCGAAATCAGGCGAATATCTGATAAAATTGTAAATAAGATTTTCAAAAACCATCTTTGTATGGTTCTCATCCACATGGGCAAAAACATTTTTCTGATTCAAATCAACATGAAGTTCCTTTTTGGATATTGCGTATTCGAAATTTTCAAGGATCTCTTTGATAACCAAAGCCAAATTAACCTTAGTCAAGTTCAGGGTAATATTTTTTGTTCGCAATCCATGAACATCGAGCACCTGATTGACGATATTATTCATCTTTTTTAACGAATTATAGAGTACCTCAGCTGATTCGCGCCGGTCTTTTGTTAGCTCTTTTGAATTGCTGTTGAGCATATCAGTAACACAAATGCTGCTAGCCAGTGGATTTTTCAAATCATGAGCGATAATTTCTATAAGATGATTCTTCTCCTCATTGGCCTTTCGTAATTTTTCATTGGTTTTCTCCAATTCCTTTTTCTGAAGGTTGATGTCCTTGTTCTGGTTTTCAATCTTTTCTTTCTGATTCTGAATTTTCAGGTAACTCTTAGACAGCTTATTCTCCAGCTCATTCATATACCTCATACGCCCCACAAGGACTTTCAAAACGCCTTGCATCACCTCGGGTTTAGTAGCCATCAGCCCATAAAAGGCCTCCTGCTCTAATTTATAGAGCTGTGTTTGTTCTTCAGCAGTGACGGATGCCGAGCGCGTTTCCTGATCGACCAGTGAATATTCGCCAAAAACCTCCCCTTTACTCAGGCGCCCCAAAACATGGCCATTGTCATGAATTCGGACCTTTCCGTTGGCAATAATAAACAACATATGTCCATCATCCCCCTTATTGAATATGATTTGCTCTTTGAGGGCATGCGTTTCTTCCAGGTAATAAGCAATTTTCTCGAGCGCCTCATCACTGGTATCTGAGAAAATACTTACTTCCCTTAGAAAGCTTACTTTTTGTGCAATATCCGTATGCTCATCCATAAAAGTTTAATTTTCCGTAAGTTCTATCCAAAGATAGGAGAAAGGTTCTAAAATTAAACGTCCTTCAGCATCTGTTTTAATATTTTGACCTAACATATCAGTTTCCTGATCCGTAAGAAAATTAACGTTAAGATTTGTATTCTGTTGTTCTTCAGACAGATTATGTATGGCAATAACCTGCTGATTCTGATATTTCCTGAGGAAAGCCAGAACTGATTCCAGTTTATTATCTTCCTGATCCAGTACCTCCAGCCAATCGATATCACCGCGTCCAAAAACGCTGGTTTGCTTTCTTGCATGAAGCTGGTTTTTAACCATCTGGTTCACTTTGTAATGAAAGCTCTGAGGATCCTGCAGCTCTTTTTCCCAGCGCTCCCAATTAATTGCTCCGCGCACTAAATAACGAGAATCCTTATAACCTGTTTCCCGTGCTCTTCTTTCAAAGTACTCCTCATCATTGGGTTTTCCAAACTCATCCCCATAGTAGACCAGCGGTGTGCCCGGTAAGGTCATCATGATGGAGTAGGCCAGACCATATTTTCGCTCATCAAATTCCATGAGCTCTGATAACCTGGCGGCCACTCCTTCTCCTTCTCTGAAATCCCATTTTGGGTCGCGGCAATAGTGATCATGGATTATTTTCCTGTCTTCTTCGCTAACCATTTCAAGGGTGAGCTCGTCATGAACCCTCAGAAACGTAAACCACTGGTTTTCTATACGTATTGCGGGAGTCACCTTCGGCGACAACACGCTCATTATGGGTTCAGCTTTCTGAACGGCCAGCGCTTTGAATATCTGTGGCATAAGTGGAAAATGGTAGCCCGCATGACATTCATCCCCTTGACCGAAATATTTTACTACCTCTTTTGGAGGCTGGCATGCTTCCGCCAGGATTAAGGTATTGGGACGCAAGTAATCGGTTACCGCTCTGAAAAACTTAACGATGGAGTGTGTCTCAGGAAGATTCTCGCAGTTTGTTCCTTCTTGTTTCCATAAATAGGGGATTGCATCAGCTCTAAAACCATCCACCCCCTGACTTAGCCAATACATCAATACGCCAGACATCTCTACTAATACCTGGGGATTCCTGTAATTCAGATCCGGCTGAAATTCAAAAAACCGGTGGAAGAAAAACTCCTCCCCATCTTTCTCCCAGTTACTGTTTACCATCCCTTTAAAAAGGAGCCGCGTTTCTGTATACTTATTCTTGTCTTTATTCCAGATGTAGTAATCGCGATAAGGATTATCAGGGGATTTTCGCGATTCCTGAAACCACCCGTGCTGGTTTGACGTGTGGTTCATGGCTATGTCGAAAATTACTTTGAGGCCATATTCATGAGCTTTATCCAAAAAATGGGAGAACCTGTTTTCCCGCTCTTCATCTGAGGCCTCCCCGCCCAGTCCTAAAAGAGATTTCCTTACGCGGTTATAACGGCTTATGTCGAACCCATCATCTTTCATGGGAGATTCAAGTATAGGCAACAGCCATAAACAATTCACCCCTAAATCAGCAATGTATGGGAGTTTTTCTTCCAGACCGTTGAAGTCGTCATTAAAAAGATCAACATAAAGGGAATATACAATGGCGTCTTTATACCATTTCTCATCCTGGGAGTTTATGGTGTTCTGATTTTTAAAATTTTCGAGTTCGCCTATAAAGCCATCGAAAAGGTCTTGATATTCTGCCCCATAAAGTTCCTGCCAGATACCGGAAAGTTTTTTTATCGGTTTATTATCAGCCATGTGTACTTAATTTCTTATATTTAACAATTCGCAATAAATGTACTCTGCATCAAAGGCCAAAGATAATAAAAGTTAGTGCTTGTGAGGAGTACTGAAATCGAATACTTATTAAACTAATTGTTTGTGGGAGAAATTATTAAGAAGAAAAAAATTATGTTTAGGCCAGGTTGCAAACGTTTGCAATTTATTTTAATTTTTTGTATTGCTGTAATCTTTACCCCCCAGCTCAAGGCGCAGGACAACGCCCGGTTTGAGCTTCCCGAGGGCCAGTCGAAAGTTGAAATCCCATTCGAAAACCAAAATAATCTCATCATCATTAATGTAGAAGTGGGAGGTGAAATCGCATCAAAATTTATTCTCGATAGCGGAGCGCGGGGAACGGTGCTCATAGAAAAAGTAATCGGGGACATCCTGGGGCTGAATTATACGACGGAATACACCGTTGCGGGTGCAGGAACACAGGGATCGGTAAGAGCCTACCTGGCAGAAAAAGTCCAGATGAAAATTGAGGGGTTAACCTCGCAGCCGATGGATATTTTTGTGCTGGAGCAAGACTACCTTCAACTGCCCAAATACCTGGGCATAAGAGTGCAGGGAATACTGGGGGTAGGCTTTTTTAAGGACCTGGTGGTGGAAATTGATTACGAAAATCGAAAACTCATCGTGTATGACCCTGAGAAATTTGACCCACCTGACGCTCACCAGCGTATCGCTCTATCAAAAGCTGATGAAAAGCCCTATGTGATAGGTGATCTTAATATTGAAGGAAAAAAGCATGATACCGCCCGATTTTTAGTTGACACCGGGGCCAGTCATGCCATCCTCATTGAAATGAATGAAGAAAATGAACTCTCGGTTCCCGATAAACATATTGAGACCTCCCTGGGAAGAGGCCTTTCGGGAGAAATACCGGGATATATAGCAAGGGTGCACACCATTGATATTGGAACCTATCAACTGGATGAAGTTATTGCCTCTTTCACGCGGAGATACTCTAAAATTCAGAAAAAAGGACGCGTTGGGACCATTGGAGGAGAATTACTTTCGAGGTTTAATGCCATACTGCATTTGGATGAGAATGTGATATACCTCAAACCGGCTGATAATTTCAATAAAAAATTTGACTTCAACATGACCGGGATGCACCTTACCGCATTTGGTGAAGACCTTGACCGGGTGATGGTAGATTATGTAAGAAAAAACTCCCCCGCCGACAGGGCAGGTGTGAAGGTAGGGGACGAAATACTTAAGCTTAATTGGATATGGATAGAACTCTACTCACTTAGTCATATTTATTCGATTCTGCGAAGCAGGGAAGGAAGAACCATTAGGCTAAAGGTCTTGCGCAACGAAGAAAATAAAGTAAAGATTAAATTTAAGCTGGAAAGATTGATATAAGGCGCTGTAAAGTCTTATCTTTACACTAATTATTCAGGATTATTCGCATTTTATGAAAGTGTTAGCTAAAAGTAAATCTCTGGCAAACCAATTCAGAAGAATTCTTCTAACGATTATTTCTGTCATTCTTTTCCTGGTAGGAGCTATACTAATTTACACCGAATACAATAAAGCCGGTGAAGAAATTGAGCGTTACGAGCAACAAACTTATGCAGAAAAAAAGCGCCTCCTGCGTAACGAGGTGAGGGAAGCTATTTCCTACATTAACAATGAGCAAGACAATATAAGAAGGAAAATGCTCCAAAAGCTTAAAAAAAGAGTGGATGAGGCACACACACAAGCAATGCATCTCTACAACACCTACCATGGGGATATTCCGGATGATCAACTTAAAGCTATGATTATAGAAACGCTGAGACCGGAGCGTTTTTTCAATGGAAGAGGCTACTATTTCATTGTATCCATGAAGGGCAAAGAGCTGCTTTATCCCATTCAGCCCCAGTTGGAAGGAAAAAACCTGTTAGACTTAACCGATGAAAAAGGCAATTACATAATCAAAAATGAAATTGAAACCGTAAGGCAACATGGGAAAGGATATGTAAAAGGTTATTGGCCCGCCCCGGGCATGCCCGATACCGCTGTATACAAAAAAACTTCCTATGTAAAAAAATTCGGGCCTTACGATTGGTATGTGGGCTGTGGGGAATACAAAATAAATATGGTTCAGGAAGCCAAAGAAAAAGCGCTGGAGCGCTTGTCGGAAATACGCTATGGTAAAGGCGGGTATATTTTTGTAAACACCTATGATGGCATCGCTTTATTAATTCACTCCGAAAAATATTCCAGGGGCGATACCATACTAAATATGACCGACCCCAATGGAATAAAAATATTCAAAGAAGAACTTAAAGCGGCCCGGGAACCCGAAGGTGGATTTGTAAAGTATGAATGGTATGAACCTAGTGAGCATAAACATATTGATAACCTAACCCACGTGCAAGGTTTTGATGAGTGGCAATGGATGATAGGCAGCTGGACCAACCTGGAAAACATTAAACAAAGCATTGCGCATAAGAGGGAGCAGATAAGGCAGAAAGCCTTAATGAATACCATCACTTTGCTAATTATTATTGCCGTGATAATGCTGGTCATCTTTCTCATCGCCGGTCGCCTGGGTAAAGTGGTTAGTGACAACTTCAAACGCTTCACCCTGCAACTGGATAACGCCCTGAGCACAAACTCGCTGATAGAAGAAAAGTCCTTTGATTTTGGGGAGCTAAAGAGACTCTCCAGCTCTACTAACAAAATCATCTCAGAAAGAAATAAGGCAACGGCAAAACTCACGCAAAGTGAATCTGAATTAAAAACTATATTCCAGCATGCCCCCATCATGATTGCCGGAATAACCCTTGAAGGAAACTTTGAAGTATATAACGACCACGTAGAGAAAACGCTGGGTTATAAAGCCGCGGAGCTTGAAAACTTTGAAAAAGCCGTAAAGCTTTTAATGAAAGACGATGAGGAGCGGCAACGGGCATTTACGAATTTTAAGAAGAAACCCGGCTTATTCTCGCAATATCATCTCACCGACAAACAAGGAAAGGAAAGAATTCAATACTGGGCAACTTTCAAACTTTTTGAGGATAAAACCATCATTTTCGGTTATGACTTAACGGAACTAAAAGAAACACAGGCAAAGCTGCAGCAAAGAGAAAAAGAATTGAAAGAGCTGAATGCTACTAAAGATAAATTTTTCTCTATTATCGCCCATGATCTGAAAAACCCACTGAATGCATTGAATGGTTTTGCAAGCCTTCTGAAAGAAGAGTATGACGAATATGATGAAGAAGAACGAAAAGAAATAATACAAAACATTATACTCTCAACTGAGAACATGTCCAAACTTCTTGAGAATTTGCTGGAGTGGTCCCGGGCACAGATGGGGCGGCTATCGCTGAACCCTTCTGTCTTCCATCCCGACGAAATCATCAAGGAGAACATCAGTATGTTAAGCTCGCAGGCTTCGGGAAAACACATACAACTAAAATTTGATAAACCGGAGCATGTAGATAAAGTCTGTGCCGACAAAAAGATGATTTCCACTGTGCTTAGAAATCTCATATCCAATGCTATCAAGTTCACCTACCCCAATGGAAGTGTTACCATCAGAGCCAAACAGCAGGAAGATTACTGTCAGATAGAAGTGGAAGACACCGGCACGGGCATGACTCAGGAAGAAAAAGATAAAATATTTGATATTGGTGAGAAGTCTAAAAAATCAGGTACTTCCAATGAAAAAGGAACGGGATTGGGTCTCATCATCGTTAAGGAATTCATCGAAAAAAACGGGGGAGCCCTCCATGTGAAGTCTGAACTTGATAAAGGAAGCACGTTTTCTTTTACTCTGCCTCTATCAAAAAAATCTGAGGAATAATCACATATAATCGGTACTTGCTTTAACTCAAGCTCACCTATGATTAAAAGGGCCATCCTATTCAGTCGAATTTTAGTAATTTTACTGATTCAACAATACATTGAGCTATGAAAAGACTAAGTCTGTTAATTCTAACGATTTTAACCTCAACCCTGCTATTATCGGCTGCAAATCAGCCAAAACACGTAGAACCGCCTTTCTGGTGGGCGGGCATGGAAAATGAGCACCTGCAACTACTCGTTCATGCAAATGACATAGGTTTTACCACACCTAAGATGGGCTATGAAGGAATAACACTTAAAAAAACCGTCAAAGTAGATAATCCCAATTACCTTTTCCTAAACATGGACATCAGCGATGAAGCTAAAGCCGGCTCTTTCAACATTCGATTTGAAAAAGATGGCGATACCAAATATGAATATACTTATCAACTGAGATCCAGGGAGGAAAATTCCCGGAAACGGGAAGGTTTTAACAACAGCGACATCATCTATCTCCTAATGCCGGATCGGTTTGCCAATGGGAATCCCGATAATGACTCTCATGCTGACATGCTTGAAAAGGCCGACCGGTCAAACCCTGATGGCCGGCACGGGGGTGACCTTCAAGGTATTATGGACCATCTGGATTATTTTAACCGGTTGGGCGTTACCTCTATCTGGCTGAATCCTTTTCTGGAAAATAACCAGGAAGCCTATACGTATCATGGTTATGCCACCAGTAATTTCTACAAAGTCGATCCGAGATTGGGATCGAATAAAAAATTTAAGCAACTGGTGGATAAAGCTCACTTAAAAGGCCTAAAAGTGATTCAGGATATGATTTTTAACCACTGCGGAAGTGGACATTGGTGGATGGATGATTTGCCTATGGAGAGCTGGATTCATCAGTTTCCCGAATACACCAGCTCCAACTACCGGGCGAGTACGGCAGTCGATCCCCATGCTTCAAAACATGACCTGAAAAAAATGAAAAACGGGTGGTTTGATAAAAACATGCCCGATCTAAATCAAAAGAACGATTTATTAGCCCGTTACCTCATTCAAAACAGTATATGGTGGATCGAATATGCCGGGATTGATGGAATACGGATGGATACCCAACCCTACCCGGATGAAGATTTTATGGCTCAGTGGGCCAAAGAAGTCATGAAAGAATATCCGGATTTTTCGATTGTAGGTGAAGCCTGGATAGAGTATCCTGCAATGGTAGCCTACTACCAGGGAGGAAAAGAAAATTTCGACGGATACGACTCTCACCTGTCTCATGTTTTTGATTTCCCTGGCCAATACGCTGTCAGCAGCGCATTCAATGAACCAAACGGATGGAATACCGGCGTGGCAAAACTTTACGACAACCTGGCTCATGATTTCCTCTATCCCCGTCCAAATGATTTGGTCGTTTTTGCTGATAACCACGATCTTTCGCGTCTTTATAGCACGTACAATGAAAACCTTGATAAGGTGAAGATGGCCCTGACTTATGTTCTCACTACACGTGGAGTCCCCTCTTTACTCTATGGTACCGAAATCCTCATGGAAGGGCACGAGCATGCCGGACACGGAAAAATGCGTAAAGATTTCCCGGGAGGTTGGAACGACGATAACCGTAATGCTTTTACAGAAGAGGGCCGTAGCGAAAAAGAGAACGAAATCTTCAATCATATTAAAACACTGGCTGAATACCGGACATCCAGCAAAGTGATGCAAACCGGAGAGCTAACCCAGTTTATTCCTGAAAACGGAACGTACGTTTATTTCAGGCATAATAAGAAGAAAACGGTTATGGTTGTTTTCAATAATACCGATGAGGGAAAAAACCTGAACACAAATCGCTTTAAAGAGATTATGGACGGATATAGCGTGGGGTTGGATGTTCTGAATGATGAAGTTATAACCGTTGATAATATTAAACTGGCACCCCGTTCAGCTAAAGTTGTGGAGTTAAGATAATGATGCGCAGAATTTTATTTGTAATTCTTTTGAGCGGGCTTTTCTCAACAGGTAAAGGACAGCCCGGCCAACCCGGCATGGGAAGGCTTTTTGCCGATCATCTCATCCCCCGGTTCGAAATATTGATAAACCAGGACTCCTTGAATGCTCTTTTGGAGAATCCGGCAGAGAAACACGAATACCCGGCTACCTTTATTTTTAATGATGGCTATGTGACCGATACTATCGAAAACATAGGTTTCCGTTGCCGTGGTAATACATCAATCAATGCTTCGAAAAAATCGTTTCACATATCCTTCAATTCTTTTGAGAATGGCCGGGAATATCGCGGTGTTGAAAAACTCGACATAAATGGCCAGCACAACGATCCCTCGGTGATTCGATCGAAATTGGCCTGGGATATCTTCAGGGGGATGGAAATCCCTGCACCACGCTCTAACCATGTGGAGATGTACATCAACGATGAATATTACGGCATCTACATCAACGAGGAAAATATTGATGAAAAATTCACCATGAAACGATTCGGTAATAATCACGGGAATTTATATAAATGTACATACCCTGCTGATTTAGTCTACCTGGGAGACAACCCTGACCTTTACAAAATGGAGGATAACTCCGGGGAGAGAATATATGAATTAAAAAACAATCATTATGCAGATGATTATTCCGACCTGGCAGAGTTTATTAAAGTGTTGAATCAAACGCCCATCTCAAACCTGGCCTGCGCTCTGGATTCAGTATTCAACGTTCAGCAATACCTGAAAATAATGGCTGTAGATATTTACACGGCCAACTGGGACGGCTACATCTTCAATAAAAACAATTTTTACCTGTACCATAACCAAAAAACCGACCGGTTTGAATACATCCCCTACGATGTGGATAACACCTTTGGCATTACGTGGTCGGATATAGAATGGAGGGATCGCAACATTTATGACTGGTCGTCGGGAGAAGATCGCCCTCTTTACGAACGCCTTCTGCAAGTGGATAAATACCGGGATCAGTTCTCCTACTATTTTGAGAAACTTGTCACTGATGTAGCTCCTCCTGACTCACTCGATGCTAAAATGGAAATAATCAAGGAAGGCATCCGGCCTTTTATTGAACTCGACCCTTACTATCCACTGGATTACGGGTTTACAATGCAGGACTTTGACAGCTCCTACTATGGCCCGCTTGGGGCTCATATTCAGGCCGGGATTCAACCCTATCTCGAAGACAGGGCATCATCGGGGCTCGCACAGCTGGAGAATTATCAGACGATACCGGTCATTAGCTACGTTAAGAACAATCACCCCAGAATTTATGAAGCCCTTCACATAACAGCTATGGCAGACAACACCGGGGGCCAGGATATTCAGCTGATGTATTCCATCAATGACGGCTCTCAGCAATCAAAGAAGATGTGGGATGATGGCGGACACAATGACGGGGAAGCATCTGATGGCCTTTATGGCTGCACATTCGAACCTTTCCTTGGGCGGACGGATATAACGTACCAGGTAAAAGGAGTCACATCCGGGGAATCTATCTATCCCTGTCAACCTGTCCATGTGGAAATCACTGAAGATGATGACCCGCAGTTGTTTATCAACGAATTCATGGCCAGTAATGATACTTTTATAGAAGATTTCTATGGGGAGTACGATGACTGGTTCGAAATTTACAATGGGGATGATCATTCCATCTGGCTGGGTGACAAGTATGTCACCGATGATTTTACCCGGCGGGGAAAATTTCGTTTACCGGATCATGTGATGGCGCCCGGCGATTTCGTCCTTATATGGGCCGATGACGATGAAGAAGATCAGGGTTACTTTCACGCGTCTTTTAATTTGAGAAGAGCCGGCGAGCAAATCGGACTCTTTGGCCGCGAGGAATACGGCTATCCGCTGATTGATAAGATAGTTTACGGTGAACAGCAAACAGATAGTTCATTCGGAAGACTGCCTAATGGAAGCGAAAACTGGCAGGTAATGGAAATCATCACGCCCGGATATTCCAATACCGGTATTGGCATTGATGATGACGAAATGGCTAAGGAGGATAAATTCAGCGCTTACCCGAATCCGGTCAGCGGAACAATTGTTTACCTGACACAAGAAGCTATTGTGGATATCTATAGTATGACAGGGCAAAAAATCAGAGAAACCAAGCTAACCAAAAGTATCAATGTAAGTAATCTGTCAAAAGGCGTCTATTTGCTTCGCACACAAAGAAGGCAATCGTTCCGGCTGGTAGTTCAGTAACAAGTAGTGTCTTAATTTTTAAATTGTTGCTTTTTTTGGCATAAATTCCAAAGTAAAAAAAAACAAATTCAAAACATTTCCAGAGAAGAGTTAGCTATTTTGACTATTTG
>CAYFQK010000039.1:0-18145 GCA_964345255.1 uncultured Bacteroidales bacterium | reverse complement strand
TTTTCGACCAAGATACTGAGCGGAAGTGAAGTATCGCAGGGAGAAATCTATGGAAATTATATGACCAGCACCGAGAAACAGAGCCGGGTTCCTCCCGCCTCATGAGCTACGTTAGTTGTTTGCACTGGAGCCTATCCTGTTTTATAGTGGAAAAACGATTTCACTACCTAAATAAGTACGCGTATTAAATATATAGATTTCAAAGACATCATAATCTTAACTATAAAGTTTGAGCTGAAACTTTTTTATGTTTGGTATTTATTTTAATTTTGCAACGAATTAGTTAAACTCATAAAAAACAACTCAAGCTGTGGAAGGTCTGGACAATGAAATAATCATCAAAATGCGGCAGATAGTAAGGTCTATCAACCTGGAATCTAAAAAGATACAAAAACAGTACGGGGTAAGTATACCGCAGGTTTTATGCCTGAATTTTATTAAAGAGAGCGCAAATTATCAGAGCACGCAGCGTGAAATCAGGAATTATCTAAACCTTAACGCCAGCACAATTACCGGCATAATCAACCGCCTGGAAAAGAAAGGCCTTATCGCCCGGCTGCCCAAATTAGGAGACAAAAGAGTTTCAAACATTGCCTTAACTGCCGACGGACAAAGGCTCCTTGAAAAACTGCCGCCATTATTACAGGACAAACTCACTGCTCAGTTAAACGAACTGCCCTATGAAAAAGTGAGCCGTATAGAAAATGCACTTAACGATTTAATCGAATTGTTAAATATCAAAGAGATAGACGCCTCACCAGTTTTAACCATTGAAGAGAAAATCTCTGACGACCACCAAAAACTCTAGACCACTACTCAATCAAACACTTGGAATATTCGCTGTAAAAATGTATTTTTGTTGCTGTACAAAATTTTAATAAAAACAACAATCAATGAAATACGAAGTATTAGACTCAATTTCCCCGGTGGGAATTATTGAAAAACAAAAAATAGTTGATTTCCTTCATACACACCTGGAAGAATACGGTGACAGTAAAGAAGATATAATGAGAGCTATCGATTACGCCTTAAGCGAAAGCAACCTTCAGGGTGGTTATATCCTCAGGGGCTACGAAAATGATGAGCTTGCAGGCATAGTTGTTATGAACAAAACCGGCATGAAAGGTTACATCCCCGAAAACATTCTCGTATATATTGCCGTTGATTCTAAGATGAGAGGAAAAGGTGCAGGTAAACAACTGATGAATAAAATTATTGAACTGACGGAAGGTGACATTAAGTTACATGTGGAGCCAGAAAATCCTGCTCGTTTTTTGTACGAAAAAGTAGGGTTTGAAAACAAGTATTTGGAATACCGGTATAAACAAAAAAAGTGAGCTGATTTTTGGATGAGCAAAACATTATAGCGCTACGCCGCGAGCTACACCGCAATCCTGAACTCTCAGGGAGAGAAAAGGAAACAGGAGAGCGAATAAAAAACTTTGTAAAGCAAAGTCATCCCGATAAGGTTTTGGAAGATCTTGGAGGCCATGGCCTTGCTTTCGTTTTTGACAGTGGCAACCCCGGCCCGGTTGTTCTTTTCAGGGCCGACCTGGATGCTTTACCAATCAAAGAGATCAATTCGTTTGAATATCATTCAGAACATCCGGGGGTTTCACATAAATGCGGACACGATGGACATATGGCCATCTTATCTTTGTTATCGCGTAAAATACATGCCCTCAGGCCTAAAACCGGAAAAGCTGTATTAATGTTTCAGCCTGCCGAGGAAACCGGTGAGGGGGCCGAAAAAGTTATCAAGGACCCTGCCTTTCAAGAAATCACTCCTGACTATGCTTTTGCATTGCACAATCTCCCCGGTTTCAGAAAACACGACATCATCATCAGAGATGAAACTTTTGCCTCGGCCTCCAAGGGCATTATCATAAAGCTGCACGGGAAAACCTCCCATGCCGGGGAGCCGGAAAATGGCATCAACCCTTCTATGGCTGTGGCAGAAATTATCAAAAAATTTCATGCGCTACCTGCTGAAAAAGATTTTAAAGATCTTACACTTATCACCATGGTTAATGTGAAAGTCGGTGAAAAAGCATTTGGCACATCAGCAGGCTATGGAGAAGTGATGGCTACCCTTCGTTCCTACCGTAATGATGATATGGAAAAGCTCACCTCAAAGGCTGAAGAATTTATCAAAGCTACAGCCAGCAAAGAAAACCTTGAGGTAGAAATTGAATATACAGAAGAATTTCTTGCTACTGAAAACGATTCGCAATGCAATCAGTTGATTGAAAAAGCTGCCCAAGACAATAATCTTTACATTGATAAAAAAGATGCTACTTTTCGCTGGTCAGAAGATTTTTCACATTTCACCCACCGGTTTAAAGGGGCACTTTTCGGCCTTGGCTCAGGGATTGACCAGCCGCAATTACATAATCCTGACTACGATTTTCCGGATGAGATCATCGAGACGGGCGCATCCATCTTTTTTAGTATTTACAAAAAGCTGCTCATCGACAAATTATGAATACCACATCTGTCATTGAATTGAGCCAATCAGCCCTTGACAACAACATAGCTTTTATTAAAGATAATCTCGGAGCTAATGTTAAGATGTCATCCGTGGTAAAAGGAAATGCATACGGCCATGGGATAGAGCATTTTGTTCCGATGGCCGAAAAAGCCGGCATCGATCATTTTTCTGTTTTCAGCTCTGATGAAGCGTGGCAGGTAAAAGAGGTGTGCAGCTCCGAATCGGATATTATGATTATGGGCTGGATTGATGAGCACGACAGAGATTGGGTGATTGAAAGCGGAATAGAGTTTTTCGTTTTCCAGTTAGAGTATCTTAAAGATATCGTTGAGCGGGCTGAAAAGCTTAACAAAATAGCAAAAATCCATCTCGAGGTAGAAACCGGTATGAACCGTACAGGGCTTAACCGGCGGCAGTTGCGCCAAACATTGCCCCTACTGGATGAATACTCCGGATACCTGGCCCTCAAAGGGGTGTGCACACATTATGCCGGAGCCGAAAGTATTGCTAACCATGTGAGGGTTCAGAAGCAAATTACGAGGTTTAATAAAACCTACAAATGGCTCCTTGAACAGGGCATCCGCCCGGAAACAAGGCATACAGCCTGTTCAGCAGCAGCCATTGCTTATCCGAAGACCCAGATGGACATGGTGCGTATAGGTATCCTGCAATACGGATTCTGGCCCAGCCAGGAAACACAAATCCACTACATTCATAAAACGAAAAATAAGATCAATCCCCTGATGCAGATCATAAGATGGCGCAGCCGGGTGATGAGTGTCAAAACCGTCAGGCAGGGAGAATTTATAAGCTATGGGACCACTTATATGGCCCTGGAAAAGAAACGAATAGCCATCATCCCGGTAGGTTATTCTCACGGCTTCAGCCGCTCACTCAGTAACCAGGGACGTGTGCTTATTAAGGGCCAGCGTGTGGGGGTGATTGGTATGGTCAATATGAACATGCTTATCGCCGATATCACCTACCTGGGGAAGGTAAAACTAGGTGAAGAGGTAGTGATGGTTGGCGATCAGGGAGACAATAAAATTAGTGTGTCTTCTTTCGGAGAGTTGAGTGACCAGGTAAATTACGAATTGTTAACACGATTGCCTTCGAGAATCCGGAGAGTGATCAAAAAATAATGTAAAATGGCTTATATTGAGCTAAATAAAGCAAAGCTGAAGCATAACTATGAGTTTTTAGAAAACCTCATGGAAAAGTATGACAAAGAATGGGGTGTAGTAACCAAAATGCTTTGCGGAAACAAAAAATACCTTGAAGTCCTTTTAGACCTTGGGGTCAAAGAAGTACACGATTCAAGGATCTCAAACCTCAAGACGATCAAAAAAATCAACTCCGACATTCAAACGGTCTACATTAAACCCCCGGCGAAAAGGAGCATAAAAAATATAGTGCAGTATGCTGACGTAAGTTTCAATACGGAACTTTATACCATAAAACTGCTCTCCGAGGAGGCCCAGCGTCAGAATAAAGAGCACAAAGTAATTATCATGATTGAGATGGGAGACCTGAGAGAGGGTGTAATCGGTGAAAACCTGATCGATTTTTATTCTGAAATTTTTAATCTCAAAAATATAGAGGTGATAGGCCTTGGGGCTAATTTTAACTGCCTCAACGGAGTGATGCCCACACATGATAAGATGATTCAGTTGAGTCTTTACAAGCAGTTGCTTGAATCTACTTTTAAACGAGAGATAAAGTATATCACCGGTGGTTCTTCTATTACTATCCCTTTGCTTTGGAAACAAATGATTCCGAAAGGAATAAATCATTTCAGGATTGGAGAATCCCTTTACAACGGTATGAATTTATTTAACGATAAATTAATAAAAGGCATGAAAACAGATGTCTTTAAGCTTCATACCGAAATTATCGAGCTGACTGAAAAGCCTGTTGTTCCCATTGGTGAAAGAAGCACAAATGTGGCAGGCGATATGGTAGAATATGAAGAATCGGATTATGGGAAAAAATCGTATCGCGCCATACTGGATGTAGGACTTCTTGACCTTGATACGCGCTACATAACTCCCGTCAGCAGAGGTATTGAATTCAGCGGAGCAAGCTCGGATATGCTTGTTATGGATATCGGAAAATCTAAAAGAAAACTAAAAGTAGGGGATATCGTTTCGTTTAGGCTGGATTACATGGGTATCCTCAGCATAATGAATTCTAATTACATCAATAAAGTAGTGGTGTAATTTGTATTTTATCTCACATGTTTTGGACGGTCGCATGAATTAGGAGATTCATGCGGCCTTTTATTTTATATCCATCCCCTTAATTCGTAATAAGCTATAGCAAAAATCTCCCGAAGGACCGAAATTTCATATTTCAAGTAGTTCCACATATTGTAACGTAAGTCCAAATTCCCGGGAAGGTCATCTGCCTGCTCGCCATCTTTACGCCTGGTAAGGTTTTCTTCGGTAACGGCTTTTTCAAAAGAAGCTACTCCTCCAACATCGGCAAAACCAACCTTTTGAAAAGCTTTCACACTTCGGTAGACATGCACCGGGGATGTGATGATCATTAAAGAAGTTGTTTCTTTGCTTCCAACCATATCACTTATCCCGATTGCCTGCGTGCGGGTATTCATTCCATCTATCTCAAACATGAATCTGGACGAGTCCACTCCCCGACGCCGAATCTCTTCAAACATATCGTAAGTATAACTTTGATAAAAATATTCTTCTTTGGTAGGTAATGCTATAATTACTTTAGCTTGAGGGTATTCTTTTGCCGACTCAGCTGCATAGTAACACCTCATCAACCCATCGGGGCTGGGCATCCCCCCTGCACCCATCACCACAATATAATCCGGATTATTCTCCATACCGGCATTAGTTGTCCCCAGCCAGTGATAGACATCGTAAGGATAATCAGTAAAACTAAGGGCAATCATCACAGAAAAGAGAACGCCTATGGCAATAAAAAGCCATTTTACCGCCTTAATCAGCTGCTTTTTCATCTTAACACACCTCATAGGTTCCGCTTTTCTCTTACTGCGAAGATAAGAATTCCGTAGCTAAATGGACCCCCCTGCATGGAAAAGCGAAAAACCCAAAAGTCTATTTATGTACCTTCCTTATAAATTCTTCCACCTCCGGAACGCCACCCTGGTAAACCAGGTAGCCATTGTAAGGCTCTCTCTCGGTAATCTCGTCATTTATCGGGGTGAGCATAATCTTTTTCACTTCCTCAGGGTCTTCAGTCTGGCCAAGAGCCCATCCCAGTTTGATGTAAGCCACCTCCGGAAGCATATTGCCAGCCGGAATAATTCCCAATGCCATCATATCGCGTCCGGTATCATAAACAAACATTTGCACATAGCCCCACAGCGTCTGAAGGGTCATATACATATGCACCCCTTTTTCATTGGCACGCTTGATGGCCGGATAAAGCTCTTTATTAACATGGCCCAAACCCGTGCCTACAATAATCACTCCTTTGTATCCTTTTTCCACCAGTGCATCCAGAGTGTCGGGTTTCATTCCGGGGTAATAATACAGCATGGTTACTTTATCGCTGAAATAGGGCATAATTTTTACCTCTTTATCTTTTCTGCGATGGTGATAATCGGTTTTCAGCGGCATAATTTTTTTGCGAGTAACTGTTGCCAGAGGTATATCGCCTATGGTCCTGAATGTAGACCGGTACGATGAGTGCATCTTCCTGACGCGGGTTCCTTTGTGCAACAACCCGTATTCATCAGATGTAGGGCCAAACATACACACCATGACTTCCGCTATATCGGAGTTTCCGGCGGCATGGGTTGCATGCATCAGGTTTAGTGCTGCATCCGAGCTGGGGCGGTCGGAGGATCGCTGTGATCCCACCAGGATGATCGGGACCGGAGGATTCTGAACCATGAACGTCAAAGCTGCTCCTGTATGATGCATGGTATCGGTTCCGTGCCCTATTACAATACCGTCAACACCTTTCTCAATTTCTTTCCCGATGGCTTTCGCCAGGGAGAGATATTGTTTGGGGCCCATATTTTCAGAAAAAACTGCAAAAACTTTCTCTGTTTCCAGGTTACAAATATCGGCCAACTCGGGTACCGCCCCATAAAGCTCACCCGGAGCAAAGGCCGGGATAACAGCGCCTGTACGGTAATCCAGCCGCGAAGCTATTGTTCCCCCGGTACCGAAAAGCTTTACCCGCGGGAGATTCTCGCTGTAAGGAAATTCTTTTTCAGGAATTTTGTAGTTAGCTTTTTTATAGCCCTTTTCCTCCATACCGAGAATAGTATTCACATCGATACCCACATTATACCCCGTAGCTATTTTCATTACAATATGCTTATCATCATCATTTTCGGAACGGGGCAAAATAGTGCCTTCAAAATTTCCCCGATTGGTCTTTACTTTGGCCGAACTCCATACTCTTATATTGTAGTTTTTAAGCGTTTGGAGCGCCTCCCCTTTATATCCCTGAAATATGTCTTTACTCATTAGTTCGCGTTTTGTTGATTCACAATTTTTTCCACCTCAGCCTTTAAGCTGTTTAAATCCACATTACCCAGTGCCGTTTTGCGCAACTGCCCCATTATCCATGCCACCTCGTTTTCGCGACCATCCCGCTTAGCGGTTTTTTTAAATGTCTCATGTAAATAGGGTACCCTTGAAAGTATTTCATCAGGTTGAAGCGGGCGGTAATCTATACTTGTAAGCACTGAGTCAAAATCCATACGCGGATGGAGATAAACTTCAGGAAGCATTTCCCTGGCTATAGCTTTATCCAGTTTATTCTCCTTAACATATCGCAGCAAAGCTTTTACTATTTTGTACCTGAACCCTTTTCCTGGCTTATAATGCCCTTCCACCCATTTTAGCTTATGCCCCAGGAAAGTACCGACAAACATGGGATCATATCCCAACTCTCCGACAATCTCCTCTATCAGGGGATAAAGATTTTTTCTGAAAAGAAAATGGTAAGTATCCTCAGGAACTCCCCATTTCCTGAGCTTCCTGTAGCGCTCAATAACATCCTCCGGAACATGCTGCCTGAGATTTGTGATATATTCATCTGAAACCGGGATTGGTGGGGTATCGGTATCGGGGTACATCCGGTCAGGACCGGGCAAGACCCTTTCAAAAATGGTGGTCCCGTCCTCAAAAGATTTACGTGTTTCATTGGGGATCCCTTCAAATACCATCCGGCACCGTTCGTCAATTGTTTCGAGAGCCGTTTCGATATCCTCTTGCGGCCCCCAGAATAGCACCTGAGCATCCCCGGGTTTACTATTTAATGTCTTACGTATCTTTTGCCAGTTCTCATTTTCTACTACCGGACTTAAGGATTCCGAATGTGTCATATTGGGGCGCTCAAGGCAGGCAACCACGGCAATACGGTCTTCGATCTCATTACCAAACACCTTCCCGGGCTGGGTAAAATGCGACAAAGCCCCTTTGAAGCCGGGCAAGTTGACCGCAATTATTTTATTACGCTCATCACGGGCATTCACTATGGGCTTGTAGCTAAATCCGTAATCATAATAATTGAGCTTTTGAGATGAAATACTCCAGTTTTTAGGGTCTTTTACTTTATTCTTCAGCTTATCGCGAAGCAATAAAAGCGACCATTGTCTGAAAGCCTCATTATGCGTCAGTTCAGGGATCCATTTGGTATGGGCCACGCCTTTTATTTCCACACGTGAGCCGCCGCGGCAACTCACGTTAACATCCTGGCGGCCACTGCCTATTCCTGTTCTTACTTTTCCGGTACTCCGGTTTAGAAAACGAATGTAATCACAGGCTTCCATTACTTCTTCAGGGTTTGCCATATCAGCATAGGTAACCGTCTCTATCAGAGGCATCCCCAGGCGATCGGTGTTGTAGACCCTTGTATGCCTGTAATCAGAAACTTCACGGCAGGAATCTTCTTCCAGACTCAACTGTATAAGCCTGATGGTCTTATTTTTCAAATAAATTTCTCCCTCCACGCCAATAATTGCCGTGCGCTGAAATCCCGTGGGGATACTTCCGTCCAGATACTGCTTTCTGGTAACATGAACCTCTCCCACAATATTTAACCGGCTGAGGATTGAAATCTCCATGGCAATATCCAGCGCTGATTCATTCATCGGGAAGGGAGGGGTGTCATCTACTTCATAGGTACAGGTTGTTTCATGTTTTAGCCGGTATAAAATTTCTTTCCTGGTTTTAAACTCCATCAAAGCCGTACCATCATATTCTCCCAACTCACTAAGCGTGGGGCGCATATGCCGTATAACCTCGGCATCAAAATTATCATGTTTGTGATAAATGCCGGACGGGCAGCGGCAAAAAAGTTTTTTTGCAGTCAAAAGCTGTTGATGTACTTCAAGACCCGACATAAAACCAATACGGTCGTAATCTTTTTGCGTGGCTTTTTTGCGGGGTATGTATCCAGCTTCTTTTAAGGTTTGGTTATAATTCTTGATTGGATCAATATCATTCATATCTATGAAACCATTAATAATCGTGTGATCATTCGTTTATTTCTCAAATATATTGAAAAAGCATGATTGTATGAAGACAATTTATTATTGAATAGTTGGCAGCTTATAATTAATAGTCTCTTTTTCAATTAAGTGAAACAGCCAAAATAACTGAAAGATTAGTTTATTGAAAATACTTCTAAATAAATACAGGCGTGATTTTTGCTTACTTTTGCTTTTGCATTATGAAACGAATTGTATACACTGCATTGCTTTTATTAATAACGTCTTTAGCTGGTGCTCAGGGAACAAAAATAGTGAACCTCATCCGCGCCGAGAAGATGACCTACAACAGGTCAGATAACATCAGAAAATGCGTTGGAGATGTGTTGTTTGAAGTTGACAGTACATATCTTTATTGCGATACTGCCTATCTGCATGATGAATCAAAAAATATTGATGCTTTTGGTAATGTGCATATAAAAATGAGCGATACGCTTAACTTGTATGGTCAGGAACTTCATTACAACGGGGACTCCCGCATAGCGAGAATAAAAAAGCAGGTAAAACTCGTCGACAACCAAGCGGTCTTAACCACAGACCGGTTAATTTATGACAGAATAAATTCTACCGCCCGGTATACTACCGGAGGACAAATTGTAGACACTACCAACAAGCTTACAAGTATCAAAGGGTATTATAATACAGAATCTAAAGATTTTACTTTCAGAGATAGCGTAGTTGTTGTCAACCCGGATTACAATGTATACTCCGACACAATGATGTACAATACCTCAACAAAAATTGTTGATTTTCGGGGACCCTCAAGAATTGTTGGAGAAGAGAACAGAATTTATTGTGAAAACGGATGGTACGACACCGAGGCAAAAAAAACACAAGTAAACCGCAATGCCTACCTTGACAATGGAAAGCAAACCATTTACGGAGATAGTATATTTTTCAATAAAGCTATTGGGTATGGAAAAGCGGTGAATGACGTATTTATGAGAGATAAAGAAAAAGACGTTATTTTTACCGGGCAATACGCTGAGTATGATGAACAAAATCTACATGCGTTTATTACCGATAGTGCCAGGGCTATCCTAATCAATAAAAAAGATTCCCTCTATTTATCCTCAGATACTTTGTGGGCTTATCTTGATTCTACCAAGCAGATGAAAACGGTCTATGGTTACTATCAAGCCAGGTTTTATCATGAGGATATCCAGGGAAAAAGTGATAGTATCAAATATTCGGCTGCCGATTCCCTCATTACCATGTTTACAAAGCCGGTGCTCTGGTCATTGGGGAATCAAATCGTAGCCGATACGATAAAAATAAAATTGAAGGATAATGAAATTGACAACCTCCAGCTTTTTGATCAGTGCCTGATTTCATCTCATGATACCCTGGATAATTATAATCAAATCAAGGGCAAGTATATGAAGGCTTTTTTCAAAGAAGGACAGCTAACAAAAATATACACTGAGGGTAACGCCGAGACAATATATTACGTAAAGGATGAAGATAAAAGCCTGATAGGAGTTAATAAATCCGTCTCGAGCAAAATGAGAATCTATTTGGAGGACAATCAGTTTTCATGGATAACTTACATTGAAAATCCCGAAGAAGTATTAAAACCCATGAAAGATATAGCGAGAGAAGACCGGTTCTTTAAAAACTTTGAATGGCTGGAAGATATCCGCCCAACCGGCCCCAACGACGTGTATTAACCTAAAATCCGCAGGTCATATTTAAAATTGCCACCAATTCACGAATTTAAGACGAATTGTTTTTACCTGAACAGATGAAACAAGCATTCTTTAATTCGTTAATCATTCGTGCATTCGTGGCTAAAATTGCGGATTTTAGGATTAATCGAGTAGAGTAATTATAGGATAGCATTAACTTATCTCATAGTTATCTATCGCACAGAAAATTGCTTACGGCCTTCTGCACCTTTTGGAACCTAACACCGGCTGCCTTCCGATATCGGTTGATTCTCGCGCTATGTTCATGGCACTTAGTAAGCCTTCCTTCGAATTCTGACGCTGCCGGCAACTCCCGGCTTACTTTTTCCTTCTATCCGGTGAAGCGGCGCAGCGCTCTTTCAAGCCGCCGGATTGGTTTGCATGTAGGAAAAAAACAAAAGCCATCTCTCAGAAGAAAGATGGCTTTTGTTTGGCTAGAATCAATAATTTAAGGTAAAACTACCTGATCTATAGCATGAATAACTCCGTTTGTTCCCTGAACATCCAGGGTAATAACATTGGCATTATCGTCCAACTTTACCCCCATGTCTGATACATCTATGCTCAATTGGGCTGACGTATTTAATGTGGGCACCATTCCGGATGACACTTCTGATGACATTACATTATCGCCCAAAACATGATAAAGTAAAATAGGCTTCAGCGTTTCCACGGAAATGTCGCTGATACCATCCACTGATAGCTGAGAGAACAATGCTTCAAAGGCTTCGTTCGTTGGTGCGAAAATTGTAAATGGACCCACGGCAGACAATGTTCCTACCAGATCTGCTTTAGTCGCAGCTTCGACCAATATGCTGAAATTTGGATTTGATAATGCAATATCAACAACCGATGGTGGTATGATCACCTCGTCAATTGCATGAATAATTCCATTACTTGCTTCTATGTCGGCAGATATTACTGTTGATTTTCCATTCAAGGTTACGCCATCATCAACATTTACCATTATACTTGCTCCCGTATTGTCAGGAGTAGATGTGCTCAAAGTATTAATATATCCATTCGACAGGTCAGTAGACATTGCCGAGGTATTCACCACATGATAGAGTAAAATTGGAGTAAGTTCTTCGGCTGTTAGTTCTTCTAAACCACTCACGCCAAGCTCTGCGAAAAGATTTTCAAAAGCTGCATTTGATGGTGCAAAAACGGTGAATGGACCATCACCTTCCAGGGTTGATACCAAGTCCGCTTTAGTTAAGGCTTCCACCAAAATGCCAAAGGAATCATCATCACTTGCGATTTGCACAATCGACTTTTGATCCATAGTTTCATTTGAAGTTGAATCATCGTCTTCGCAGGATGATAAGAATAGCGTAGCTCCAAATAAAATGGCTACTAACGAGATTTTATTTACTAATTTTAACATTATTTTCTGTTTTTAGGATTATTAGCTGATTATTAGCAGGCACTATTTGTATTGGAGCTTGATTTTTCAGGCTTGGCTGGTACTAAGACAGCGTCAATAACATGGATAACTCCATTTGATGCCTGAATGTCAGTATTTATTACATTCGAACTTTTGTTAATTTTTACACCATCCATTGATTTTTTGATGTTTATGGATGATTTCTCATTAAGCGTTGACACTTCGCCGGATTTAACGTCCGATGCCATTACCTTACCTTTTACAACATGGTTGAGCAATATCGGTGTCAGCTGCTTTTTCGAAAGATCACTTAATCCTTCTACACCTAATTTGTTAAATAACTTTTTGAATGCATCGTTCGTTGGAGCAAATACTGTAAGCTCGCCTGATTGGTTCAGAGCATTTACCAAATCTGCTTTGACAAGGGCTTCAGTTAAGATGCTAAAATCCTCTTCAGCTGTAGCAATCTCCACTATTGTTTTATCTGCATTAGCATCAGATGGATTACTTGCAATAACTGAAAGGTTACCCAATAAGGTTATGAATAAAACCGCAAAAATTGTTTGGGTTGCTTTTAAAATACTTAAGTTTTTCATTTTTAAAAATTTTTAAGTTGTTTAATTATATTATGATTTAATTACAACTTACAACATCTCAAACAAAGATAATGTTTAATATTTTTTCTTTTTTATTAAACAATAATTAAACCTGTATAGTAAAACTTAGATTCTAAAAGAATTAAATTACTAATAATGTGTTTTTTATATTACTTATTTAGTTTTTGTTGAAATATAATATATGAGGTGATAGTTGGTTACTTATGGATACCCGCCTGAGCGGCTAAAGGCATTCATTCCGAGTGGTCTCCTTCAGACGCTTTTTCCAACTTAATTTTTATACATCAATGTTGCGGATAAGTGTAATTAGTCGAAAAGATGAACAATGCGGCGCAGCGCTCTTTCAAGCCGCCGGATTGGTTTGCCTGCAGGGTAAACAAAAAGCCAACGCATTTGCGCTGGCTTTTTTAATGTAACCTGAATAATGTCACTTACTATCTTATTTATCCTCTTTATTTTTCTGTTCCTCTTCAGGGGCGTCATATTGGTTTTGCTTCTTACCCCGTCCGAAGATAGAAAAATGCACATAGCGCTGAGGATTTAACTTCATGTCCTTTAACAACATCTTCAATTCATAGGATGCTGTCTCCAGATTTCTATACAGTGTATCATTATTTACAAGCATTCCTGCTGTTCCCTCTCCCTGATTTACTTTGTTCATAACAGACGTAAGTTCCTCCAGCGTTTGATTTGTTTTTTTCAAAGTGGTGCTGATATCGGCCTGTGCAAGGGTGTCACTTATGGCTGCAAGATTAGCGAGCGTACGGTTAATTTCTTCCTCATTGGAATCAAGGTTACGGGTTATCTTTTCTATATTCCCCACAATCATTGCCAATCTGCTTCGCTCTGCCTTCATCAGGGTATCAAGATTATAGGTGGTATTTTCGAGATATTTTACCGTATTTTCCACGCTCTCAAAGCTACGGTTAATTTTTTGTCTGGACTTTTCATTAAAAAGAGTTTGGATGGCTGTTACAACCGTATCGACACTCAGTAACAAGTTTTCAGCTTTTTGCTTAATCGGCTGCACTTGTTTGTTAACAGCTTCTTTGATACTGCTCTCTACCGAGCTGCTCAATGTATCCCCGGTTTTGGCATATCCCGCTGCATCACCAAGTTTTATAGATACCGCTTTAGACCCCATGAGATCAGAACTGTAAATTCGTGCAACAGAATTTTCAGGAATCTGGATATCTTCATTGATTTCCATTTCTACCAGTACAGAACCTTTCTTTTCTGATGCAAAATCAATGCTGGTAACCTGTCCTACCTCAAATCCATTGACTGTAACCGGATTGGCCACCAACAGGCCCTGAATATGGTCGTAAACAGCATAATACCTTGAGCCGCCGAATAAAATATCACTACCTTTCATATAGCTTATTCCCCAGCCTAATAAGCCCATCGCTACGACGAATAGCAAGCCTAACTGAAATTCCTTTCTAATTTTCAAAACAGTCTTTTTTTAGTTCCTAACAAAAATATTACATATTAACGAGAGAATTTATAGTTAACAAAAAAATTATATAATAAAATCCATCTCATTAATTATTTTTCAATCTCTTTAAGGCATCACTTACGCTTATCCTTTTCCCATTATCAAAAGCTACTATAAATGCCCCTTCATAGCCATCAGCTCTCATTTCTTTTTGGAGATCTCTTGCGGATGGCAGCGAGGTGGTTTCTCCTACAATGTATTTATACGTGCCATTATGAATATACTCACTTACTCTCCCCGGTTTTCTGAAATTCTCGTTATTAATCGATTTTGATTCCGGCGATGTATCAATTTGGACCGAAAAATAAATTTCGTTCCCGCTTGCGGGTGGGCGCCTGCTGTTTTCTCCATTGTTTCCTTTGTCTGCCAGTTCCTTTTTTTCAGATTTTGGTGGGAGGTTTTTCTCCATCTGATATTTATATTCTTTAAACGCACGATAGATTCCCGAAGCGATATAAGCCTGCCCTTTCTTTGACATAAGAAACCTCTCATTTCGTGGGTTGCTCAGGAAGCCCGTTTCTACAAGAACCCCGGGCATGGTAGTGTGATAGAGCACCAAAAAGCCTGCCTGCCTCACGCTGCGGTCTTTCATCCCAACACGCTCGCGAAACTGATCCTGAATAGCATCTGCAATCTTAATACTCTGCTCAAGGTTGGCGTTCTGCATTAGGCTGAGGCTTATGTATCCCTCATCGCTGTTGGGATCAAAGCCATCATACTGCTCACGATAGTCTTCCTCCAACAGGATAGCCGCATTCTCTTTTTTAGCAATCTCAAGGTTTTCTTTACTTTTGTGAAGGCCCATCACATAGGTCTCCGCGCCTCTTGGTGAAGAAGAAACATTTGCATTGCAATGTATTGATATAAACAAATCGGCATCGTTTTTATTAGCAATACTGGCTCTTTCGTGCAATTCAACAAACTTATCGGTCTTACGGGTGTAAAGTACGTTTACTCCATCTACGTTTTCTTTAATGTAGTTCCCCGTTTTCAGGGCAATAGCCAGGGCAATATCCTTTTCCTGAGAATTTCTTCCCAAAGCACCCGGATCTTTACCCCCATGACCAGCATCAATAACTACGGTTTCAACATAGGAGCCGTTTTGTCCCTTTAGTATGCCTATATTCATTAACAAGCATAGCGCGATACCAAAAATGGTTTGTAACCGTTTCACTAGCACAATAATTTATTAGTTTTGAAGCTTGTTTGTGAAACGCAAAACACGCAATGGTATTGTTTTTGCTTTCACTCTCATAGCAAAGGTACAAAAGACTTTTTTCCGAAAGGAAAAAACAAGTGTTAATTCATATCAAGCATTGCCGAAAAAGAAAAAAATAAAACAAAAAAGAGGAATATTTCTGCTTTTACTGGTAAGTGTCTTCTCCTATGCCTTCCAACTGGCTTCGTTATCGGCTGTTCACCCTGGAAAAATAAACACTGATCTTTTCCATCCTGACTCAACTAAAACCGCTGATACTATCCCTTCAGATACGGCAGTATATAATACCATTGCAAAAGACAGTTCGATGATAGCAGATACTACATCTGCTGATACCACAAAAAAAACAAACAAGATAACTTCCCCTGTTAACTATTCAGCCAAAGACTCCATCAGTTTTGACCTCAAAAACCGAAAGGTGTATCTATACAATGAGGCTGAAATAGATTACGAAAAGATCAACCTCAAAGCATCAAGAATAGAAATTAATTTCCCGAAAAATATGGTTGATGCCAACGGCATCAAGGACTCCACAGGGAAGCTTCTTGGTAAACCCGAATTTACAGAAGGTAACCAGACATTCCGTTCAAAAGATATAAGGTATAATTATAAAACTGAAAAAGGCAGAATAAAAAAAGTTATTACAGACCAGGGAGAAGGAAAGCTTCATGGCGAAGTAATTAAGCGTATGCCCGACAAAACCATAAATGTAAGGGAAGGAAGCTATACAACCTGTAACCTGGATGACCCGCATTTTGAGATAAAATATACCAAAGCTAAAGTTTTACCTAAAGACAAAATTGTTACAGGGCCTGCTTACCTGGTTATTGAAGATGTGCCAATACCGCTGGTTTTACCGTTTGGATTTTTCCCGAATAAACAAGGCCAGCAATCAGGAATATTGGTTCCTTCATACGGGGAGTCGCGGCAGCGTGGCTTTTTCTTCGAGAATGGGGGATATTACTGGGGTATCAATGAACAAATGGACCTGGAATTGCGCGGTGATATATATACACGTGGCAGCTGGGCAGTGGAACCCAAATTCCGTTATAAAAAACGCTATGGATACGATGGTTCCATATCAGCAGGATACACCGTAAACAAAGTGGGAGAGCAGGGAACTCAAGACTATACTGAAAGCACCGACTTTTCAGTGAGATGGCAACACCGGCAGGACAACAAGGCACGCCCGAACAGTAATTTCAGCGCTAACGTAAATATCGTTAGTTCTTCCTACAATAAGTTTAATCCCGTAAGTACGCAGGATTACTTATCCAATACCTTTCAATCAAGTATCTCTTACTCAACCAACATTGATCAGAAAGTTTTTATCAACGCCAGTATGGGCCATAGCCAAAACACAAAGAATAATAACGTGAGCATGACATTGCCACAACTCTCAATATCAACTAATAAGTTTTATCCTTTCAGAAAAAAAGAAAGAGCGGGTGAAGTAAAATGGTATGAAAAAATTAGCGTGGGATACACGATGAATATGAAAAACTCCTTCAGCGGTGCTGATAGTATTGTTACATTCGACCAGCGAATGTTCGACCAATTCCGCAACGGAATGGAACATTCCATCCCAATTAGCAGCACTATAAAAGTCCTGAAGCATTTTAACCTTACTAACTCTATCAACCTCACAGAACGTTGGTATACAGAAACACTAAACAAACGTTTTGTTGACACGACTAACATTGATAACGATTCCACAATTAATGGGTACATAAAAGAGAGTTTTGATCCGGGGTTTACTGCTGCTCACGAATTCGGTTTTAGTTCTTCGCTCAGCACCAGAGTTTATGGGATGCTTAATTTCAAAAAAGGGCCCGTTAAAGCCTTCAGGCATGTGATGACCCCAAATGTAAGCTTTAACTACCAGCCCGATTTCTCAACCGATCGATGGGGCTATTACGAAACCATTTACGACCCTTCACGCCAGCAATATGACGAGTACTCTATTTTTGATGATGGAATTTACGGCGCTCCCTCCGGAAGAGAGTCAGGCTCGCTAAACTTTAGTTTGGGAAACAATTTTGAGATGAAGGTAAGAACCCCTAATGATACCACGCAGAAAGATAAAAAGGTGAAGTTAGTAGATAATCTTTCATTGAGTACTTCTTACAACATGGCTGCCGATTCACTGAACTGGTCGCCAATAAGTATCTCAGGTAGAACGAAGTTGTTCAAGAAACTCAGCGTAACTTACCGTTCAAGGTACGATATGTATCAGTTGGACTCCAACGGAAGGGCTATCGATAAGTTTGTTTGGGAAGACAGCAACAAGCTTCTCCGGCGTGATAATACCAGCTGGAACTTTGGCCTGAATCTGAGTCTGAGTGATACAGACCTGGATGAATTATTTACGTCTGAAAAAGGAACCGAGGAGGAATTAAAGGAGGTCAATGAACATCCTGAGCGGTTCATCCGGTGGGATAACAAATGGAATCTCACGCTGAATTACACGCTGAATTACACCAACAGTTATGAGAAAGCGAGAGATAAATACAACAGAGACGTTATTCAAACCCTCAACTTTAACGGGAGCCTCAACATTACCGATAAATGGAAGTTTCGTGTAAGATCAGGTTATGATTTTAAAGCCAAAGAGTTATCCTATACCTCCATAAATATTCACCGTGATCTTCACTGTTGGCAGATGTCTTTCAACTGGGTTCCATTCGGTCAGCGACAAAGATGGAATTTTACATTGCGCGCCAAGTCTTCCCTGCTGCAGGAT
>CAYFQK010000038.1:0-18621 GCA_964345255.1 uncultured Bacteroidales bacterium | reverse complement strand
ACAGATGAAACAAGCATTCCTTAATTCGTTAATCATTCGTGCATTCGTGGCTAAACTTGCGGATTTTAGGATGACTTGTATTTTTTCTAATTTTGCCGCGAATATGAAGCGAAAAAAAAGAACACAAAAGTCACTGGCGCGGTTCTTTTATCCCCTGATAATCACCCTTGGCAAAAAAAAGCTAACCAGGGTTTTTAATGAAGAACCTATCGTCATCGGTGGATGCGCCCGCTCGGGAACCACCTTATTGATGTCAGTCCTCTCAGCCCACGAAAACATCTATACGTTCCCCAAGGAAATCGGCGCATTCAATAGCTGGCAGGAAACCAAGCAAGGACTTTACCCCACACGGATTGATCGATTGTATCGCAATATCCTCACTCACTACATCCCTGAAGAAGCAACGCGCTTTTGCACCAAAGCGCCATCGAATATCCGGCACATACCCGAAATTATGGACTTCTTTAACCAGAAGGTGAAATTCATTCACATTGTAAGAGATGCGAGGGATGTCCTACTGTCAAAGCACCCCGACGGTGAAGACGAGTTCTGGGTTAAACCTGATCGCTGGATTAAAGATGTAAGCGAAGGGCTGGCTTATCAAAACCATCCAAAGGTTCACACCCTGAAATACGAGGATCTGATTCTCGATTACGAAAAAACCATGAAAGAGCTTCTGGATTTCCTTGAACTGGAGTTTACCGATCAAATCAAAAACTGGCATGAAAACACCACCGTGCGGCAAAGCAATGCCATCTTTGAAAATGAAATTAAAAATCTCCACCAGCAATCCATCGGAAAATGGAAGAACCCGGAACACCGGGGAAAAGTGAACAAAATAATGAAATACGAAAAAATTCCTGAGTTACTCACCCAACTCAATTATCGCTAAGCTTCAATCTTTAGGATCGGTTGTCCGGCAAAGAGCGTTTTCTGAGGCTTTATATCCAACGGCACCTTTTCATACAATTCAGGGGGAACACCTATATCGGCAAGATAAAGATCGCCAACGTATTGCTTTCCCTGCTGAGCGTAAAGGCCTTTTTTAGGCAACGCCAAGGTCATCGTGGCGTCTGATTTAACACAAGGATCATAAGGATTACCGTTTGTCAAATTCAGCCCTGAAGGGGTGTCCAGCGAAATCACTTTTGCGCCGGATTGATTCATGGTATGTATCATCTCCGCTGCCTTTCCACGCGGATTGCCTTTAATACTGTAACCTATAACCGCATCCAGGATAACATCAGGCGTGGGAAGATTGACAGGGTTCAAGGGAATGGAAAGCTTTTTCAGAATATTAAGCTGATGAAGCGGAACGGAATGGTAATTTTTTTCCGGTTTGAGGAGAAAGACCGAAACATTCAGCCCCCAGTTTTTCAGCCAACGAGCGGCTACCAGGCCCCCACCTCCATTACCGCCGGCTCCGGCATACACATGGACTTCCTTATCGCTTTCTCCATGGAATCTATAAGCCAGCGCAGCCAGGTTCCTCCCGGCATTTTCCATCATTTGTATCAGTTCAATTCCATAGTGATGAATCATGAGTTCATCCACCCTGACCATTTGTTCTGTATCGATACGGGGAAGCTGATTTGCTTTGATTACCGGAAACATAATTACTGATTTATCGGCGAAGTTAAGTAATCCTACCTGTAATGGCAATTGCGAAGAATCACTATCTTTGTTCCAAACCAATGGCCATGGCAAAACTCTCGGTCGTCATCATCACCTATAACGAAGAGCGTAACATCGCCCGCTGCCTCGAATCTGTGCAAGAGATAGCCGATGAGATTGTGGTGGTGGATTCAAATTCGACCGATAAGACCACTGATATTGCCGGCAAATATGGCTCAACAATTTATTTTCAGGAATTTCTGGGACATATTCAGCAAAAAAACCTCGCCCTGGAAAAAGCGAGCCATACTTTTGTTTTATCACTCGATGCCGATGAAGCGCTGTCGGAAACACTTAAGCAATCGATTCGTGAAATTAAAGAAAACCCGCAATACAATGCATACTCCTTTAATCGACTGACCAACTTCTGTGGGAAATGGATTCGTCACACCGGATGGTACCCCGACCGAAAAGTTAGGTTGTTTGATAAAAGCAAAGCGCATTGGGGAGGCGAAAACCCACATGATAAAATCATTCTTGAAAACCATGCTTCGCCATCACACCTGCAAGGCGATTTATTGCACTACTCTTTTTATTCGATCGACGAACACGTCCATCAAATCGATAAGTTCTCGACTATCAAAGCCCGCGAAAAATTTGCCAAAGGCCGCAAAGCCCCGTGGTCGTACTTGGTATTCGCCCCCCCTGTCAAATTTCTAAAGCATTTCATTTTCAAGGCTGGATTCCGGGATGGATTTTACGGTTACGTGATAAGCAAAAACTCAGCCCATTCCAACTTCCTCAAATACGCTAAGCTCAGGGCGATGTGGAAGGATAACAATTAAATTAAACCATTTTCTAAAACACCGGCTCTCACTAAAATTTAAGTCTCATTCTGTAATTATAGCACACTGATATACTCTCTTAAACCTACTCTATCCTGTTGCTTCTTAAAATCCGTCTTAAACCCCTATTTTTGCATTCGAATCAATACCGGGACGAATGGCTGACAAGAACAGGGTGGTAATTTTTCATGTAGGACTTCCAAAAACGGCTTCGACATTTCTTCAGCGAAACGTTTTTCCGCACTTGAAACAGGTCCATTACGTGAAGAAACATGACTTCAAACGGCATGAGAAAATCATGGAGAAAAGCCCGCATCATCGCATCCTCCTTTCCACAGAATTCAATCCGCATCCCGGGAACAAAAGGGCGCAGCAAAAGCTCGACCGGGTAAAAAACAATTTTAATCATGTTTATCCTGTCATTGTTCTCCGAAAGCACAGCTCGTGGTTGAAATCAAAATACAAGTATTACATCCGAAAGCACGGGAGCTACTCATTTACCGATTTCATCGATCCAAACACCACTCATGGAACTTCACTTCGGAAGGATTTATATTTTTATCCAAAAATCCGGCATCTGGAAGAAACTTTTGGGCAACGACCTTTCGTTCTTTTCCAGGAAGAATTGAAAAACAATCCCATCGCCACGGTGCAAGTCATTGCTGATTTCATGGGAGCAACATTCAACGAGGAAGACATCAAAATCTCTACGGTTAAAAAATCCTATTCCGAACATCAATTAAAATGGGTGAGAAAGTTTAACCGTAGCTATTCCTTCCGGCCCGAAAAAGCCAAACCACTCCCCGTGAAAAAGCTCTACAAAAAAATCAGCCAGCTTTTCCTGCATTCAACGGCTTATGCCGGAAAGGTGCTTCCCGATCCCGAACCTGAAAACGCGCTCATCCCAAAAGATCTTCTGGAAATAATTGATGCCGAATACAAAGAAGACTGGGAGCAATGCAAAGCCTATGCAAAAGAGACAAGGGAGTTGCTATTCTAATTCCTTACCTTTGCAAGTATCTGTAACAAACCTGGATTAACTGATGCAAAAAAGCTCCCAATCAGCTCATAAAACCCTACCGGTTATCTGTTTCGTCAACACGACGCAAGCCTGGGGAGGCGGCGAAAAGTGGCATTACGATATGGCCCTCCTGCTAAAGAATAAAGGCTATCCTGTTTTCACTATCACTTTGCGGGACAGTGCCTTACAAAAAAAGCTGCTTGAAGCAGGAATTCCCAACCAACCTTTTACTATCAGCAACCTCAGCTTGCTGAATCCTTTTTTGCGAAGTAAGTTAGCCTCCTTTTTCAAGGAAAACGCCATCGATGTAGTTATCATGAATCTGCCGGGTGATTTGAAAGCAGCCGGTCCTGCAGCCAAAAGTGCGGGCGTCTCAAAAATCATTTACCGCCGCGGCAGCGCCATTCCTGTGAAAAACTCCCTGCTGAATCGCTACCTCTACCGAAAAATTATTGACCTGGTCCTGGTAAACTCCAAAGCCACGAAAAACACCATTCTGTCAAAAAACAAAAAGCTGATTCCTGAGGAAAAAATCCGGGTCCTCTACAATGGGCTGCATCTTGAACACTATGGCTGTAAAGACAAGCCATTACAGCAAAACGCACCGATTGTTATCGGAAATCTGGGTCGCTTTGTCAAACAAAAGGGCCAGCACCGCTTTGTCGAAATCGCAAAAAAGCTTAAAGAAAAAAACATTCCTTTCAAAATCATCCTTGGCGGGGAAGGCGAGCTGAAACCGGCCATCAGCAAAAAAATCAAAAGCGAGGGATTGCAACCCTACTTCGAACTTCCGGGCTTCATCACCGACACTCGTCAATTCATGGAACAAATCGATGTCTTTGTATTAACCTCCTACTGGGAGGGGTTCGGCTATGTGCTGGCCGAGGCGATGGCCTGCTGTAAACCCGTTATCGGTTTTAACGTCAGCTCCAACCCTGAACTCATTAAGGATGGGCAAAATGGCTTTTTGATTGAAGAGGGCAATCTCGACTCCCTGGCCCAAAAAATTGAACATCTCTATTCGAATCCCTCCGAAATTCAAAAACTGGGCAAACAAGGGCGCCGAATTGCAGAGCAGGACTTTGAGATTTCACGGGTTCGCGATCAACTCATGGACATCCTCAAACAATAGAAATCATTTTTTGTAGTTTTGTGTTAAGTTATCGTTAAGCTATAGATACATGAAAGCTATTAAACCCAACACCAATGATGATTGGCTCGTTGTAGTCAATCCGAACGCAGGGCGAAGGAAAGGAGAGAAAGACTGGGGACGCATTGCCGAATTGCTGGAGGAATACAACATCTCCTTCGTTTCGGTTTTTACGCAGCGAAAATTCCAGGCCATCCAGCTTACCAAAAAACACATCGAAAAGGATTACAGAAAAATCATTGTGGTCGGGGGTGACGGTACACTTAACGAGGTAATAAACGGCATTTATCAGCAGAAGAAATACCCCCCTTCAGATATAAAAACAGGTATCATTCCGGTGGGGACAGGAAACGACTGGTGCAGGATGTACGGCATCGACCAGGAATACGAGGAAGCTATTAAGGTTATCAGCGAGGGAGAAACCTTTTTGCAGGATGCCGCGCTGGTACATTATTACGATGGAGAGATGCCCAGTTCGCGTTACCTTATCAACATGGCCGGAATTGGATATGATGCGATGGTAGCTCAAAAAACCAACCGGCAAAAAGAACAAGGGAAAGGCGGACCGCTTTCCTATTTCTACAACATCTTTTACAGCCTTTTCAAGTGGGATGCCGTCGACACGGTTATCAAAGTTGATGACGAACTCATTCGTACCAGTGTTTTTAGTATTAACGCCGGAATAAACCGATTCAATGGAAATGGCCTGAAGCAATTGCCTTTTGCCGAACCTAACGACGGCATTATGGATGTCACCATCATCCGAAAGGTAGGGAAAATGCTGGTCATTCGGTCGGTGAAAAAGCTTTACGACGGAACATTTGTGACCCTTCCGCAGGTCTCCACGCACAAAGGGCAAAGGGTGGATATCCGCTCGCGCCACAACCAAAGACTCATTCTGGAAGTGGATGGGGAATCGCTGGGGCATTCGCCCCTCACCTTTAAAATCATTCCTAAAGCGGTTCAGATGATCGTTCCGCTGGCCGCCAAACAGCAGTTTGAGGAAAGCATGGAAATGCAGCAGCAAAATGTGGTAAAGTAGCGCTTATCAGTTACGTGGAGCCCAGTCTCCCTCTTCCTTTATCAGGTTAATAAGTTCATCGAGAGCCTCTTCTGCGGGGATGTTTTTCTTCCTGACGGTCATGCCTTTGTATAGCGTCACCTTTCCTGCAGCAGCTCCCACATATCCGTAATCCGCGTCAGCCATTTCTCCCGGTCCGTTAACAATACAGCCCATCACAGCAATTTTAAGGCCCTTCAGATGACCGGTTCGCTCTTTTACCGCCTGCAAGGTTTTTTCAATATCGAACAACGTCCTGCCACAGGAAGGACATGCGATGAATTCGGTCTTTGATATCCGGCTGCGACTAGCCTGTAAAAGGGTGAACATTAACTCATTAATATCTTCAGCGGATTGGAATGGATTTTCCAGCCAGAGGCCATCAGCCCGTCCGTTGATAAAAAATGAGTCCAGTAAGGTGGAAGTATATACGGCAAATTTTTCATGTTCACTTATTTCACTGTAATGATGAATAATCACCGGCGTATCATCTTGTCTTTCATCCAGAAACCGAATCATTTCGTGCTGCGAAGCCGGTTTGGATTTAAGGATATAAGCTACCGGCTGACCGGCCGCCATAGACTGAATTTCCTGTAATTCCTCTAAACTTCGAACCGTCACAAAAGTCAATTCAGCGTGAAGCTGTGCGTTCTTAAATTGTCCCGCATCAATCAAAGGATAGGCTTTATCCGTGAGTTTTTGATTGTCGGTAACAAATAATTTTGGATCCTCCTCTTCCAAGTCAAAAATAAAATCGGGCATATTTTCGGAACCTTCTTCCGCCCTTTTTCCGATAACTACGGGAGAATAATTGCTGCCCAGGACATTTGCTAAATTTCGGGTCTTTCTTCTTTGATAAGAATAGGGGTTACCGGTTGCAGGATGGATGTCGCCCGAAGCTGACATGGCCTTTTCTTCCCGAATTGCCTCAACAATCTGCCGGGCTACGGGTAACTCATTTTCCGGGGATTCGGTGAGAGAGACCCTGACGGTATCTCCTATTCCTTCGGCCAGCAAAGTGCCTGTTCCCGCTGCGGATTTCACGCGACCCTCCAAGCCTCCGCCGGCTTCAGTAACGCCTAAATGAACCGGGTAATTAAACCCTTCTTCCTCCATCTTACTGACCAAAAGACGAGTAGCATGAACCATTACACGGGTATTGGAGGATTTCATTGAAACCACGATGTTATGAAAATCCAATTCATCACAAATCCGGCAAAACTCCATCACCGAAGTGGCCATTCCCTCCGGCGTGTCGCCGAAATGATCCATAATTCTCGGAGATAAGGAGCCATGATTAGCACCAACCCGCATGGCCGTTCCATTGTCTTTACAAATGGCAATCAGCGGCTGAATCCGTTCGCGGACTTTTTCAAGGTCTTGCCGGTATTCTTCGTCAGTAAAGTGAACTTTTCCTCTCGGAGATTTCCCTGCATAATTCCCGGGATTAATGCGAATCTTTTCCACATGCCGGGCTGCCACCTCAGCGGCTGCGGGGTTAAAATGGATATCGGCAATAAGCGGGACCTTATATCCGGCCTGTTGCAGCTCCTTTTTTACGACGTGCAGATTTTCAGCTTCTTTCGGGTTGCGGGCGGTTATACGCACCAGTTCTGCCCCGGCCTCAATCATACGGATGGATTGCTCTACGGTGGCGGAGGTATCCATGGTTGGAGTATTGGTCATGGATTGCAGCCGAACCGGCTGATGACCGCCAAGTTTGATGTTTCCGATTGATAGTTCTCTTGAAATATAAGCCATTTCTTCCGTGTAAAAATCACTCCTTATCAATAAACTGCATTCCAAACACCTCGCTGAATTTTTGCTCGACGATGCTGCTTACCTCGTCAAAATCCACTGTCTTCCCCAGCTCTTTTTGCATAGTGGTTACGCCTTTATCTGTGATACCGCATGGATTGATATAATCAAAATACTGTAAGTCCGTATTGATGTTGAAGGCAAACCCGTGCATAGTTACATAGCGGCTCGTTCGCACCCCAATAGCGCAGATTTTTCTGGTTTTCCGGGGATCATCCACATCCAGCCACACACCAATATTTCCATCCAGGCGGGTCGACTTGATGCCATATTCTTTTAACGTTCGGATGATGACTTCTTCGAGGCTGGAAATATAGCTCTTCACGCCCAGGTCATATTCCTCCAAGTTGATAATCGGATATCCTACTAATTGTCCCGGACCGTGGTAGGTAATATCGCCTCCGCGGTTAATACGGAAATACTCTATTTGCTTCTCTGCGCGAAACTTTTCCGAAATCAGTAAATTTTGCTCCTGGCCGCTTTTGCCAAGGGTATACACATGCGGATGCTCACAAAACAAAAGATACTGGTCGTAATCTTTTGTCCCTATCTTTTTTCCTTCCAGGATTTTTTGAAACAGCTCTTCCTGGTAATCCCAGGCATACTTAAAGGAGATGGATTTCAGATTTTGAAATATAACTTCGTGACTCATTTTTGTATATGTTTTTCTGCATGATAAGATGATCGGACCAGCGGAGCGCTTTCCACAAAGCGAAAGCCTTTTTCCAGGGCTACCTGCCTGTACCACTCAAAGGTGTCGGGATGGACATAATCTTCCACTTCCAGATTTTCTCTTGTGGGCTGCATGTATTGTCCTATGGTCATAATGCGGCAGTTTACATTAAGTAAATCCTCCATGGTTTCAAATACCTCTTCATGGGTCTCTCCCATTCCCACCATAATTCCGGATTTCGATGTTGCGCCGAACTCATCAATCAACCGGAGGGTTTTCAGGCTCACTTCATACTTCGCCCGGCTTCTGATTTTTGGGGTAAGCCTTCTGACGGTTTCCAGATTATGAGAGATAATATCCGGTCCGGCATCGATCACTTTCTTAACATTCTCTTCATTGGCATGAAAATCCGGTATCAATGTTTCGATTGTAGTCCCCGGACTTTGTCTTTTGATTTCCTTCACCGTTTCTGCCCAAATGCCTGCACCGCCGTCTTCAAGGTCATCCCGATCAACGGAAGTAATTACACAATGCTGCAGGCCCATCTTTGCAATTGATTTGGCCACCGTTCCCGGTTCCTCCCAATCGGCCGGCTCCGGTTTTCCGGTTTTAGTAGCACAAAACTTACAAGAGCGGGTACAAATATCACCGAGTATCATTAAAGTAGCTGTCCCTTTGCCCCAGCATTCGGCCATATTCGGACATTTCCCGCTGGTGCAGATGGTATGAAGCCGGTTCTTTTCCACTATTTCCCGTACATCCATGTATGCTTTCCCTTTTGGGAACTGTGTTTTTAACCAGGATGGTTTTCTCTTCATCGCAAATCCCTTTTAAATTCCATTGCAAATTTAAAGGTTATTTTATGGGGTTATGAACCGAAACTACAATCTTTTTATCTTTGCACCTCATTTATAAAAAATTAAGGTGCCTTAAAGTTATGTATAACGAACTTAGTGAACAGGAAAAAATACGACGGGAATCTTTGGAGGAGTTAAAAAACCTTGGAATAGAACCTTACCCGGCCGAAGGGTATGAAGTTAATGTTACTACCGATGAGATTCATAAGAATTTTAATGAGGAGAAAGAAAATTACCAGGACGTGTCCATAGCCGGAAGAATCATGACCCGCCGGATAATGGGAGCCGCTTCTTTTGCTGAAATACAGGATGAAAAAGGTCGTATCCAGGTGTATTTCCGTCGCGACGATATCTGCCCCGGGGAAGACAAAACCATGTACAATACGGTATATAAAAAATTACTGGACATTGGTGATATCATTGGTGTGAAAGGGTTTGTCTTTAAAACCAAAATGGGGGAAACCACCATCCACGTGAAAGAATTTAAGGTGCTGAGTAAATCTTTAAAGCCCCTTCCCATTGTTAAAGAAAAAGACGGTAAGGTATATGATTCCTTTACGGACGAAGAACAACGTTATCGTCAGCGCTATGTTGATCTCATCGTCAATAAAAGCAGCCGTGATACATTTATTGAGCGCACAAATATCATCAACTCAATGAGGCGGTTTTTCAATGAGCAGGATTACCTGGAAGTGGAAACACCCATCCTGCAGCCCATACCGGGAGGCGCTGCTGCACGGCCATTTGTAACACATCATAATGCATTAGACATCCCACTCTATCTTAGAATTGCCAATGAGCTTTACCTGAAGCGACTGATTGTAGGAGGATATGAAGGGGTTTACGAATTCTCGAAAGACTTCCGCAATGAAGGGATGGATCGTACCCACAACCCCGAATTTACGGTAATGGAAATCTATGTGGCCTACAAAGATTACCAGTGGATGATGGATTTCACCGAAGAAATGCTGGAGCGAACCATTAAAGAAGTTAAAAACAGCACAAAAATCCAGGTGGGTGATAAAGAAATTGACTTCAAAAGACCTTTTAAGCGCGTTCGCATGCTGGATGCCATTAAAGAAAACACGGGCATCGACGTTAGCGGAATGGATGAGCAGCAGTTACGCAAGACCTGCGAGGATTTAGGACTGGCAATTGACGAGAGCATGGGTAAAGGCAAACTTATTGATGAAATCTTCGGCGAAAAAGTAGAGCAACACCTCACGCAGCCGACTTTCGTAATGGATTACCCGGTGGAAATGTCACCACTTTGTAAAAAACACCGTGAGAACCCGGAACTCACCGAACGTTTTGAGCTGATTGTTAACGGCAAAGAGCTGGCAAACGCTTACACCGAGCTCAATGACCCTATCGATCAAAAAGAACGTTTCCAGGAACAGCTTCGCCTGTCAGAAAAAGGCGATGATGAAGCCATGTACATCGATTACGATTTTGTTAATGCGCTTGAATATGGCATGCCTCCAACGGCAGGGATGGGAATCGGAATCGACCGGCTGGTAATGCTGCTGACCAACAAAGCTTCCATCCAGGAAGTATTGTTCTTCCCACAGATGCGCCCCAAACAAAAAGAGGCCGCGCCCTCTCCGGAAGACTTCAAAAAAATCGGCGTTCCCGAAGAATGGGCTGAACATATCATTAAGGCAGGATACAGCAGCGTGGAAGAGTTGAAAAAAGCCAAACCCACGCAGGTGCATCAAAAGCTTAATGGTTACCGTAAAAAAAACAAACTCGATATTCCGGCCCTTCAGCTGGAAGAAGTGAAAAAATGGGTTGAGTAAATTAATGTGGCAGGCTTTTTGATTCTTTATCCAATCAAAGAAAAATGAGGAAAGTTGTTTCACTTGGATATTTTTTTATTTTTGCGGGCAACTGATTTTAAATGAGTTTATAATCTAAAAGAAAATTATTATGAAAGATTCAATCCAGAAAGTATTATTAGCCTTTGTCTTTTTATTAGGCACGTCGGTATTTGCTCAGGCACAATCTGTTGATGATGCCGGAGCAGCATTGAACCAAGGCATTAAACACAAAAAAGAAGGAAATTACCAAAAAGCAGCCAAAAACTTTAAAAAAGCTATTGACCTTGCTCAGATGGCAGGACCAGACGCATTCAGCATTGAGGAAGATGCAAAAAAGCAATTGCCTATAATGTATTTTAAAGATGCTGCAGAGGCTTATCAAGGCAAAAAATATGAGGAAGCAGCTGATAAGTTTAAGAAAGCTGCCAATATAGCGAAGCAATATAACAACGATAATTTATACAAAAGAGCGGCAAGGAATGTTCCTGCTCTTTACAATGCTATTGCTAATTCACAGCGTAAACAAAAAAACTTTGAAGAGGCTCATAAGTATTTCGATAAGGCCATTGATTTCAACAGCAGCTATGCAAAGGCATACCTTGGCAAAATGCTTATTTACAAAGCACTTGGCGATGAGGATAACATGATGGCCATGGTTAAAAAAATTAAAGAAATTAACCCTACCGGCAAATCAGCTCAAAATGCTGAATCGCTGGTTCAGACTTATTACCTGAAAAAAGCCAAGGGCAAAGTGGATGCTGAGAACTATTCTGCCGCGCTGGAAGACATAAAAAAATATAATAAGTATGGCTCAGGCAATGCCCAGGGATTTTATCTTTCTTCAGTTGTATACAACAAAATGGGACAATATCAGAAAGGTGTTGACTTTGCCAACAAGGCGCTTAATGACAATCCTGCAAAAGACCTGAAAAGCAATGTTTATTTCGAACTTGGAAATGCTTATTCGGGACTCAATAAAAAAGAACAGGCTTGTAATGCTTACGCAAATGCCATTGGTGGCCCAAGTGGCAAAGCAGCCAAATATCAAATGAATGAAGTGCTTAAATGTAACTAAAACCAGCAGGTAAAGATATTCCTGAAAGCTGCCTCAAAGATAAGGCAGCTTTTTTTATTTTAGATTATTTTCTTAATTTGCGTCACATACAATGCATTGGATGATAGTACTGCAAACCACATTATCACTCACAGATATTTTACTCCTTGGCGGATATGCGCTGGCATGTATTGTCATTGGAATCTGGAGCTCCAGGAAGCAAAAGGAAGAAGACTACCTTATAGCCGGACGAAAAATGGGCGTTTGGGCTTTCATGGCTTCAGTTGTGGCAAGTTATATAGGCGGAGCAGCCATAGTGGCCTATACAGCTTTTGTATATCAATTTGGAATTTCGGCTATCGCTCTGTTTATGGGAACAGCCATAGGTTTTTTGCTTTTTGTGCCTTATGCCCTTAAAATTCATAGATACAGCGCCCAAAAAAAATTTCACACCCTGTCCGATTATTTTTATTTCAAATTTGACAAAGTTTCGGGACTCCTGTCGGCAATAATTCTGCTGATAGTTTACTTTGGGATGTTACTCAATCAGTTTATTGCCGGAAGCACAATACTTGCCGGCATTAGCGGATGGTCTTACGAAACGGCCCTGCTCATCTCAAGTCTTATAATTATTCTATACCTTGCCGTTGGTGGGTTCAGCAGCGTAGTAAAAACCGATGTGTTTCAATATTTGGTATTAATCGCACTGTTTGTCTTTATGCTCGTTCTTTTCAGCGAAACGAACGTTGACAAACACATGAAACTCTTTACCCTGGAAAAGATGGATCCATTGATGACGATTGTATTTATAGTTTTCGGAATATTCATCATCTTTCAATCGGCCGAATACTGGCAGCGTGTTTATGCGGCACGCAACCTGCAAGTCGTAAAAAAGGGGTTGCGTGGTTCAGCCATCCTGGTTGTCGTCACCGGCCTGGTCCTGTCATTCGTTGGATTAATCGCCAATGCAAAAGTACAGGGGATCAACTCGGCACAAGCTTTTGCCTCAGGCCTTGAGATCATGCTGCCCACTGAACTGATCGGTGCAGGACTGGTATTGATTTTTGCGGCAATAATGAGCTCAGCTGACACTATAATTTTTGTCCTGGCTTCCAGCGTTGCAAAAGACTATACCGCACACTTTAAAGATAAAAAGCAAAGCATCCACCGGCTCATGGGGCAAACACGTCTGTTCATCATCCTGTTCGGATTGCTTGGTTTTGCCTTTGCCTGGTTTTTCAGGGATATCATTGAAGTGTTTAAATTCATTACAGGACTTGGCTTTTCTATCATTCCGGCAGCCATAGGCTCCTTTCATTTTAAGCTTTCTTCAATGTCAGTCAGAATAAGTTTAATTGGTGGTATACTTTACGTAGCCATTCTGATACTGACGAAAACTTTGATTGCGGAGGCAGCTGTAGCTTCTATTGTTGTAGCCACCTTTTTGTTGTTTATTTCTCAGTTAATTATAAATATTCGTAAAAAATCAGCATAAAAGAAACCAGGTTCTTTAGCCGGTAAACCTTTCATATCAAAAACAATTTTTACTTTTGCATACAAAGGAGCTGAGGGCGGACACAATCGGAAACTAATGAAAATTGAATTATTGCTAACAGGCGTACTGGTTTATCTTGTTTTTGTGCTTATTTTATACAAAACATCTGAAAACTACAAAATCAAATCACTTTGGGTTTTATTGCTGTCTCTTTTTCTAACACCTCTGGCCGGGCTGGTTTCTCTTATGTTAAGTGATAAAGGAGGTTTAGTTACCATAGTGAGGTATGTATGCGACCGCTGCGGGTTGGAGCACACTGAAAATCACGAGTTTTGCCCTCATTGTAAAAAGGACGGTCATGATGTACGCCTGAGAAAAATTCGCTATAAAAGCCTTTAAGGATCCGTCCAAAAAGCCTCTTTACCCTGGCAATTTTTCCCTAATACTCGCGATTTAAATCTTTCAAATCAGATTAAAACGATTTTCCTTTTTGCAAAACCCTTTGTAAATTGGGGGCAAAAATGAAAAAACTCTTTTTAATAATTTCTATTTGCGCCATTGCAAGCACTGTGGCCTATTCTCAGGAGAAATCCGCTTCAAATACCATTAAAAAGAAAGGATGGAATCTTGGTGTTTTACCTGCTGTCTCCTACAATACCGACTTAGGTCTTCAGTACGGAGCCCTGGGAAACTTATTTTATTTCGGTGACGGGAGCATTTACCCTGATTATTACCACTCAATATACCTGGAGGCCTCCAAATACACTAAAGGAAGTGGATTCTTCAGAATTTATTATGATTCTGATTATCTGCTTAAAAACAAAACCGTTGCATTTGATATTAGCTATCTCCCGGATGACGCTTATGATTTTTATGGCTTTAACGGTTTATCATCTATATACCACCCGGCATGGGAGGATGATAACGCTTCCGGCTATAAATCGCGAATGTTTTACAACTACCAGCGCAACCTCTTCAGAATAAAAGCTACTATGCAAGCCCCCCTGGGTTCATCGCCTAACCTGTTTTGTGTTGCCGGGGCTGGATTATTGAATTATAAGATTAATTCAGTTGATATAAATAAGCTCAATAAAGGACAGGACCCCGAAGAGCAGCTGCCTGCAACAGAAGAGCAACCCGGATTATATGAAAAATACCGCGAATGGGAACTTATATCCGGCAAGGAAAAAAATGGCGGGGCTATATCCTTCTTAAAAAGTGGATTGGTATATGATACACGAGACCGAAAAACGAATCCATCAAAAGGGATATATCCTGAAGTAATGCTTTTTGCCGCCCTGCCGGGCTTAAGCGAAAATTCATTCCTGAAACTATCACTTACTCACCGGCAGTATATATCGGTAAGTAAACCGGCCCGCATTATATTTGCATACCGGCTGGGGTACCAGACCACCCTTAAAGGCGAGACTCCCTTTTATTTTCAAACGCATCTGATCTCTTCGTTTTTCAAATCGGCCCTTTTTGAAGGCCTCGGAGGAGAAAAATCCATCCGTGGTATTTTAAGAAACAGGTTGATTGGTGATGGAATCAGCTACGGAAATTTTGAGTTGAGATGGAAATGGTGGACATTCAGCCTGTTTAATCAAAATTTTTACCTGGCTTTTAATCCATTCCTGGACGCTGGAAAAATCATAAAACCCGTTGATTTTAATGCAGACCGTATTCCACAGCAGGAAAGAACCGATTATTATGTAAAAACAAAAACTCCCATCCACATCAGCTACGGGATGGGGCTTAAAATTGCCATGAATGAAAACTTCGTTTTATCAGCAGACTACGGAATCGCCGGAAGAAAACAGGATGGCAGAAATGGTTTCTATATAAATATGAATTACCTTTTTTGATTAGGTGAAAACCTCCCGCAAAACACTCAGGGATTTTATCTTTGAAAAACCGGGGAGATGCAGGGAGTAGAAGTCAATGAGCTTCCCGAGCATTTCGCTATGCCTTTGATGGGGAAGGTGAAACTCATTCATCTTTTCGAATGAACACTCGAGTAAAAAACTGAGGTTTCGGCTTTGTTCTTCATCCATCATATACGCATGATTTAAAGAGGGGTAATAAGCTCCCTCCATCATATCAAAAAAAATATTCTTCTCCGAATAGTTGTTATGTGGATAAAAACCAAGGAATCTGCTGAGCTTCAGAAGAAACAGAAGGTGGAAGTTTACTACTTTCTCTGATGTTTCGTCAAGAAAAACTATACTTTGCTCCAAAAAACCGAACAAAGGAGGGTTTGATTCCTGTTCTCTGATACTCTTCTGTAGTAACTCATTCACAAACATCGCTATTGTGCTTTTACGGATGTTATAAGGGATTTCCTTAAATTGACGAGCCAGCGATAGTTCTTTAATTTTCTGAAGGTTTGCATTTTCTTTGTAATACATTTCCAGTTCAAGAAGCGCCAGGTGTTGCAAAATATTAGCAGGCAGGGGTGACTTTTTTCTTCGCGCCCCTTTCAATAAAAACGACTGGACACCAAACTTTTCAGTGTAAACCTTTACAATTAAACTGGTTTCGGAATAGTTGATCTTTTGAAGAAAAATTCCCCTGGTTTTATGAAGCATTATTTCCCTATGATCAAGATTTTGGCCACTACGGTCTCGCTTCCGTCATCATTGGAAGCAAAAACCAGGTAATAGCCGCTTTTCACCTTTTCCCCATTAAAATTCGCACCATTCCAAATGGCCTGGCCGCCGTCAGCAAACGTTTCATATACCAGGTTTCCACTAATATCAGTAATCTTAACGTTGGCATCTTTCACCAGGTTTTTTATAGCAATGGGGCCATCATATCCTTTGGTCACTGGATTGGGATACACAAAAATATCTTTATTCGTTTTCTTAGGTTCGGTGGCTTGCCCTTTATAAGAAATGATTCCTTTAGACGTGCCTATGAAAACCATTCCATCTTCATTAATTGTGATGGTATTGATCTCATTTGAAAACAGCGGGCTGTTATCGATATTAAAATGTTTTATCTGTTCCGTTCCGTCTTCCGACATCAGAAAAACGCCGGCTCTCCGCGTGCCAAACCATTTCCTGTTAGCCCCGTCAACGGCTATGGCCGTCACTGTCTCCGAACTCAAAAGATATTGCACATATCCCTCCACTTCTACCTTGGGGCGTTCGGCAGAAATATTTGAGGTAAAAACCTCTTCAGGGTTGTATATAACTCCCACGCCTTCATCGGTTCCTATCCATATATTTTCCTCATTGTCTTTTTGGATGGAATGCACTGCGCTGGAGCCTGGAATACTGCCATTTCCCTGGGCAGAAGTAAGGATTCTCACCTGGTCATCGCCCGTCTGATCGATAGTCCCGTTTTCATTAAAGACCAAAATCTTATGGCCCCGCATAATAATCCATTTCTGGTTATAATCATCCACAATTAATTCCCCGATAAAACTGCCGCTGGTTTGTGACCCCAGATTAAATGACTTCCACTCGCTGTTATTTCTTTTGACCGATAAAACCTCATTTACGCCGGTATTAGCTACCCAGAGATTCCCTTCGTCGTCGTATCCCAGACCGCTCACTTGCACATATCCCGGTGCGGCAAGGTTACCCTGAAGGGTGCTGTTATTCTTGTTGTAGATGTTCTGCAGCCCTTCATTTGTAAACTCAAGCAACCCTCTGGTCCACGAGCCGATGTAAATACGTTCTCCGGTACCCGGTTCTATTTCTACGGTAACCACATCTCTGATGGTATCAAATGCAGGCGTATTGCCCGCATTGTATGATTCCCAACTATTGCCGGTAAAAGAGTACACACCATTTCGCAGCCCTGAAGGGGACCAATCACTTTGATAACCACCGGAGGCCACCCACACATCATTGCCAAAAGCTGCCATATCAAAAGAGTTGGGGTATGCAGGTCCTGAAGGTTGAATCAATTCCACATCAAAATTCCCTTTTGCTCTTACAAGCCCCTTTTTACTATCTGCTATCCAGTAAATGCCGTCTTCATCCTGCCAGCAATCATTCGGGTCAGGTCCGCCCAGCCCATCACCATATGAAAAAATATGATCAACATATTGCATTTGATCATCATAATAGTGCACAACAAAATCATAGGAAATCAGCAGCTTATCCCCTGTGCTCCGGAGATTAAACGCATTAGTATGGTTGGTAGTCTCTACGTTTTGCCATTGACTTCCGTTGGTATAAAAAAGCGTATCATCATCATACTCATCACCGCTTTGATTCGTTACAATGTAGTCATTGTGCGAAACCACCTGGTTATATCTTGCATCAGGGTTATTTAAAGTAGTGTCTTTATTCCAGTAAATAAAATGTGCCAGGTTAGGGCTGTCGGCATCAGCCGAATAAATCCCTGATTCCGTAGCTGCATAAAAATGATTATCCGCAGGATGATAAGTAAAATCATAGACATTGATTAAACTTCCATCGGGTCCTATTTTATAAGTGTCATAAATTTCTTCACGCGCAATATCAACAACCACAATTCCAAAACCACAGGCGAGGTAGGCGTACTTCCCCCTCATGTAAATCTCATTGATGGTTTTGTTCCCCAAAATTTGCTGGCGCTTGATATCGGAGATATTGATAATCTCATCTTCTTTTACCAGGTCGATATTGGTATTTGAATACGCAACAAAAAGCGCATTTTCCTGCTTATTATAGTCGATCCAGCTAATATCAATATCATTTAACCCTTCAATCTTGGATAATGGGTCGACACTGTTGTCATTTTTATTATAGGTAAAAAGGCTGTATGGAGTAGCGGCGTATACCTTATTATCGTCAAAAGCCAGGGAGATGGTCTTGCTGTATGGTAAATGGTCATAAAACTGATCGAAGCCGGGTTGCTGTGATAAAGCAGGTGCTATCAAAAAAGCGGCAATTATAAGGGTAAAAAAATTCTTAATCATACCTCTGTATCTTTCTTATAAATTAAAATAAAATAACTTATCAAACAAACTTTTATTGCTTATCACTTTGGCAATAATAAGAATTTTGAAAGAAAAAACACGGCAATAAGCTGCCAATCACTCACCAGCAACTAGCCTGCGAGGCAGGAACGGCCAGAGAAGTCATATCCAGACTGCTTAAACAACTCGAGAAAAACAATTTTATCAGCCTCAGCCGGGGAAAGATTACAATTTTGCGCGATTTGTGACCTATATCACATACATTTAACACATTGCCCTCATATGTTTGTATTTAAATA
>CAYFQK010000037.1:0-18648 GCA_964345255.1 uncultured Bacteroidales bacterium | reverse complement strand
GCTTTCTTTAGCTGAACAAAACCCTTTCATTCGTTGTATCTTTACTAAACACCAACCATTATGAACAAAACAATTTTAGTAACCGGAGCCAATGGAAATCTCGGCCAGCCCGTTACACGGAAATTTCTGGAGGAAGGATACAAAGTAATAGGATTTATCGCACCCGGCACCAGCCCGGACTTTATGGAAGACTCCAACCTGGAGGTGCACCAGGCTGATTTGATGGATGAAGACAAAACTTTTGAAGCCATCGAAAATGCCGGTGAATTTGACGGAGCGGTACTCACCGTTGGTGGTTTTGGAATGGGTACATTTGAAAAGACCCCGCTGGAACAGGTGGAGAAAATGTACAAGCTCAATTTCACCACAGCTTACAATTCGTCGAGAGCCGTTTTCAAAAAGCTGAAGTCCAAAGGAAAAAGCGGGCAGATTGTGATGATAGGAGCGCGCCCGGCGCTGGATTCAAAGGCCGCCATAGGAGTCGTTGCTTACGGTTTCTCCAAACGGCTGGTGCAATACCTTTCCGATATTATCAACGAAGAGTCGAAAGACACCGGCATTACGTCTTCGATCATTATGCCCAGCTTAATCGATACCCCACCCAACCGCGAAGCCATGCCGGATGCGGATTTCAGCAAGTGGGTAAAGCCTGAAACGATTGCCGGCAATATCTTTCATCTTTTCACCGAATCGGGAAAAGCCTTGCGCGAAACGGTGCTGAAAGTGTATAATAAGAGCTAGGCGACTACTCAGCGGTAATTTTGATTATTCACAGCAAGGGCAGGGATTTTTCTAAAAAGTGATTTTCCTGCCCTTGCTTTTAGCTGATAAGTTGTTCGATTAACCTGGTATTTTCGTATAGTGGTATTGATTTTTCACTTTACTCTTGAATTGTATTGACTAAAGCCTGATAAATATAATCGTCTCCATCGATTTTTTATACGAGTTTTGGTTTTTTTAGAAATCATTTCTAATAGGGATGTGAAATGACTATGCATAAGAGGATAATCTGCTCCCATGTGGGATAAGATGAGTACAAATAAAAACCGCCCGAAAGGAAATTTCTTTCGGGCGGCTGAGTTTAATTTGCCCGCCTACTATCAGGCGTTCCTGCATGATAGAATGGGAGTGGTGTTCAATCTTCGTGATTACTATTCCAGCTCAAAGCGGTCCAGATTCATTACTTTACTCCAGGCTGCTACGAAATCTTTAACGAACTTATCCTGACCGTCTGATTCTGCGTAGACTTCAGCCAGCGCGCGGAGTTCCGAATTGGAACTAAAGATCAAATCAGCACGGGTGGCGGTCCATTTCTTTTTGCCCGTCGCCCGGTCAGTTGCTTCGAAAATTTCGCACTTGTCATCGGTGGGTTTCCACTCTGTTTCCATGTCATCCAACAAATTGACAAAGAAGTCGTTTGTCAGAACTTCCGGCTTTTGGGTGAACACGCCATGCTTCGAGCCATCCCAGTTCGTATTGAGTACGCGCATTCCGCCTATGAGAGCGGTCATTTCAGGAGCTGTTAAGGTCAATAGCTGAGCTTTATCTATTAACATGTCCTCCGTAATATATCTGGCGTTCTTATCCTTATAATTCCTGAAGGCGTCGGCTCTGGGCCTGAGCACTTCAAAAGACTCCACATCTGTCTGCTCATCTGTGGCATCGGTACGTCCGGGTGAAAACGGCACAGTAATGTTGTGACCGGATTCTTTGGCTGCTTTTTCAACAGCTGCATTACCGCCCAGCACAATAATATCGGCAAGGGAGACTTTCTTATCGCCTGACTGCGCGTTGTTGAATTCCTGCTGAATGTTCTCAAGCGTTTTCAATACTTTAGCCAGCTGCTTAGGGTTGTTTACCTCCCAATCCTTCTGCGGGGCCAGCCTTATGCGGGCACCATTGGCGCCACCGCGCTTATCCGATCCGCGGAATGTAGATGCAGAGGCCCATGCCGTGGATGCCAGCTCAGGGATAGACAATCCGGATTTGAGGATTTTCCCTTTCAGCTCTTGTACATCTTGTTCATCGATGAGTTCATGGTCTACTTCCGGAACCGGGTCCTGCCATATTAAGTCTTCCTCAGGAACTTCCGGCCCGAGATAACGGGATTTTGGTCCCATATCGCGGTGCAGGAGCTTAAACCATGCCCGTGCAAAAGCATCTTCAAATTCTTTGGGATTCTCCCAGAAGTGCCTTGTTATCTTTTCGTAATCCGGGTCCACCTTTAGTGCGAGGTCGGTCGTAAGCATCATAGGGGCATTCTTCTTGCCCTCAATGTGCGCATCCGGCACCGCATCTTTTGCTGCTTCATCTTTCGGGGTCCACTGGTATTTTCCTCCGGGTCCTTTTATTAACTCCCATTCGTACCCGAATAGATTCTCAAAGTAGCCCATATCCCATTTTGTGGGTTTATTGGTCCAGGCGCCTTCGAGGCCACTTGTAATCGTATCGGCTCCTTTTCCGGTTCCGTAGTCGTTTTTCCAGCCGAGGCCCTGTTGTTCGATAGGTGCGGCTTCCGGGTTCGGGCCGTTGTGCTCCTCAGGAGCAGCGCCGTGGACTTTACCGAAGGTGTGTCCGCCGGCGATCAGCGCCACTGTCTCATAATCGTTCATGGCCATGCGCTTAAACGACTGACGAATGTATAGTGCTGATTTTGAAGGACTAGGCTCGCCGTTAGGGCCTTCCGGGTTGACATAAATCAGCCCCATATGGTCAGCGGCAAGACGCCCTGCGAGATTGCCTTCGTCGTCGTGGCGCTCATCGGCCAGCCACTCTCCTTCGGGGCCCCAGTTAATGTCCTTTTCCGGTTCATAAATATCTTCGCGGCCGCCTCCGAAACCGAAGGTTTGAAAGCCCATGGATTCCATGGCTACATTCCCTGCCAGGATCATTAGATCGGCCCAGGATATTTTCTTTCCATATTTTTGTTTAATGGGCCATAGTAAGCGTCTTGCTTTGTCAAGGCTCACATTGTCCGGCCAACTGTTTATCGGGGCAAAGCGTTGATTTCCTGTGCCACCGCCACCGCGACCGTCAGCTATACGGTAGGTGCCTGCGCTGTGCCAGGTCATTCTAATAAAAAGTGGTCCATAGTGGCCCCAGTCTGCCGGCCACCAGTCCCTGGAGTTAGTCATCAGCTCCTGGAGATCTTTCTTCAAGGCTTTAAGGTCCAGTTTTTTGAATTCTTCGGCATAATTAAAATCCTTATCCATAGGGTTAGCTTCACGTGAGTGCTGGCGCAGGATATCCAGGTTCAGCTTGTTGGGCCACCATTTTTTATCAGGTGTCCCGCCCCCTGAATCATGCATCGCTTCCCCATGAGGATGAGGGCATTTGCTTTCATTTGTTTTTTCCATATTTTCTTGATTTTGATTTATTACCTACCTAACAACTATTAACGATATAGTGTTTTATGTATCGTTCATCCAAATGTTAAGAAAAAATGAGCATTGACTTTCTTTCAAGCCTGTGAAAAGATATGAGAGGTGAATGATTGATAAAAAAAGCTGGACAAAGCCACAGAAATATACCGCATTTCCTTTGTATTGCAAACCGGGCAATGCAGGTTGTCTTTGACGGTTTTCGTGTGATCCTAAAATCCGCAAGTTTAGCTACGAATGCCCGCCTGATCGGCAAGGGCAGGCACGAATGATTAACGAATTAAAGAATGCTTGTTTCATCTGTTCAGGTAAAAACAATTCGTCTTAAATTCGTGAATTGGTGGCAATTTTAAATATGACCTGCGGATTTTAGGGTGATACGAAACGATGACTTTCAGTCCTTCATTTAAAGGACAATATCTTTCTTCCCACAGTAGCTTTCGGATAATGTTGATTTTGAGGCCCTCCAAAAAGTCACCAATGTTTATTTCCAGCATGCCAGGGTGAAGAAGCTTTTTGGATAACCTTGGTTTTTCTTATCTGTTCTCTGAAATCGTACTAAATGGACTTTCAAAATTTTTGAACAGCGGCGCTTTCTGGTCTTTCTCCGAGAGGATGGGATTTTCGAGCTTCCAGTCGACACCTAAATCCGGATCATTCCAGCGAATACTCCCTTCAGAGGCTTTATTGTATACGTTAGTGCACTTGTAAAAGAACACCGTATCATCTTCAAGCGTTGCAAAACCGTGGGCGAATCCCGGCGGTACCCAGTACATCCATTTGTTGTCTTCGGTAAGTTCAACGGATGTCCACTGGCCGTAGGTAGGGGAGTTGCGGCGCAGGTCGACTGCCACGTCCAGTACCGCACCTTTCATCACGCGCACGAGCTTACCCTGAGCGAAAGGCGGTGACTGAAAATGTAAGCCACGAACTACGTTCTTTACGGATTTGGATTCATTATCCTGAACGAAATTCTGATCCAGCCCGTGCTGCAGGAATTTTTCCTTGTTATACGACTCAAAGAAATAGCCCCGGTCATCCTCAAATACTTTAGGCTTGAGGATAAGAACGTCCGGTATGCTTGTCTTGATTACTTCCATAGTGGTATTTTTGTTTTCCGGAAACGAAGATAGGGAAGATTTGGGATTTATAATAAGTTGGCAGTAGGCAATTAGCAGCAGGCAATTTTATTTATTTGTCAACTGCCACCTGCCCTTTGCCAACTAATTGCTTAAGCGCCTAAAGACCTGCGCAATTACGCTCTTAAATATGTATCACCTCGTCATAAGCAGCAGCTACCGCTTCCATCACAGCCTCCGACATGGTGGGGTGGGGATGGACTGACTTTATAATCTCGTGGCCTGTAGTCTCCAGTTTGCGGGCGGTTACCGCTTCGGCAATCATTTCCGTCACGCTGTCGCCAATCATATGGGCACCGAGCCATTCCCCATATTTGGCATCGAAAATCACTTTCACAAAACCATCGGCATGACCGGCGGCTTTGGCTTTCCCTGATGCTGTAAAAGGAAACTTGCCTACCTTGAGCTCGTAACCGGCTTCTTTAGCCTGCTTTTCCGTCATCCCCACAGAAGAAACTTCTGGTACGGTGTAAGTGTTGGCCGGGATATTGCCGTAGTCAATGGGCTCGGGATTTTCTCCCGCGATTTTTTCTACACAGGTAATGCCTTCATGGGAGGCGAGGTGAGCCAGCGCCGGCCCGGCGATGGTGTCGCCAATGGCATAAACGCCATCCACGTTTGTTTTGTAAAAATCATCGACAATAATTCGGCCATTCTCGGTTTTTACACCGGCTGCGTCCAGTCCCACATCTTCGATATTTGCAGTAATTCCTACAGAAGAGAGCACGATATCGGCCTCGACTTCCTCTTCGCCTTTTTTGGTCTTGATCTTTACCTTAACTTTCTCACCGCTGGTGTCGGCAGATTCTACAGAAGAGTTAGTCATCACTTTAATGCCGGCTTTCTTGAAGCTGCGTCCCAGCTGCTTGGAGACGTCCTCATCTTCCACAGGAACCACATTTGGCATGTATTCAACAAGTGTGACTTTTGTTCCGATGGCATTGTAGAAATAGGCAAACTCTGACCCGATCGCTCCCGATCCCACTATTACCATGGATTCAGGCTGTTTTTCAAGGGTCATGGCTTTACGGTAACCGATAATTTTTTCCCCGTCAATGGGCAGATCAGGCAATTGTCTTGCCCGCGCGCCGGTAGCCAGGATAATGTTTTTTGCTTCGTACGTCTCTTTTTTGCCGTCTTTGCTCTCTACTTCAACTTTTTTGTCTTTAGTCAGGCGACCATGTCCTTCGATGGAATCGATTTTGTTTTTCTTGAAGAGAAATTCTATGCCTTTGCTCATGCTGTCGGCCACGCCGCGACTTCTGTCTATCATGCCTTTAAAGTCGGGTGTAATCTTTCCACCGATTTTTACGCCATAGTCTTTGGCGTGCTGCGCATATTCAAAAACCTGGGCGCTTTTCAAAAGGGCTTTGGTTGGGATACATCCCCAATTCAGGCAAATACCGCCCAGATTTTCATGTTCTACTACGCCTACTTTCATTCCGAGCTGAGAAGCACGGATGGCAGCAACATACCCTCCTGGTCCGCTGCCAATAACGATTAAATCGTAATTCATAAACTTATCAGTTTTATTAATTTATCCACTTGTTTTAATGCGAAATTATTAAAAATAATCCATTGATCGGAAATTACCCTTACTGGTCTGAACGCTAATATAACAATCGGAAAGAGGGAAGGTTTAAGTCAATCTCAGGGTGGGTTTGTTGTATACTTATAATACAACAAATCAAGATCAGTTATCCCTCCCTGTCAGTCCCAGCGGCTCCCTTTATTTCTTAATACATAACGATAATATCGCTATGGCCTGCATGCAGCCCTGGGAATGGAAATCTCAACATTTACTTCGTGAAAACCGGTGCGTTGTTTAAAGAGTAAACTAGTATGACATGCAGGTAGTTATAGGTGAACGACAGACTAATTCCTACCGTCGGGTTTTGAGGCCAACTTAACCTTTTTCAGCCATAACATAGCCCGCTTGGCGAGAGGATGGTCTCTTCTCCCCATCATCTGTCGTCCTGAAGATGCAGGCGGGGCTCCTCCGCCCATTGGGGGCATACCGCCTCCGCCTCCAACTGACGGACGTCTTCTTTCTTGTTTTTTCTTATCCGGGTCCATATGGCCCGTTACAAACCCAATGCTTACAAGGGAATCACTTCCAAGGGGCGTCACACTTGTTATGCGTTGCAGGGGTAGTGCCAAATGATAGGTTAATGATTGGCTTTTCCCATACCTCATACCAATTCTTATATCTGAGTGCATTAACGGTTCTTTCATCACACTGCCGGGGCCTGAAAATCCCAGGAGTTTCATTTCTTTATTGATTAATTTTGGCCGGAGGCTGGCTTTTTTCTTTTTGTTTCCTGAATAATCAATCTGCAGCATACCATGCTCCCCTTCTTTAACATCTGCCTCTCCGGGATTCATCCCTCGCCGCATGACTTGTTTGCGATTACCTAAAGGATATTTAATTCCAAACCGTTTGTTATTTTTTGTTTCAGGATCAATCCACACCGTGAGCCCAAACCCCATTACCTTCATTCGTGTTAACTGGTCCGGAAATTTTAAATCAATATAGAGAGAGTCTTTACTATTTGCAATTCTATACATCATTCCGGTGGAATTATTGTAAGAATAAGAATCGGGCGATAGCTCTTTTTGTGATTTGTTATTTCCGGGATTATACCAATGGCTGTGCCTGACCGAAGAGCATGAAGTTACCAGGAAGCCTGCAAAAATCAAAATGAATGTGTTGATCAGAATATTATTCCTTATCATAATTAATTTTCTACTTCTGTTTTATGACCACAAAGTAACCAAATACTTGCGACAGATAAAGTGATAAAGCCATAGATTTTCTTATAAAAAGTTAAACTATCCTTAAGAGTTAGCTGGGTGCATAAAGCATTAAAAAAATAACTTACCTTTATTATTACTGATCAGCGAATAATAAGGAGTTGCAGGTTCAGCTTAAAGATATTGCTTTAAAGCAGGTGCGATTTTGCTTTTCAGTTGTACTTTTTTTACTATATTTATGTTTTATTCACTGCGGAAAACAGCTAAATATCACTTTACCCATGGACGAAAAATTTACGATTAAAGCAACATACGATAACGATACGACCAGTATAAGTGTGGCCGGAATGATTGAGATAGCTGACAGTGAAGAGCTGAGAAAGAGCCTTATTCAAAAAATGAAAGATGCTCAAAATGTCAATATCGCTATGAATTTGAAAGAAGATGTGAATTTGCCTGTACTACAGGTTCTTATGTCAGCTGCCAATATCCCTGAAAAAAATGTTTCCGTGACGCTTTCAGTAGATGATGACCAGAAGTCTTTAATTGAAAACGCGGGATTGGATAATTTCATTGAAATAAAATAGAATTATGTCAAAAAAAGTTTTAGTCGTTGATGATTCAGAGAGCATACGGGATGTAGTTAGCTATACGCTGAGGCAGGAAGGGTACGAGGTGGTAACTGCAGCCGACGGTAGTAAAGCTCTGGAAAAAATTAAGGAGGAACAAGATAAGTTTAAACTGGTTGTTACTGATCTGTATATGCCGATTATGAATGGGCTGGAGCTTATCCGCGAGATACGAAATTTTGATTCGTATAAAGGGGTTCCCATACTTTTCCTGACGACCGAATCACAACTCGACAAAAAAAAGGAAGCAAAGAAAGCGGGGGCCACCGGCTGGATTGTTAAACCCTTTCAGCCGGAGAAGCTTGTAAAAGCCCTCAAAAAAGTACTGCGCTGATGGGAAAAGAAGAGTTTATAAATACTTTTAAGCAGGAAGCCCGTGAATACCTGGAGACAATAGAAGCAAGTCTTCTTGAACTGGAAAAAAACAAGACCGACAATGAGGCGGTGGATAGTATCTTCAGGGCAATGCACACTCTTAAAGGGGGTGCTGCGATGTTTGGTTTCAAGCATGTGAATGATTTTACCCATCAGATGGAAGACCTCTATGAAAAGATTCGTAACAAAACTTTTGTGATTACCGACGAAATTATTTCTCTGACATTTCGTTCGGTGGATATTCTTAAGGGCCTTATTGACGCTGATGATAAGCTTGATGATAACAAGGACTTTGAGGATACGCTCGCCAAAATAAAATCATTGCTGGACAGAAAGAAAAGTACAATAGGAACAGCAGAGCGAGGTGATCATAAAACAGAGAAAAGCACCCAAACATTTTATATTTCTTTTAAACCCTCGCTGGATATCCTGGATAATGGGACCAATCCGCTATATCTTCTTGATGAATTAATGAATCTTGGCAAGGGAAGAGTCTTTGCCAGGGCAGGGAAGCTTCCGGTCATTCACAAGCTTGAGCCTGAGCGATGCTATCTTTCCTGGGAAATTGTTCTTGTAACCTCATCGGGAAAAGAAGATATAAGAGAAGTATTTCTTTTTGTAGAGGATGAAAGCGAGATTTCAATTGAAGTACTGGCCGGGGGAGACCTCCTGGAAAATCCGCAGGTGCGGGAAAAACTTGAAAATTTTAAGAACAACCAAAAGCTGCCTCTTGAAGAGCTCAGAAATCTGGAGAGCCCATCAGGAGAATCAAAGAAGCAAGGCCCTCAGAGAATGTCGGGGGATGTGCAATCTATAAAAGTGGCTTCCTCCAAAATCGATAAACTGATAAACGTGGTGGGAGAGATGGTGACTTTTGAATCACAACTCTCCATGCTGGCAATGAAGTTGCAGAATAGTGAGCTGGATGAGGTCCGCGAGAACCTTGAGAAGTTAACAGGGCGGCTTAGGGAAGTCGCCTTCGATATTAGCCTGGTTCCCCTGAGTTCTGTGGTTTTGCGCTTCAGGAGGTTGGTAAGGGATTTGTCCAGGGAGCAGGGAAAAGAAGTGGAGTTTTATACCGAAGGCGAGGAGACTCAGCTTGATAAAACAATTATTGAACATCTTAATGAACCCGTATTACACATCCTGCGCAATAGCATCAGCCATGGCATTGAAAATGAAGACGAACGCGTAAGTAAAGGAAAAAACGCTCATGGGGCGCTGATGCTGAAGGCCTTTTACTCCGGACCGGAAGTGCACATCGAAATTAGTGATGATGGGCGCGGCTTTGACCTTGAAGGAATAAGGAAGCAGGCTATTCAAAGAGGTTTTTTATCACGCGACAGTCAATTGACGGACGATGAGCTACTGGAGCTTACATTCCGTTCGGGGTTTACAACAACAGAAAATGTGGATGGAGTAAGCGGCAGAGGGGTTGGGATGGACGTAATTCGCAGCCGCCTCTCAGAAATTAATGGCGACGTACAGGTGCAATCAAAGAAAGGAAAAGGAGCGGCAATAACCTTGATTATTCCCCTCACCTTGTCAATTGTAGATGGATTGCTGGCACGGGTTAATGACCTGTATTTCATCATCCCCCTAACTGTTATTGATCGCATTGAGACGATTAAAGGCAACTTCCTTAGCAAACATAACAGCATAGTATCCTTAAAGGGAGAAAGCATCCCCTGTATGCCAATGTTTTTTGATATACCCCAAAATGACGGGCAAGAGGAGCAGAGCTATCCTGTGATTATTGTCGAGCATCATCATACAAAATATGGCTTTGTGGTACACCAGGTATTGGGTAATAACCAGGTGGTGCTAAAACCTTTGGGGAAATACCTCCAGGAACTTAACGTTTTTTCGGGAGGGTGTCTGCTGGGCGATGGCACCATAGCTTATGTGCTAGACATAAGAAAGTTTATTGAGCAAAAAAGTGAGATTTTAAAAAATGGAAGGAGTTAAAAAGCAACAGATCATGGAAGAAGAAAAGCAGCAAAATACAACCTATTTCGTTTTTCAGGTCAATGAGGAGGCCTTCACCGTACCAGTTTTGCGCGTAGCCAATGTCCTTGAGTTAATGACTCCCTCGCGCATTCCCGAGACACCGGAATACCTTGAAGGTATAATTAATGTCCACGGCGAGCTGCTTCCTGTGATTGATTCCAGGATAAAATTCGGCATGAAAAAGACAGCGCGTACTGCAGATGCTTGTATTATCGTTTTAGAAATATATGCCAAACAGGATAATTTCAGGATCGGCCTCATTGTGGATAAAGCCAGGGATGTGATAGAGGTTAAGAAAGACCAGGTGGAGCGTGTTCCGGATATGGGGCTTAATCTTAATCCTGATTATGTGAAGGGGGTGATTAATAGAAACGAAGAGATTATTTTAATGCTGGATATTGACGAAATATTCAGCCAGAAAGAAGTTACCGAGATAAATCAAATTAAAGAAAACCAAAAAGAATAATATTATGAATGAATTTGTGCAACAGAATCAATTGCTGGTATTTGCATTGGTTTTGGTCGTCGTTCTGGTTCCGCTGGCTATCGGGATATTAAGGGCCGTGTATAAAGAGTCTGTTCTTTTCAAATTTGGGATCATAGCTATTGGTCCTGTTATCGCGATTGTGTTTTTGGCCTATACTGTGGGCTTTCTTGGTATCAAACATTTGATATGGGCTGGCCCGGTGGGCGTTCTCGCCTTTGTAAGTATTTTCTACTTTACTTCCCGGTTTATTCAGACCCCCCTCAATCAACTAACTGATAAAATTGAGAAACTAGCCAAAGGTGAACTGGACATGCAGTTTGAAGAGCAAATAAAAAACCGCCGCGATGAATTTGGCAGCATTGCCAAGTCGATGGAGTATACTCTTCAAAAATTGACTGAAATTACCGGGGGCATAATTGCCAGCGCGGATAATATTAAAACCGCCAGCCAGGAACTCAGCAACAACTCACAGCAACTTTCTCAGGGCGCTTCCGAGCAGGCTTCTTCCACCGAAGAAGTATCTTCCTCCATGGAGGAAATGGCTTCCAACGTCGAGCAGAACACCGAGAACGCTAAAGAGGCCGAGAAGATAGCTAATTCGGTAAGTTCAAATATCGATTCTCTGGGGAATTCATCCAAGGAGAGCCTTGATGCAATAAAGACGATCGCCGATAAAATTACTATTATCAACGATATTGCCTATCAGACCAATATCCTGGCTTTGAATGCTTCAGTGGAAGCAGCCAGGGCCGGAGAGCACGGCAGAGGCTTTGCGGTAGTAGCTACAGAGGTGCGCAAGCTGGCCGAGCGAAGCCGGCAGGCGGCAGAGGAAATTGATAAGCTTTCTTCTTCCAGCGTGGAAATAACATCCAAAACGCGGAATCTTCTTATTGAGATGCTGCCGCAGCTGGAGCAGGTCACCAGCCTGATTCGCGATATCTCTTCATCCAGTACGGAACAAAATTCTGCCGGAGAACAAATTAACAACACCATCCAGCAACTTAACCAGATAACGCAAAGTAACGCGGCCTCCTCGGAAGAGATGGCTACCAGTTCCGAGGAACTGGATTCGCAAGCGCAGCAATTGCATGATGTGATTCAGTTTTTCCAGATAAACGAAAAAGCGTTGAGGCAGATAAAGAATGAACATGCCAGAGACCAGCAACAGTGGAAAAATAAACAGCAAAACTTTGCACCATCTGAAAAGGGTAAGAAGGGAATAAACTACGACCTGGATAAAGACGACGATATGGACAAGGAGTATGAACAATATTAAAAGAAATGGATTCCGGGTTTTTTGAACAAGCATATAAGGCCACTATCAGTGATCGTGATTTTCGGAGACTGGCCGCTCTCATAGAAAATGAGAGTGGTATAAAAATGCCGGATCACAAGAAAGTTATGCTGCAAAGCCGGTTGAAAAAACGATTGTATCAGCTGGGGATGAATGATTTCAAAACCTATTGTGATTATGTATTCGATCCGAAGCAGGGGGAACACGAAACGCTTTACCTGCTGAATTTCATCAGCACAAACAAAACCGATTTTTTTCGCGAACCAGTCCATTTTGATTATTTGGAAAAACGAATCATACCTCAACTTTTAAACATAAAACAAAACATAAAGGTATGGAGTGCAGGATGTTCCAGTGGAGAAGAGGTTTATTCGCTGGCTATTATCCTTGAGGAAATGCGGCTGTACCATCCCGAATTTGATTACTCTATTCTGGGTACGGATATCTCTGGCCCGATGCTCGAGCGAGCGGCCAAGGCTGTTTATAAGAAGGATAATATCACGGATATCCCCCAAATGCTCAGAAAAAAGTATTTACTGAAAAACAAAAACGCAGAAAAGCCTCTTGTTAGGGTTGGACCACTTCTCAGGCAAAAAGTGGCATTCAGGTATCTTAATTTAATGGATACCCATTATCACCTGGATGGCCAGTACGATATCATTTTTTTTAGAAATGTATTGATTTATTTCAACAAAGAAGTTCAGCATAGGACGTTGAAACGAATCATTCATTATTTAAATGAAGGGGGATATTTATTTATCGGGCATTCAGAAAATATCCTCGGACTTAATCTGCCCCTTATTAACCGTGGACCAAATATTTTTCAAAAACAATCAAAAGAACAACAATGAATAACTCAGAGGCATACAATGTTTTAATTGTGGATGATAGCCAGGCCAGCCTGGATATGATAAAAGACATTCTTAGTGATCAGGATTTAAGAATTGCCACAGCTGCTAGCGGGGAAGCAGCATTAAAAAAAGCGCGAGCCAATCCTTTTGACCTCATCCTGATGGATATCTTAATGCCTGGCATGGACGGCTTTGAGGTGAACAGGGAGCTAAAAAAGAATAAAAAAACCAAAACAATCCCTGTTATATTTATCACTGCTAAAGATGATGAAGAAAGCATCATTAAAGGGTTTGAGGAGGGCGCAATGGATTATGTGACCAAGCCTTTTAAGGATGCCGAGCTTAAGGCCCGGATTAACAACCACATCGAACTGAAACGCTACAAAGAAAACTTGATGCAGGCCAAGGAGCAGGCAGAGGAGAGCTCTAAAGTGAAAAGTGAGTTTCTGGCCAATATGAGCCATGAAATACGGACCCCGATTTCAGGAATCCTGGGAGTGGTCGATCTGTTGAAAGCTTCTTCGCTTAGCACCCAGCAAAAAGACTATGTTAGCATTATTGAATCGAGCACCGATTTGCTGATGACAATTATTAACGACATCCTTGACCTGTCGAAGATTGAAGCCGGTAAGATGACGCTGGAGAATATCCCGTTCGACATAAGAAAAAATCTTAATGATGTGCTGGCTCTTTTTGAGACAAAGGCAAAAGAAAAGGATTTATACCTCAAGCTGGAGGTAGCCGATGATGTGCCACAGGTGCTTGTTGGGGATCCCGTTCGTATAAAACAAATATATATGAATCTCATATCTAATGCAATTAAGTTTACGGAAAAAGGGGGAATTACGATTCGTGCCTCTCTAAAGGATTCTAAAAAAGAGAAGAGGCAGATTCATTCAGAGATCATTGATACGGGAGTGGGTATCGATAAGGAATCACGGGAGCGGCTGTTTAAGGCATTTTCACAAGCCGATGTGTCTACAACCCGGAAACATGGTGGCACAGGACTCGGGTTGGCGATTTCACAAAACCTGACTATCATGATGGATGGATATATTGGCGTGGATAGTGAGCCGGGTAAAGGGTCGAATTTTTATTTTAATATTGCGCTTACTAAAGGGGATCCTGAGCAGTTGAGGCAAAAGTCAAAAGAGCAGGAAGAGAAGAAGTTTTCAGATGGTCAGTTCAGCATTCTGCTGGTAGAGGATAACAAAATAAATCAGAGAGTATCTTCCATGCTTCTGCGCCAGCTTAAGCAGGAAGTGGATATTGCAGAAAACGGTAGGGTGGCCGTGGATAAAGTAAAAGAAAGGCGCTATGATGTTATATTTATGGATATTCATATGCCCTTGATGGATGGCTATGAAGCCACTGAAAAAATACGTATGCTCGAGAAAGAGAATAATCAGTCACCGACCCCCATCGTAGCCGTTACTGCCAACGCAGTACCGGAGGATAGGGAGAAATGTCTGAATATCGGCATGGATGATTATATAACTAAGCCTTTCAAAAAAGAAAACCTGGTAAACATTTTTAACCAATTGTCGGAAAAAGAAAAGCATAATGATGAGTAAAAAAATAAGAGATGAAGAACTCCTTGAGGCCCTTCAGAGCAGGTTAGAAGAGTTCAGAGGCGCTATCCAAAACCAGCAGGATTTGCAAAAACAACTATCGAATGTGAATAAAAAGCTGGAAGAGGCGGAGGCTTTTAAAAGTCATTTTATTGCCCGAATCTCAAATGAGATTATAAATCCTTTCACAACAATCATAACCATCGCTGATAATTTATTAAAATCCGACCTGCAGGAAAAAGCAGAAACCCGCAGGATGGTTGAGCATATATACAACGAGGCCTTCTTTCTGGATTTTCAGCTAAGAAATCTGTTTACTGCCGCAAAAATAGAAGCAGGTGAGATTGAAAAAGAAATCGTCATCACACAACCTCTTAGTCTGATCGATACATGCGTGGAAAGTTTTGAGCAAGAGTTTGAAAGAAAAGGGCTAACGCTTGATAAGCAGGTTATGCCTGCCAATAAAAAACAATTCAAAACCGACCCTGGTAAAGTTAAGCTGATCATGACGAACCTGATATCAAATGCGATTAAGTACTCCAAAGAAAAAAGCCGGATAGATATGAAAGCGGATATCAGCAATAGCGTACTTTATTTTTCGATAGAAAACACTGGCGATCAGATATCCGACGAACAGCGAGAAGTCATCTTCGATCGGTTCCGTCAACTGGATACCCGAATTCACTCGCTAAACCCCGGCAGCGGAATTGGCTTGTCCATTTGTAAAGAGTTGACGGAAACGCTGGATGGCTCCATCGTATCTAAAAATACCGACCGGGGCATGAAGTTTACAGTAAAAATTCCTGAATCGGATGATCCCATAGAAGGATTTGATGCTTCGGGGGATGATCTTTTTTTTGATGATAGCAATGCAAGCGGGGAGATATTGTAGATGAGTGAAGCACTGAAACATTATTTATACCCATCCATGATAAAAGTAGCTCAGGAACCGTTAGAGATACATACTATACTGGGCTCCTGTGTGGCAGTGTGTCTTTTTGATTCGGTAAAAAAAACCGGGGGGATGAATCATTTTATGTTGCCTTTTTGGAATGGGCGCGGATTGGCCTCCCCAAAATATGGGAATATTGCAGTGCAACGCTTGATGGAACATATGCTTGCCATGGGGTCAGAAAAAAAAGACCTCATAGCTAAGGTATTTGGTGGGGGGAATGTTTTGGAGTCTTCTACCCGAAGCAATGATATAGGTCAGAGAAATATCGAAACGGCCCTGGATATCCTGTCAGAGCATGGGGTTCCGGTGGTAAGCAAAAGCACAGGTGGCGAATTGGGCAGAAAAATTATTTTTGAAACGCAAACCGGTACGGTTCGTCAGCGCTATATAAACCGGATGAGGATGCGTGACATGCCTGTACCTGAGATGCGTAAGAAAAACTAAACCATGAGGGAGAAAAGAAAAATTCTGATAGTTGATGATTCGAAGTATATGCGTGAATACCTCGAAGATCTCTTTGGTTCGGACGATCGTTTTGGGCTTCTTCAATCGGCCGGAGACCCCTATGAAGCAGCGAAGATTATCAGCCGCGAGGCCCCCGATGTTATTGCCCTTGATATTGAAATGCCGAGGATGAGCGGACTTACTTTCCTTAGAAAAATTATGAGCCAGCATCCCATTCCCGTAGTGATTGTTACCAACCAGGATGTGAATCAGATAGAGATGTCATTGGAAGCACTTCAGGCAGGGGCTGTTGATGTTGTTTCCAAAAAGGATATCGGACCGGGTGAAAATGAAGGGAGAAGGGATTTGATAGAAAAAATGTGGGGCGCAGCTAATTCGAAAGTATCCAGGATTTTTCCCGGACATGCGGCTAAAGAGGAAAAAAAGGCTGATATATTTCCCTCGCAAAAACCCTCCGAAAAGCTGGTTGTTATGGGAGCCTCTTCAGGCGGGACAGCGGTAATTTCTTCTATTTTACAGAATCTGTCTGCAGATGTTCCCGGGATGGTTGTGGTCCAGCACATCCCTGAGAATATGTCTTTTTTGTTTGCTAAACAACTGAATATGCAGACACTGTTTTATGTTAAGGAAGCTGAAAACGGTGACAGGGTTATGCATAATAAAGTGCTTGTAGCCCCCGGAAATAAACATATTGAATTAAGGCAGGATAGCAAGGGTTTTTATGTGAGGATAACGCAGGGGCCACCTATAAACCACGTCAGGCCCTCAATAGATAAATTGTTCTATTCCGTATTGCAGTATGATGCCAAAAAAATATATGCTTTTCTTCTAACTGGAATGGGGCAGGATGGTGCGCATGGGTTACTGAAGCTCCGACAAAAAGGGGCCTATACGGTGGCCCAGGATGAGCGTTCAAGTGTGATTTTCGGGATGCCGAAAGTAGCCATTGGCTTAGGAGCGGCCAAAGCCGTGATGAATCCTGATGAAATTATTCGGTTGATTAAATCATTAGCATAGGTGCACCCACCTTACAAGGAATATTCAATATTTTGTTTAGTAGACTGATGTCCACCAGGGTAAAATGCTATGGTGGTTTTACAACACTTATCTTTCTTACTGTATGCCTTTATGCTTTTGCAGGCCTAATTTTAATATTTTTCGATATATGTTTTTTAACTCAGCACCCTGTCCAGCTCATCGCTTATGGCTTTTTGTTTGGTGTATGTATATCCCACTTCAAATAAATCATCCGCATGACTTGCCTTCAGAATTTCGTATTCGCTGCATTTTTCGGGGGCGAGGATTAGATCGCACTTGTCTTTTAGCCCCTTCGTTGTGGCATTCATACTGAGCTGAAGGGTGCGCGTGGCAATCTGTACCAATGAATCCAGCTTTTCGATGGGTTGTACGGGGCTGATGTCCACGGCGATAATTTTTTCACAGATGTTTTGCAGGGGTTCTGCTGGGACGTTGTCGAATAATCCTCCGTCTACATAGAGCTGCCCGTTCATTTCCACAGGGTCGAAAAGTACGGGAATTGACGAGGAGGCCAGGATGACTTTATCGACAGGGCCTTTATTAAGGTATTCCACCTTTCCCTGGTTGAGGTTGACTACAGCGGCAAAAAGCGGTGTTTTTAGCTCCTCGAGGCTTTGAACGCTAATATCGTTTTCCAGCTCATGCTCCAGGCCATCCAGCTTTAGAAGTCCGGTTTTGGGGATGGTAATGTTGGTATAAGAGAACAGTCCCTTCTTTTTCAAAATTTCAAGGGTTTGCTGTGGAGATTTCCCGTCGGCAAGGAATACCCCGGCAATCGATCCGGCGCTGACCCCCGAAATAATATCCGGGTAGATATTTTGCTCATAAAGCGCTTCCATAATGCCCAGATGAGCAAAACCGCGGGCGCCTCCTCCACCTAAAACGATTCCAAGATTGTGTTTCTTCATGATATTTTTTTTTCGCCTTAAAATTGCACCGGTTTCAGGAAAAATCCAATTTAAAACCACAGGATTCCTAATCGTTTCACAATTGAAGGCTGATGGTCTTGAGCTATATTCTCTCTAAGTTGTCCCTTGTAAACGCATCCCTCTTTTCTCCGGTATTCACCGTCGTTGCCGGCTCAAAAAGCATCACGGATACTTCCTTTTCTGCCACAGGCCGGTGTTCTGTTTTTTGGGGGATAATGATATAATCTCCCTCATTCAGTACTTCCGTTTTATCATGGAATTCAATCTTAAGCTGTCCTTTGATTACCAAAAACATCTCATCCTCTTCCTCATGCTTATGCCAGGTAAAAACCCCTTTAAGTTTCGCCAGCTTAACATGCTGCCCGTTGAGTTTAGCGATGATTCTCGGATTCCAGTGATCGGAAAACAGGCTGAACTTCTCTTCCAGGTTGCCTTTTTGAATCCCGGCTTCTTCGTTTTTATGATTCTGCATTTTTTATTCGGTTGCTTAAGGTCTTCCAGGTTCCTGTTATCAGGAAGCTTTCCTCCATGTTTTCAATCATTTCCACGAAACGTTTCATAGGTAAAGCAAAAGTCAGGATGTCCCTCCCCACAAAAGGCCGGGCCGAAGGGTCGAACATTCCCAGGTAAGCTTTTGGATTTTCCTTATCCTTTTCCAGGTACGGATAAAGCATGGTTTGCGAACAACCCGAGCCCATGGGCGAGATCACGTTGTCGTTTTCGGCTCGGTCATAATTGGCCAGCATGAATAGTCCGGAAAGTACATCCGGG
>CAYFQK010000036.1:0-18762 GCA_964345255.1 uncultured Bacteroidales bacterium | reverse complement strand
AATTAATTGAAAATGAATTCCCGAAAATTGAACTTGTTTTTATCAACTCAGAAAAATATCCTGACATACCGGCACACTATGGTATATTCTCTAATCCGGCCATCCTGTTTTTCCTGGAAGGAAAAGAGTATTTCAGGAAAAGTAAATACATCTCAGAGAGTGAATTGCAACAGAATATCGGCAGGTTATATTCCATGGCGTTTGAGTAAAATTGTTGATTGGTAATTGGTAATTAGTAATCTGTAATTGGTGATTTGTAGTAATTTGAGCTAAAGCTCGTAATTCGTTGTAATTTATTGTAATTAGTTGCATGTAGATGAGAATTTTGGTGGGGCTGACCTTCCAGCTTTTTGGTTTGGCATTGTAGTGGGGAAAGGTGGTTGGTACCGGCAGTGAATCCCGAGGCTGTATCTTTTTACCCCCTCCATCTCCCCCTACAAGCAGGGAGAGAGGTTGGTGTAGCTAATGATAGTGGGGAAAAATCTTATGTTTTGCTTTTGCTCACTATACTCGTCTTTTTAAAGACGTATCACTCTTAAAGTCTCCCCTTATCGAAGGGGAGATTTAGAGGGGTATAAAAACCTGGTCGCTTTTACCCATAAGGCTAAGTTTGACTACTCAAAGGCTAACCCACTCGATATCCGGCGGACCTGAGAGAAGAATTAAAAGATAACCGCTTATCCTTCCAAATCGCCCACTTCTTTCTCCACTTCCTGCAGGATTTCCAGGCTTTCAACGAGCTTTTTCATGGCATTGTGATCGTCGTATAATGGTCTGTCTACATCCAGAAATTCCACATGGCGGCGAACCACGTCATGAGCTTTTTGGACGCCTATGCCGAATGTATACTCTCTGAAATCCAGCGCCTGCGCGGCGGCCATAAACTCTATTCCCAGGATACCATAGGCATTGTCGAGAATCTGGTTGTTTTTCAGGGCCGTATTCATGCCCATGGAAACAAAATCTTCCTGGTCGGCAGCCGCCGGGATGGATTGAATGGAGGCCGGGGTGGACAGAATCCTCTGTTCAACGATTTGCATATCGGCCGTGTACTGGCTAAGCATGAGTCCGGAAAACATTCCGGCGCCTTTGGTCAGGAAGGCGGGAAGCCCAACGCTCAGGGCCGGGTTGTTGAGGCGGTTCATACGGCGCTCCGACATCACGCTAACCATCGTAATAGCCGCGCCGGCCATATCCAGCGGAACTGCCACGGGCGTGCCCTGAAAATTCGCTCCACTGATCTGCATATCCTCGTCGGGAAAGAAAACCGGGTTGTCGCCCACGCCGTTTAATTCGATTTCCACCTGCGATTCGGCATAAGCCAGGGCGTCGTGTGCTGCTCCTATAACCTGCGGAGTCGAGCGCATGGAGTAGGCGTCCTGTACCTTGCATTTGATCCGCTTCTCTTTCAGATCGCCTCCTTCCACCAGTTTTCCTATGGCCAGGGCACTTCTTACCGCTCCTTTAAATCCTCTTACTTCATGTAATTTTGGATTATAAGGCCCCATGTTGGCCTTCAGCGCTTCCAGCGACATGGCCGCGGCAATCTCTGCCTGCTTAAGAAAGTTTTTAGCATCATAAAGAAAAAGGGCGCTCATGCCTGTAAGGACATTGGAGCCATTGATGGTGGCCAGTCCGTCGCGTGCTTTCAATCCGGGAACAGGAATTCCTGCTGCATCCAGCGCTGCTTTTCCTTCCATGAGCTTTCCTTTGTAGAAGGCTTTTCCTTCCCCAAGCATGAGTAAAGCTATTTGCGACATGGGAGCTAAATCGCCCGAAGCCCCCACCGAACCTTTCTGACACACATAAGGGGTTACCTCTTTGTTAAGCATGTCGATTAAGGTCTGAGTGATTTCCAGCCTGTTGCCTGAATTGCCATGAGCATGAACGTTGATACGTCCGATTATAGCTGCCCTTACGTGCTCTTCAGGCATGGCATCTCCGATACCTGCCGCATGATTGTAAATCAAGTACTTCTGAAACTGTTTGACCTGCTCGTCGTCGAGCACAACCTCCGAAAATTCCCCGATCCCGGTATTGACGCCATACATGATTTCGTTTTTCTCAATCTTTTCTTCCAGCATGGCGCGGCACTTGTTGATGCGACTGACTGCATCGGGGTGGAGTTCTACTTTTTCATGATGCCGGGCCACCTGAACTACTTTGTTAATAGTAAGACCCGAGCCATCTATTACTAATGTCATATTCCTGTTTTTTTATTAGAGTTTGGCTGTAAAGGTAGAAAATTAGGCGAATTCAACTAAGTTTTATTCCCTGAAAATGGCCTGGGCTTATTGGGTTAAATACTTCTATTTATTTTGCTCCCATAGTTCAATAAATTTTTCCAGGCTCATTTTTAAATCTTCTCTTATAATTTTTCGCAAAAGTCCTTTAGGCAAATCCTGATTGCCATGAACCGGTATTGTGGTGATCCTGCCGTCCTGATGCTTAAGTCGATAATGAGAACCTTTGACTTTTGTGATCACAAAATCAATTTTCTGCAGAAATTTAAGTAATTCTTTTCCTGATATGACTGGAAGTGGCGGCATGCTATTTATTTCAGGGATTATGATTGGATTGATACCTGCATCTCCCTAAAACCTACAAAGCGATTCATGTCTGAGGCGTATTCCTCTTCAACACACATATCAATAACTTCTCTTATGTTCTCCAATGCTTCGTCAATGGTTTTGCCATAGGAATGACAACCCTTAAAAACAGGGCAGCTTACTACATAAAAGTTATCTTCATCCTGCTCTATGACAATTGGTAAATGCAGGATTTTTTCATTTGATGGTTTCATAATTCTATCTCTTTGAATTACCAAAAATAACATTTTCCAGGGTCAGAAACAATTTAAAAGTAATTAAAGGTGAAGGATTGTTAACAATAAAAAGAAAAAGTCAACACTATTCAGGCATGGACACAAAATTCAGAATTCAAAACTCAAAATTCCTAAATCCCTTCAATCAGTCCGTCGGGAAGAGTGATTTTTACCTCTTTTGCAAATTCTATCGCTTTATCGATATGCTTGTAAAGCACCTGGTCGTTTTCAATAAAAGGAACATATGCTCTGAATTCCCTCAGAAAGGTTTCTATGTAAGGAGAGGATTTATGGGGCCGGCGAAATTCCATAGCCTGGGCTGCCACCATTAATTCAATGGCCAGTATACGCTCAAGGTTATGAATGGATTGATACGCTTTAGTAGCTGCATTGGCGCCCATACTCACATGGTCTTCCTGCCCCTGGGAGGATACGATACTATCGACGGAAGCAGGGACTGCCAGTTGTTTGTTTTGACTTACGATAGAAGCCGCTGTATACTGGGGTATCATAAAGCCGCTGTTTAAACCGGGTTTAGCCACCAAAAAAGACGGCAGTCCTCTTTTGCCTTCCAGCAGTTGATAGGTTCTCCTTTCGGAAATATTGCCCAGTTCGGCAATAGCTATGGTCAGATAATCAAGAGAAATAGCCAGGGGCTGACCATGAAAATTCCCCGCGCTAACGATTAAATCCTGTTCGGGAAAAATAGTGGGATTATCCGTGACGGCGTTAATCTCATTTGAAAATATCCTGGCCACATAGTTCATCGCGTCCTTAGAAGCGCCATGAACTTGTGGAATGCATCGAAAAGAGTAAGGATCCTGTACATGAGCTTTTTCCCTTTTAATCAATTCACTACCTGCAAGCAGATCTCTGAATATTTCGGCTGTTTTTATCTGACCCTCTTGCTGGCGAATCCGGTGGACCTCCCCGATAAAAGGCTCCGAGCGGCCGTCAAAACTTTCCAGCGATATAGCTCCTGCGATATCAGCCAGCTGTGATAAGCGGAACAATTTAATCAGGCTGTAAACCCCAAAAGCCGCCATAAACTGAGTCCCGTTCAGCAACGCCAGGCCTTCCTTTGATTTAAGAGATATCGGCTCCCAGTCCATTTGCTCCAGGACCTCCCCGGCATTTTGTTTTTCACCCCTGAAGTTTACTTCACCTTTGCCCAGCAGGGGTAATGCAAGGTGCGCCAGCGGGGCCAAATCTCCCGACGCTCCCAATGAACCCAATTGGTAAATGACAGGCAGGATGTCGTTGTTATACATATCAAGCAACCGCTTTACCGTTGCCAGCTGCACGCCCGAGTGACCATAGGAAAGCGACTGAACTTTTAGCAGCAACATGATTTTAACAACCCCTTCCGGCACCTCATCACCGGTTCCGCAGGCATGCGACATTACAAGGTTTTCCTGAAGCTGCTCCAGATCGGAAGCCGAGATCTTTACATCACAGAGCGAGCCAAAACCGGTGTTTACTCCATATACCGGACGGTTTTGCTTACCAGCCTTTTCATCCAGATAATTCCGGCATCGAATAATTCGCTCCCCGGCTTCTTTTGACAAAGCCAGCTTGTAACCATACTTATAAATTTCAAAAACCCGGTGAAAGGTTAGTTTTTCATCGGGGTGTATATAATGTGTAGCCATTGATTTTCTTTTCGGTTAACTGACAAACTTATTCACCAATTCCTCAGGGCTATGGCGCGACTGCTCGCCCTTATCCATGTCTTTCAGCGTAATCTCCCCCTTTTTCATTTCATCTTCGCCCACCAGCGCAACAAAAGGGATTCCCTTGTTATTAGCATAACTCATTTGCTTTTTCATTTTGGCAGACTGAGGAAATAACTCTGCTGCCACTCCCGCATTGCGCAACTTCTCAACGACCGGGAGGCAATAATCGGATTCTTTCTCTCCGAAATTCACAAAAAGAATTTGTGTGGTCGTCGTTACTTCCTGCGGGAAAAGGCCTTCAGAATTCATAACATCATATATCCTGTCGGCGCCAAAAGAAATCCCCACCCCTGAAACCTCACTAAGGCCGAAAACGCCTGTTAAATCATCATATCGTCCTCCCCCACAGATACTTCCCATTTTTGTATCGTTAGCCGTCACCTCAAATATCGATCCGGTATAATAATCGAGGCCTCTTGCCAGGGTAAGGTTTAGCTTGATCTCAGATTGCATCTCAAAAAGCGTTGTCTTATCGAGGATATAACTTATTTCATCCACTCCTGCCAGTCCGGTTTCCGAATCTTTTAGCAGGGATTTCAACTCCCGGATTTTTTCGCGGTTCGTTCCGGTTAATTCCATCACGGGCCGCAATTTTTCCAGTGCTTGTTCATCCAGTCCCTTTTCGCGCAATTCATCCTGTACGTTATCCATCCCGATTTTTTCGAGCTTATCGATAGCTACTGTTATATCCGTAAGCTTATTCGTATAACCAATCCACTCAGCCACGCCATAAAGAATTTTCCGGTTATTTATATGAATGGTGGTACTTATTCCCAAACGTCTGAATACTTCGTCAATAATTCGCGTCAGCTCCACTTCATTGAGCAATGCATCGGACCCAATCACATCTGCGTCGCACTGGTAAAACTCCCGGTAGCGGCCCTTCTGGGGCTTATCAGCTCTCCAAACGGGCTGAATCTGATACCTTTTAAAAGGAAAGGAAATTTCTCCCCGATGCTGAACCACATAACGTGCAAAGGGGACGGTGAGATCGTATCTTAAACCTTTTTCCGAAATCCGTGAAGTCAGTTTTCCTGAGTCTGCCTGCTGCAGTTCGTCTTTATCGACTTTGGCCAGATAATTTCCTGAATTGAGTATTTTAAAAAGAAGCTTATCTCCTTCTTCTCCGTATTTTCCCAGCAGGGTGTTCAGGGTTTCCATGGCAGGGGTTTCCAATGGCTGATACCCGTATAACTGGTAGACCTTTTTTATGGTGTCGAAAATATAATTTCGTTTCACCATAATCTCCGGGCCAAAATCCCTGGTTCCTCTCGGTATGGACGGTTTCATAAGCGAAATGGCTTTTTGATTAACAGTCGACAAAGATAACATTTTTCTGCACTACTGAATCAACCTGAGGGTAAACGGATACCGGTAATACACCCCTTCATTGGCTTTTACACCGGCTATGACAGCAAATATGAGAGCCATCAAACCGAGAATAACCAGGAGTATAATCCCAATTCCTAAAATGATGAGCACTGCAGAAATGATAGAGTAAATGAAGATTGATATTTGAAAATTCAGCGCCTCCTTCCCCTGGTCATCAATAAAGGGAGATTGTTCTCTTTTTAACAACCAAATTATCAGAGGCCCCAGTATATTTCCCACCGGAATGACCAACCCTGACAAAGCACTAACATGCACGAGAAGGGCCCATTTCCTGTCTTCGGGAGATATGGGCATATTGAAATTATAGTACATACAAATGACTTTTGTTTTACCAAAGATAAAACATTTTATGGTGGCAGGAAGCCTTGGATTTAGTCAGGAAAAAACGAAGAACGCCAAAAATCAGCTACCCGTTTTGATTAGTAGAGCTAAGCATTATTTTTTCCAGCTTTTTAGTTGCCTGGTGCCAGTCATAATTCTCCATAACAAACTGATAACCATTTTCCGCAAGTGTTTCCCGCTTTTCATCATACTGCAGCAATGTTGTGATGTGGTGGGCATATTCATCAGGTGTATTCCCTATCAGAATTTCTTCTCCTTCCTTTGCATTAAGGGAGCTATTGGCGAGCTCGGAAGTGATACACGGAAGCTTCATAGCCATAGCTTCCAGTAATTTATTTTGCAAACCGGTTCCTATTTGCATGGGGGCAATAAAAATCCGGGCAGAAGCATAACTGTTGCGAATATCCTCCACCCAGCCGCTTACTTTTACATTATTCCCGGCAAGGGCTTTTACTCTGCTGTGAGGATTAGCCCCCGAAAGCATTACTTTAATATCAGGGTGCTTTTGTATAACCACAGGCAGAACAGACTTTACCAGAAATTCGGCTCCGTGAATATTTGGGGGATAGTTCATATTTCCTGTAAATACGATATCGTAGGATTTTTCACTTGAGCGGGGATAAAAAAATGAAGTATCCACTCCATTGGGAATAATAGCAATATTATCTTTTTCAGGATGATCAATAAGCTGCTGGTCGGGTGCGGAAATAATTGTAGCATTATCGAAATAGCTGTAAATCTCTCTCTCATAAATTTTCAACCGGTCGGCCTCCATGTAAAACAACGGTTTAAAAAGAAAAAACTCCTGTTTTGCCCGTCTTTTGATGTTGGATGAGAATGCATCCTGGTAATCCAGTGTTTTACTTACGGGCTGATCTTTAACATACTCTGCTACTCTCACCAGCTGGGCGTATATGTGATCGGGCTTATAAAAATCCAGCAGCTTAAGAATCTTCCTGCGGGCTGTGTTATTGGTATAGTATCCTACCTGCAACGGGTTGCCATTAACCAGCGACTTAAGAATATTACTCAGGGAATGCCACCGGGAAAAAGGGATGAAATGTACTTTATCAACAATATCTATCAGCCTGGTATAAGCATCGGGATGAATTTTGTCTTCACTTAAGGCGCACACGATGACCTCGTTCTCCTCTGAAAGGACCTTTAGCTGATGGTAGGCCCTGAGCTTATCCCCTTTCTCAATGGGGTAGGGAACGCGCGGGAGCAAGACGAAAATTCTCATACATGTGGTTTATGATGTAACATCTGTTGTGCAGGGCAAAATTAAAAAAACAATAAAGCGGTAAAAATTATGTCCCCTCTTTATCTTCGATAATTTTCCTGTAGAAGGCTTCCAGCTTATCAGCTATCGTGTCATTATTGTACTGCCGCTCTATCAAATTCCGGGCATTGGTTCCTATATCCACCGCTTTTTTCTTGTCATTCAGAAGTGTGGATACCGCCTTTGAAAAATCATCCGGTGAATCCGCCAGCAGGATATTCTCTCCCGGCGTGCAATTAATCCCTTCGGCCCCAATGCTTGTAGAGACGATAGGTTTTGCCGCCGCCATTCCTTCAATGATTTTAATCCTGATTCCGCTGCCTGACAGAAGGGGAACAATCATAACACCCATTGAATGGATGAAGGAGGCGGCAGAGTCCACCTCTCCCACGATTTCTATATTCTCTGCATTTAGGTTTAAAAGCCATGAGGGCATATGCCGACCTGCCAGGTAAAGTTTTACATCAGGATGTTTTTCCTGAATTAAAGGCCACACCCTATCAATAAACCACCGCATCCCTTCTTCATTGGGGATCCAATTCATTGATCCAATATGAAACAGCGAAGGGAAATTCCACTCTTGTGGGTCAGACACCTGGTACTGGCCGGGATAAATCCCAAAAGGGATATCCGTAATCTTTGAGGGAGCAGTATATTTTGCCAGCTCAGCGGCATCCCTTTGCGTGATGGCGGCAATGCCATCAAACCTGGGCAGGGCCTCAACTTCATAAGCCTTAAGTGTTTTGGTAATATGTTTCAGGTACCATTTTTTGAGCGGATTCCGTGTAGTCTCCTTCACCCTGTCCCATATTTCATGTTCAATATTATGTGCCCTCAGGATAATGGGCGCATTCGTGATACTTCTTATGACTTCGATATAGGGTGCGATGTACAGCATTTCAAACTGTATGATATCAAAATCATTCTCGGTCAGAATTCGGATAATTCGTTCTTTGAAGCTTTTAGAAACAAACCGCTCTACATGATAGGATCGATTGGTAAATAAGTTTTTAAAAGCTGCGACGGGCTTAACTGACAGGTCAAGGTAATGCAATTCCAGTCCGGTTTTTTTACGATATCCGGCAGGCACCTCATTCAGACTGACATTGTACTTATCGGAATTAATCGCCAGGACTTTTACCTGGTGCCCTTTCCTTATCATTCCTTCTATCAGGCGATTCATAGCTATTGGACCGCCTTCGCGATGAGGGTAAGGAGATTTATTGCAGATAAAAAATACTTTCATAAGCCAGTTATGTGGGGTTTTCCATTAATCCCGGTGCTTAAACTTACTAAAAATTCTCTTGAAAAACTTACGCCAGATGTCTGCATCCAAAATCGGGGCATCCGTAGTGGCCTTTACCATTAATAAAACCCCCAGCGGAAGCAGAACCGCCGCGGAAACCCACATGCCCTGGTAAACCGGAATAGTTCCCGCTTCGGCATATTTCTCGCCGGTAATGGAAAGAATGTGATAAAACACAAAAAACAATACCGCCACCACCAATGGAAGTCCCAGTCCTCCTCGCCGGATTATAGCCCCCATGGGGGCGCCGATAAAAAACAACACAATGCAGGCGAATGAGAGAGTAAATTTCCGGTGCCACTCCACCTCATGTTTTCGAAAGTGTCTTTTCTGGCGACTTAGATGCTTTTCGTTGAACTCAAGTTGACTCTGTCCTCTCCGGGCCGACGACAAGGCCAGTCCGATAATGTCAATACGCTCCTGTGGCTCCATGTTACTCAGAATGGAACCGGGCAGCGAATCTTTAATGAAAATTGTATCAGCGCGAAGGGTATCCATGCGCTGATAGTGATAAATGCTTCGCTGCCTTATTTTTTTGGAATATTTTTCCTGTACCTTACTTATTTTCTGGTTGATAGAATCCTGCGCCTTTGATAGCTGCTGAAGGTTCAGCATATGGTAGTTATCCCTGAACAATTCTTCGTCGGTTCGCTGAAGGTTGAAGCCCGACAAATCGAACTTCACCATTTGTTTTTTATAATACGTCCTTTTCATGGGTCTTTTGGCCCGGTCGCGGCGATCGATTTCCTCCTCATAGTTATACCCGTCATAAAGCGTAAGGTAGAGGTTTCGCTGATCGGGGCTAAGTTCCATATATCCTGAATCGGCAGTAGTTACCCTCGTATTTCCCTGTTTATGAGTGTGGTCATATATCTTAACACCATGTAGTGTTCTGCCATCTTCTTCCTTGTTATTGACACGAATCACATATCCATCGATTCCGTTGTAATAAATTTTTTCCTTAATGTTGAAAGCCAGTTTCTGCTCTTTGACATCATACAAAATGGACCGGAATTTAAGATTAGCCACAGGCATAACGTAGTTGGAAAAAAGAAAGGCGCCGACACTTACGAAAAAGATGACCACAATTAAAGGAAACATGACTCTTCTTAAAGAGATGCCGGCAGATTTAAGAGCAACCAGCTCATAGTGCTCTCCCAGGTTGCCGAAAGTCATAAGCGACGACAAAAGCACCGACAGCGGAAGGGCCATCGGAACGAAGGTAGCTGAAGCATAAAAAAGCAGCTCGCTAATAATATACCACTCCAGGCCTTTGCCTACAAGATCATCGATGTACTTCCACAAAAACTGCATCAGCAGCACAAAGACCGCTATAAAAAAAGTAGCGATTAAAGGGCCTAAATAAGAGTAAAATACGAGTTTGTATACCTTCTTCACTGTATCCTCATTTGCTTAGGCAAATATAAGGGAATTTTGATGGCTTGTTAATGATGAATGCCGCTGTAACTTCTAAGAAAGTTATATATTTGTTCCTATCAATCAAAAAAAACAATGACAATAATCCCTGTTACCGGCAAAAAGACAGCAAGGCAGTTTCACGACACCGCCAAAAAAATCTACCGCGATTCAAAATACTGGATTTGTCCACTGGATGATGCCATAGATAAAATCTTCGACCCCAAACGCAATGTGTTTTTTAATCATGGCGATGCCACCCGCTGGATTCTGAAAGATGACAGCGGAGAGCTTATCGGACGTATTGGGGCTTTTATCAACGAAAAGAAAGCCTACAATTTCGAGCAACCTACAGGAGGATGTGGTTTCTTTGAATGCATTGATGACCAGGCAGCCGCCAATCTATTATTCGATACAGCTAAAGAATGGTTGAAAAAGAGAGGTATGGAAGCAATGGATGGCCCCATCAATTTCGGAGAGAACGACAATTTTTGGGGATTGCTGGTAGAGGGCTTTGACAAAAGTCCGGCCTATGGGATGAATTATAACCATTCCTATTACCAAAAGCTTTTCGAAAACTACGGCTTTCAATTCTATTTTGAACAAGTGACTAATGTATTGGATTTGACCAAAAAATTTCCCGAACGTTTCTGGAAAATCGCCGAGTGGCTCATCCAAAAGCCGGGATTTTCGTTTGAGCACTTCAAATACGATGAAGCTGCAAGATATATCGATAACCTCAAGGAAGTGTATGATGACGCCTGGAAGTATCATGAAAATTTTACCCCCATTAATAAAAAAGATATTTACAATTCGATGGAAGAGGCCAAACCCATCCTGGTAGAAGATTTTGTCTGGTTCGCTTACCATGAGGGGGAACCCATAGCCTTTTTTATCATGTTCCCGGATTTCAATCAAATCCTTCAACATTTCAACGGAAAAATATCCGGATTCAATATCATCAAATTTTTATGGTTGAAAAACCGCAAAACCATGACCCGCACCAGGGTAACCATTATGGGCGTAAAGCCCAAATTTCAGCGCATGGGAATTGAATCAGGCATATTCTGGCATCTGAATGAAGCCATGAAAAACCACCCTGAGTATAAAGAGCTCGAACTCTCCTGGGTGGGTGATTTTAATCCTAAGATGAGAAGAATCCACACCGCAGTTGGCTCCGAATTCAGCAAAAGACATTACACCTACCGGAAAATCTTTGACCCGGTAAAAAAAGTAAGCCGCTCGTCTATTATCTCAAAAGACACGAAAGACCGCGAAATGGGTAAGAAGTAGTTAACCAGCTTACTTAAAAGATTTATTATTTTATGAGGTGGTTAACCAAATACTAAAAAGGAGCCTATCCCAGCGGTTATTTTAAAATATCTTTTCTCAGGGGTAATGATGAGATTCCTCCTCCCCATGTTTCGCTTCAAAAGTTCATGGATAATACATCCGATTAATAATGCGAAACATGAGTCGTCGGAACGACCTGATTTCGAGGATAGAGAGAGGGAAAAGGGGGCGCTGACGCAATAAAGATTTTCACGGTGTCAGCGCCCCCTTTTCCCTTGTATCTCCCCCAATGCGAGTCATTTCGACGACTGGAATTGCGCTTTTACATCCGCCGACTTTTTCAGTATAGATAGAAGCGCAATGGAAGGAGGAGGAATCTAATTCCTCCATGAAGTCTTTTGAAAATTCTAACCGCCTCATTGTCCAGTAGCTAAGTTTAGAATTTAATTAGACACCTCAATTATTTTTTTGTTAATTTTTAATTGGTTTGAATATTAAACATTTTTTTTATATTTTTAGCACACTAAACTAAAAAGATGTTTAACCACAAACTATTAACTATGAGGAAACTATTACTATTGACTTTAACATTAGTATTAGGCATAAGCGTAAGCTTTGCCCAATACCAGCTTAAGGATGACGTGTCAAGCGCAAAATTTAAGCTTGAACAAAAAGAAGGAGTCGTCCCGGTAGCTAAAGATTTATCGGAATACACCGCAAATGACCATGCTCCGGCAAGAACAGCTAATCAAAAAAGTGCCCGGGAGATGACGATTAAGGATATCGGGAATGCAGCTAACGCTTATTCCTATGGTTATGCCGGTGGCCAGAAAACCATTTTATGGGTGGATGACAACCTAAACACGGTATCGCATATCCACAGGATGACATCAGATGCCCGTTACTCAGGTGACCTGGCGATGGATGTTTCCATGGACGGTGGAGAGAATTTTGACAACAACGTCATGATTTACGAATCTACCATCTCAGGTGGCGAGTATAACACTGACGCGATTCGCTATCCGCAGGGAGTTATATACAATCCACCGGGAAACACGGATCCGGCTAATGCCCACGTGATTTTCCACGGCCCGAACCTTGACGGTTCCAATGGCGACACATGGGGCGGGTACAGCTACGGACACGCCAGCCTGGCCGATTATTCCGACACGTCCAAGCACCTGAAACCGGCAGAACCAGGTGAAGGATTTTATCAATACATCCCGGAAGCAATGACCGTGACACAGGACGGCCAGTTCTGGATTGTAGACCCTGCTGACGACTGGACATCAGGCGAACTGGATTACTCTCACAAACTTATCCTTAACCAGGGAACCTATTCAGAAGATGACGGCGACATCACTTTCGAACAAAGCCTGCTGGATGCTCCCGTTGTGGATAACGAAGAGCTTTGGTATGTATCCAATGAAAAAGTGGCTTTTGATGCCAACAACGAAATTGGTTACATTGCCATTCTCTCAGACGATGAATCCGTTGAGTTCTCAGAGCAATGCTTTTACCCCATTATTTTCAAAACCACTGATGGCGGTGAAACCTGGGAAAACATGGGGGGCGTTCAACTTGGAGGTCCCGACGGAATCCCATCAATCGTGGATGACATGCTAACTGATGAGCAAATCGGTGAACTTTTTGAAGAGCCACTTCCCGCACGGGATGAAATTCTTTACACTACTGCTTTTGATTTTGATATGGTAGTTGATAACGACGGCGACCTGCACATTGCTGCAGTAGTGGGTGTTAGAGGCTCCGATCCATACTCTATTGCTACCGGTGAAGATTTCATGAGCGCTATGGATATCTTCACTGTTGATGGTGGAAACACCTGGAATGCTGTTGAATGCCGTGAAATTAAACGCTTCCGCGGTAATTTCGGCGACATAAGCGAAGATAACCGCATTCAGGCTTCTACTACCATGGACGGTGAAAAAGTATTCATCTCCTGGCTCGATACCGATCCGGAATTCAGCGAAGAAGAAAACAACCAGCCGGATATCTGGACATGTGGCGTAGATGTAGAAAACGGAATGTACACCGATCCGGTAAGCGTAACTGAGTTCACCGAAGCATGGGGCGCTGCATTCTTTGCTATTGCTTCGCATTATGTGTTCGATAATGGAGATACGTATGAAATTCCATACAGTTATGAAGATATGGATCCAAATGATCCGATCCAGCCTATACAATACAAGTATATCCAGGGCTTTACGATGAGTGATGAGGATTTCGTAAATGAAATTTCCGGTGTTATCACCGATGTAGAAACACCAGCTATAACACGCAGTGCGGTATCACAAAATATGCCCAACCCGTTCAGCAACACTTCCACGGTGGAAGTAAATCTTAATGAGGCTGCCAGTCTCAGCCTGGAGGTGGTAAATATGGTAGGACAAACGGTTTACCGCATAGACAAAGGGGAAGTTCCCGCCGGAGAGAAAGAATTTACTATTGACGCTACAAATCTCAAGCCGGGCATTTATCTTTACAATGTGCGTGTAAATGAGACAACTATCACCAAAAAGATGGTGGTTGAATAATAATCAACTGAAAAATTACTTTAAAGGTTGCCTCCTGAGAGGCAACCTTTTTTATTTGCACAATTTAATATACGTGATTTCCCTTAGTTTAATTCCCGTAAATTAGCACGTTTAGGATTACAGGTAAGCAAAAATTTTGTATTTAACACGCGTTAACAAATATTTTTTATAATTTAGCATAGTTTAAAAAAGCAAATATTTATTAACGAATATTTTTACAATTATCTTAAAATTAAATTATTATGAAAAAGTTTTTACTACTCTCATTAACTATGGTATTAGGCATGGGTATCGCATTTGCCCAACAGTATCAGATTAAAGAATCGGTTGATAGTGAATCGAAGATTGAGCACCACGAAATTTTTGAGGAAGGTGTAAAAGACCTTTCTGAAAATGCTAGCGCTGAGCAGCGAATAGAAAGAAATGCGACGCAAAAAGGCGCCAGAGCTATTACCATCAAAGACTTGGGTAATGCAGCCAATGCGTATTCATATTTTGGAAATCCACGAACTTATCTATGGGCTGATGAAACATTGAATACAATCCTCCACGTTCACCGTATGACAGCAGATGCCCGTTATTCAGGTGACCTGGCCATGGATGTGTCATTCGATGGGGGCGATTCTTTCGAGAACAACATCATGATTTACGAATCAACAATTTCAGGTGGTGAATACAACACCGATGCTATTCGTTACCCACAGGGTGTTCTATACAACCCCGAAGGAAATACGGACCCCGCTAATGCAAAAACCATCTTTTTCGGTCCGAACCTGGGTGGCTCCAATGCAGATTGGGGTGGATACAGTTATGGCCATGCCAGTCTGGATGATTATTCCGATACCTCAAAGCACCTGCATCCATCAGATCCGGCAGAAGGTTATTACCAGCTTATCCCTAACGCCATGACCATGCAGGCCAATGGTGATTATTGGGTGGTTGAAGCCTCGGAAGACGGTTCGGGAGGCTCATATACTTACACCGGTGATCTTATTATCAACAAAGGGACTTATTCGGAAAGCGATGGCGATGTAACGCTCGAGCAAAGCTTGCTGGAGGTTCCGGTAATTGATAATGAAGATGGGGATCCGGTTATTGCAGACCAGAAAATTGCTTTTGGCCCTGATGGCCAGATAGGTTACATTGCAGTGCTTGGCAACGACGGTTCCGTTGAATTTTCCGTTGATTCCTACTACCCGATTATTCTGAAAACCACTGACGGCGGTGAAACATGGGAAAACATGGGCGGTGTCCAGCTTGGCGGTCCTGATGGTATTCCAAATATTGTAGACGGATTGCTGACTGACGAGCAAATTGGCGAACTATTTGAAGAGCCGCTTCCTGCGCGTGACGAAATCCTTTACACCACTTCTTTCGATATAGATATGGTAGTTGATAACGAAGGTGATCTTCACATTGCCACTGTAGTGGGCGTAACAGCTTCAGACCCATACTCCATTGCTTCAGGAGAAGATTTCCTTTCTGCTGTGGATATTTTCACTGTAGATGGCGGTAATACCTGGAATGCCGTTGAATTGCGTGAAATTAAGCGTTTCCGTGGTAACTACGGCGACATCCTCCATGACAACCGTACCAATGCTTCTGTGACTAAAGACGGTGAAAAAGTATTTATTACATGGCTCGATACCGACCCGGAATTCAGTGATGAAGAAAACAACCAGCCCGATATCTGGACTGCAGGTGTAGACCTTAATATGGGCATGTACACCGACCCTGTAAACGTTACTGAGTTTACAGAAGCATGGGGTGCCGCATTCTTTGGCATTGCTTCACATTATGTTCACGACAATGGTGATAGCTATGAGATTCCATTCTCCTACCAGGATATGGATCCTGCTGACCCGATTCAGCCGGTACAATACAAGTACATCCAGGACTTTACCATGAGTGATGACGATTTTGTAAACTCAATTTCGGGTGTACTTACGGATGTTGAAACTCCTGAACGAGTGAGTGATTTTGTATCACAAAACGCACCCAACCCTTTCAGCGGAACAACAACAATTAAAGTAAATGTTAAAGAAAGCGCTAAGGTTAGTCTGGAAGTCATGAATATGGTTGGCCAGATTGTTTACCGCGCTGATAAAGGGGAAGTTCCTGCCGGTAAGAAGCAGTTTACTGTTGACGCTTCTAACCTGAACTCAGGTGCTTACTTCTATACTGTTACCGTTGGTAACAACAAAGTGACGAAGAAAATGATCGTTGAGTAAATCAGCATTTCAAACTATTTAGAAAAGCTGCCTTGATTAAGGCAGCTTTTTTTGTAGCAAAACACCCACTTACAGGTTCTGCTAAATCCCGTCTAATTTTGTCTGAGTCAAAACTATGTGCTTCGGTTCTATTTTGAATTAAAGATACGGGCAATTCGAAAGAAATAATATACCTTTGCAGGCCATATAAAACATGTGAACTTAAATACAAAACTTAAAAAAACAGAGCTTATGGCAGAACACATCACTTCCCAGCAGGCAATGGATTTGGAAGAAAAACACGGTGCTCATAATTACCATCCGCTTCCGGTGGTTTTAGCTAAAGGAAAAGGAGCAAAAGTTTGGGATGCTGAAGGGAAAGAGTATTATGATTTCCTTTCTGCTTATTCAGCCGTAAACCAGGGGCACTGCCACCCAAAAATTATTAATGCGATGAAAGAGCAGGCTGAAACCCTGACGCTGACGTCCAGAGCATTTTTCAATAACGTGTTGGGTGTTTATGAGAAATATATTACCGAATATTTCGGATACGATAAAGTTTTACCCATGAATTCGGGCGCCGAAGCTGATGAAACGGCGCTGAAACTGGCCCGCAAGTGGGCTTATCTCGAAAAAGGGATTCCCGAAAATGAAGCCAAAATTGTAGTAGCTAACGATAACTTCCACGGCCGTACGATCACCATCATCAGTATGTCGACCGATCCGGATTCATACAAAGGTTACGGTCCGTATACACCCGGATTTATCAATGTTCGCTATAATAATATCGATGAACTCTCCAAGATCCTCAGCGAAGACCAGAATATTGCTGCCTTTTTGATTGAACCGATTCAGGGAGAAGCCGGTGTGTTTGTGCCGAACGATGGTTACCTGAAAGAAGCTTATGACCTGTGTAAACAACACAACGTGCTTTTTATGGCCGATGAGGTGCAAACCGGACTGGCACGAACCGGAAAACTGCTGGCATGTGATTATGAAGGCGTTCGCCCCGATGTGCTGATTCTTGGCAAAGCCCTTTCAGGAGGTGCCCTGCCGGTATCAGCAGTGCTCGCTGATGATGAGGTGATGATGACTATCAAACCCGGAGAGCACGGTTCAACATTCGGAGGAAACCCATTGGCAGCAAAAGTAGCTATGGCGGCTCTTGAGGTGATAAAGGAAGAAAAACTGGCCGACCGTGCCGCATACCTGGGAGAAATTTTCAGGGATGAGTTGGGTAAAATCGAATCGGATATGATTCATATTATCCGCGGAAAAGGATTGCTCAATGCTACGGTTATCAAACCCAAAAACGGGAATACCGCATGGGATGTGTGTGTGGAAATGTCTAAGCACGGGGTGTTAGCCAAGCCAACACATGGCGACATCATCCGCTTTGCTCCGCCGCTGGTGATAACTGAAGAAGAGCTCCGGGATGCCCTGAAGCGAATTAAAAAAGCAATACTCTCGTTTGAATAAATTAAAAAAACCTGCCTTAACGCAGGTTTTTTTATTCCCAAAAAAGAAAGCCACCCGCTATTAAGCGAGATGACTTTCTGACTATTAACCAAATACAAACAAATTATGAGAATGCAACAGCAAAGCAACAAACTCTTTTTTCTTTATTTCTTTGCCGCTTTGTAGTTTTCATTAACCGCATCCCAGTTCACCACATTCCAAAAAGCTTCAATATAGTCAGGACGACGGTTTTGATATTTCAAGTAATAAGCATGTTCCCAAACGTCAAGACCAAAAATTGGCTGGCCTTTGCATCCGGAAACATCCATTAACGGATTATCCTGGTTGGGAGTAGAGCAAATCTCAAGCTCATTTTTATCATTCACGATTAACCAGGCCCAACCACTGCCAAAACGTCCTTTTGCGGCTGTAGCAAATTTTTCTTTAAAATCTTCGAACGAGCCAAATGTTTTGTTGATTTCATCAGCCAACTCGCCGGTAGGCTTTCCGCCTTTGTCAGGGCCCATAATTTCCCAGAAAAGGGTGTGATTGTAAAATCCACCGCCATTATTTCGAACAGCTACAGGATGCTCACTGATGTTGCTGAATAATTCTTCTAGTGATTTATTTTCTAATTCCGTACCTTCTACTGCGTTAGTGAATTTTGTGAAATACCCTTTATGATGCTTTGTGTAGTGTAGCTCCATTGTTTGAGCATCTATGTAAGGCTCAAGTGCATCAAATGAATATGGGAGTTCTGGAAATTTAAAATTAGCCATTGTTATTTGTTTTTTTGTGTTCTACTTATTTTAATTTAGATTGTTTTTAAATTATTCACTGATAACAACGATGATTATTTTAAAATGTTCAACCCGATTTGTTGCAGTTAAAAGATGATCCCTAATCTTCCGAGCATGCAGCTAAAAGTAGCTTCTACTAGCAATAATT
>CAYFQK010000035.1:0-19068 GCA_964345255.1 uncultured Bacteroidales bacterium | reverse complement strand
TGTAGCATGATAAGTCGTCAGTTAAGCGAAAAAGTAGATCTTGACGATTACGATCTGAATGTTTCCTCTGCGGGGTTTACTCAGCCCTTTAAGGTTTACAGGCAATACGCAAAAAATATCGGTTTGCCTGTGGAAGTGTTCCTGAAAGATAATTCCCGGAAAACAGGAACGCTCCTTTCAGTTGAAGAAAACAAAGGGATTACCCTGGAGCTGGAAGAATTTGACAAGGGGAATAAAGGGAAAAGCAAAAAAAATAAACCGGAAGAAAAGGAAATTTTTATCGAATTTAGTGAGATTAATATGACTAAAGGGATCGTGACGTTTTAAAATTAACGAAGCAAAAAAATGGAAAACATTAATTTAGTTGAAACTTTTTCTGAATTTAAAGAATTCAAGGATATTGAGCGGGAGACCATGATGGCGATCCTGGAAGAGGTGTTCCGGCATATGCTTCAGAAAAAGTACGGTACAGATGATAATTTTGATATTATCGTCAATATCGACAGAGGGGATCTTGAAATCTGGCGATTCAGAGAAATCGTCGAAGATGGAGCCGTGGAAGATGAGAATCTTCAGATTGCCTATTCCGATGCAATTAAGATTGAGCCCGATTTTGAGGTCGGGGAAGAAGTATCGGAAGAAATTAAGATGAAAGATTTTGGCCGAAGGGAAATTTTGGCCATCAGGCAGAACCTGACCTCGAAAATACTCGAATATGAGAAAGATAATGTCTATAAAAAATACCAGGACAGGATAGGCGAGATTGCCACGGGTGAGGTTTACCAGATCTGGAAGAAAGAAATTCTGGTGCGCGACGACGAAGAGATAGAACTTATTCTGCCGAAATCAGAACAGATACCGGCCGATTTCTTTCACAAGGGAAATACAGTAAGAGCAGTAGTTTCAAGGGTTGAGATGAGAAATAATAATCCTTTGATTATTCTTTCAAGAACCTCGCCGGTATTTTTAGAGCGATTATTCGAGCAGGAAGTTCCCGAAGTTTACGACGGACTGATTACAGTAAAAAATATTGTACGTGTTCCGGGAGAACGGGCGAAGATCGCTGTGGAATCATACGACGACCGCATTGATCCCGTAGGGGCTTGTGTGGGAATGAATGGAAGCAGAATTCACGGTATTGTCAGGGAATTGAAAAACGAAAGCATAGATGTCATAAATTATACGACGAACAACTCGTTGTACATACAGCGTGCGCTGAGTCCGGCAAAAGTTTCTTCGATAAAACTTGATGATAACAACAACAGGGCCGAAGTTTACCTGAAGTCCGACCAGGTTTCACTGGCCATTGGAAAAGGCGGACACAATATCAGGCTGGCCGGCAGACTTACGGGATACGAAATTGATGTATATCGTGAGGAAGAAATTGATTCGGAAGATGTTGCATTGGATGAATTTTCTGATGAAATAGATCAGTGGATTATCGATGTTTTTAAAGACATAGGATGCGACACGGCGAAAAGCGTTTTGAATAAAGGCGAAAAAGAGTTGATCGACTTGACTGATCTCGAAGACGAAACGATTAGAGAGGTTGTGAGAATTCTTAAATTAGAATTTGAAGAGCAATAATTAGGTGCCGGGTTTAATTTTATGGCCAGGGAATTGATTAGTTATTTTTATGATTATTTTCGGGAAAAATTCTCGAAAAGATCAAACAAAACAAATGCAAAAGGGGAGATTTCAAAGAAGAATATGAATAGTAAAAGTAAACCAACAAGACTTAGTAAAGCAGCTCGGGAGTTTAATGTGAGCACGGGGACTATTGTGTCTTTTCTGAAAAAGAAGGGCTATGAAATTGCAACCAATCCCAATGCCAAGGTATCTCCGGAGATGTATGAACTTCTGCTTAAGGAATACTCCCAGGAGAAGAGCGTAAAGGAGGAAGCTAAAAAGCATAATCTGAGATATACTAAAAAACGATCAATATCCCTGGAAGATAAGGAAGAGGAGAAAGAGAGTGAAGATACAGAAGAGGAGGACGAACCCGATGAGTTTGAAGACACCATTTTCATAAAAAACACATCGTTTTCCTCATCAGCAGCCGAGACTGGAAAAGAAAAAGAGCAACCTGAGAAAGAGGAAGCTTCGGAGAGCAAAGAGGAAACAGCTACAGGAGAAGAGACGCCTAAAGCCAGCCCGGAGGCTCAGCAAGCTTCTGCAGAGGAAAAGCAAACACCTGAGCCTGAGGCTAAGCCAGAGCAGAAAGAACCGGAATCTGATAAGAAAGAAGAATCTGAGCCACCCCAAAAGACCGAAGAGGAAAAAACGGAGCGCAGTGGTGTAAAAGTTCTGGGCAAGATTGACGTGGAGAACATTGAGCCGAAGCGGGGTAAATCCGGGAAAAAAGCTGCGGCTGATAAATCAAAGAAAAAGCCTGCAGCGGCTGACAAAGAAAAATCTGGTGAAAAGGCTGAAGAGCAAAAAGAAAAGCCTGCCGCAGAGAAGCAGCAGAAACAACCAAGGCAGAAACAGGAGAAAGCCCCTAAAGCCGAAGCCAAAGAGGCCTCAAAGGAAACTAGCGGAGACAAAGGCAAAGAAAAGCCTGTAACGGAAAAAACAGAAAAGAAAACGCCTGAAGGGCAGCAAGCGGCTCAAAAAGAAGCGAAAGAGAAAGCGGAGCTTAAGAAAGAAGCTGCCCCTCAAAACAGGAAACAAAAGGCGCAAACGCAAAAACCTGCTGCTAAAAAGGCAGATAAAGAGAAAACAGAAGAACCGGCTCCAAAAGAACCCGAACAGGAAAAGAAACAGAGTCAGCCTAAAGAAAAACAGGAAGACAACTTTATAAAAACGAAAGTTGAAAAATTAGACGGTCCGAAAATTCTTGGAACCATTGATTTGCCTGAATCCAAAAAGCCGGTGAAGAAGAAACAAGACAGGAAAAAAGAGGAGCGCAAAAAGCGTCAGGAAAAGAAAAAGCCTGTCGAGAAAAAGCCGGAGAAGGAGGCGGAAACCGATCAGGGCAAACGAAAGCCTGTGGCATCTTCTAAAGATGAGAGTATACGTCCGAAGAAAAAGCGGCGTAGGCGCCTCAAACCTGAAATATCTCAGCAAGATTCTGCTGGTAAGGGCGCTTCCCAGGAATCCAGGGGACAGCGACCGAAACCAAAGCCAGGAAAGAAAGCGCCCAAAAAAGGGAAAAAACCATTGCGCCACGAGCCAACAGAGGAAGAAGTTCAAAAGCAGCTTAAAGAAACTATGGCCCGCCTCAGCGGTTCAGGAAAGAGCAAGTCCTCGAAGCACCGCAGGAATAAGCGTGATGCAGTCAGGCAAAAAGAACAGGAACATTCGGAAGACGACAAGAGCATAATAAAAGTAACAGAATTTGTTACGGTAAATGAGCTGGCTAGTATGATGGATGTTAACGTAAACGAGGTAATATCCACATGTATGTCGCTGGGCTTGTTTGTTTCAATTAACCAACGGCTGGATGCCGAAACGATAAATCTGGTATCTGACGAGTTTGGGTACAATGTTGAGTTTGTAAGTGTGGAAGTTCAGGAGGCCCTGGATGAGCAGGAAGCTGAAGAGGAAGAGGTTAATGAAGAAGATCTCGAACCCAGAGCGCCAATTATTACCGTTATGGGGCACGTGGACCACGGTAAAACATCCTTACTCGACTATATCAGGCAGGAAAATGTAATTGGCGGTGAAGCAGGTGGCATCACCCAGCACATAGGAGCTTATGAGGTGATAACGCAGAGCGAAAAGAAAATAACGTTCCTTGATACTCCCGGTCACGAAGCTTTTACGGCGATGAGAGCACGCGGCGCACAGGTTACTGACATCGCTATTATCATCGTTGCGGCTGATGACCAGATTATGCCGCAGACAGTGGAAGCTATCAATCACGCACAGGCAGCAGGAGTTCCTATCGTTTTTGCCATTAACAAGGTGGATAAACCGGGAGCCAATCCTGTTAGAATTAAAGAGCAACTCTCACACCGCAATATTCTTGTAGAGGAATGGGGTGGTAAGTATCAAAGCCAGGAGATCTCCGCCAAAAATGGAGATGGAATAGAAGAGTTACTTGAAAAAGTTCTGCTGGAAGCGGAGATTCTTGACCTGAAGGGCAGCCCCGGAAAACACGCAAAAGGTGCGGTAGTTGAATCATCGCTGGATAAAGGGCGTGGTTATATTGCCAAGTTATTGGTACAGGACGGGACGCTGAAGAAGAGTGATTACGTGCTGGCCGGTGCGCACTCCGGTAAGGTTAGGGCGATGTATAACGAGCTTAATCAACAGATTGACGAAGCAGGCCCTTCCACGCCAGTATTGATGCTTGGTCTTGATGGAGCCCCGCAGGCAGGAGACCAGTTTAACGTGTTTGAAGACGAGCGCGAAGCAAAAGACTTGGCTAATAAACGTAGGCAATTGCAGAGAGAACAGGGTATACGTACACAAAAGCATGTTACCCTTGACGAAATAGGCCGAAGGATAGCCATAGGCGATTTCAAAGAGCTTAATATCATCGTAAAAGGGGATGTGGATGGCTCTGTTGAAGCGCTGGCAGATGCCCTCCTTAAGCTTGGCACCCAGGAAGTGCAGGTTAATGTTATTCATAAAAGCGTAGGACAAATTTCTGAATCCGATATTATGCTTGCATCCGCATCTGAGGCCATTATTGTTGGTTTCCAGGTACGGCCTTCAATGGGAGCAAGAAGGCTGGCTGAGAAAGAACAAATAGATATTCGTACGTACTCGGTCATCTATAAAGCCATTGAAGAAGTTAAATCAGCGATTGAAGGAATGCTTGCACCGAAGATTGAAGAAAAAGTGGTCGCCAATATTGAGGTGCGCGATGTCTTCAAAATAACCAAAGTAGGTACGGTGGCAGGTTGTAAAGTACTTGACGGGGTGATTACAAGAAATACAAGAGTGCGCGTTATACGCGATGGTATCGTGATTTTTACCGGTGAGCTTGGTTCGTTAAAACGTTATAAAGAGGATGTTAAAGAGGTGCGAGCCGGTTATGAATGTGGGTTGAACATACAAAGCTTCAACGATATCAAAGTGGGCGACATCATCGAAGGGTTCAAAGAAGTAGAAGTTGAGCGTAAGCTTGATGATTAAAAAATAAGTATTCACAATTTTCAGCACCAGGGCTTTTGGGTTCTGGTGTTTTTTTTGATTTCCGACCCGTTATACCCATGTGAAAAATGCCGAACATCAACTTTGCGCAGGGCTTCCTGGTAAAGTTGATCTCCGGCATAGACAAAAGTTTCGATATCAGTCTCCTGGATTGTTATTTAAGGGATTGGTCCAGGAGTAATGTTCGTTCACGGTCCGCCCCAAGCGAAAGAATAGATACTTTTGTTGATGTTTTGTTTTCGATGTAGCGAATATATTGAATCAGGTTTTCAGGCATTTGCCCGGGTTCAGTAACTTCTCCCAGGGATTGCGACCATCCTTTAATCTCATCAAATACAGGCTCCACTGCCGGGCCATCCAGGTCAAATTCACGACTTTGACTTCCATCGCTTAATTTGTAGCTTGAACATACTTTGATACTGGAAAAGCCGTTGAGCACATCTGCTTTGGTTACTATCAAATCAGTCACCCCATTAAGCATCATGGCATAGTTTAGCGCATTAAGGTCCAGCCAGCCGCATCTTCTGGGCCTGCCGGTGGTAGCGCCATATTCATGTCCCGCATCTCTGAGTTTTTCTCCATCCTCATCATGAAGTTCCGTTGGAAAAGGACCACTACCCACGCGCGTGCAGTAAGATTTTACGATTCCAAATACTTTACCGATTTTTGAGGGGGCGATACCCAGTCCCGAGCATACACCGGCCGTGATGGTATTGGAGCTGGTGACAAACGGATAGCTTCCGAAGTCGATATCCAGCAAAGTACCCTGAGCGCCTTCTGCAAGGATCTTTTTTCCTTCAGAAATCTTTTGGTTAATATAGTTCTCAGTGCTTTGGATGTTCAGCTGCTTGATGTCCTCAATTGCCTCAAACCACTTTTTTTCATAGTCTCCAAACGAATATCCGTCAATCTGAGCTGATTTGTAGTCAAAATCGTAGGTATTGATAATGCGGAAATGATCGTCTTTTAGCTGCTGGTATTTTTCTTTAAAGTCATCCTGTAAAAGATCGATGACTCTTAACCCGCTTCTGGCGGCTTTATCGGTATATGTCGGGCCGATTCCTTTAAGGGTTGACCCTATTTTAGCCTGCCCTTTGGCATGCTCATAGGTGGCATCAAGCAACCGGTGCGACGGAAGAATGATATGCGCTTTTCTTGCAAGGATAAGGTTCTTGTAAGGGTGAAGCCCCTTTTTTTTCAGCTGGTCCAGTTCATTTTTCAGAATAAATGGATCGATGATGACTCCATTTCCAATAACATTCTGTTTTTCAGGATGAAAAATACCCGACGGGATAATGTGTAAAACGTGCTTGTCTCCTGCTATTTCCAGGGTATGACCAGCGTTGGGGCCACCCTGAAACCTGGCCACAATGTCGTATCGCGGGGTTAATACATCTACAATTTTTCCTTTTCCCTCGTCTCCCCACTGAAGGCCTAATAGTACGTCAACTTTCATTTATTGTAACTTGTTTTTATTTAAAGCATCCCAAAAATAACAAAAAATAAGGTTGGATATTTAGCGATTTAAACGGATGTTATGAGTCGCCGAACCCGGTAAATAAAAAATGGCTAAACATACGACGCATGCTTAACCATAAATAATTTATAAAATTATTGATTTAAAGCCTATTTGCTTTCTTTTCCTCCATTCTCATTACAAACCCCGTAAAAGGTAAGCGAGTGATTTGTTACTTTTACGCCCAGCTGCTTTTCGACAGCTTCTTGTATTTGCTGTATTCGAGGATCGCAAAATTCAAGTACTTTTCCACTATCAAGACATATGAAATGGTCGTGCTGCCTGAATTTGTACGATTTCTCAAATTCTGCACAATTGTTACCAAATTGATGTTTCGTAACCAGGTTACAGTTAAGCAATAACTCAATCGTATTGTATAAGGTAGCTCTGCTTACCCTGTACTTGTTATTTTTCATCCTGATATACAACGATTCGATATCAAAATGACCTTCGGTCGAGTATATTTCTTTCAATATTGTGTAACGTTCAGGAGTTTTCCGGTGCCCATGCTTCTCCAGATAATCGGTAAAAATCTTTTTTACCGTTTCGAAACTTATATCTTCTTTCTTATCAACCCTTGTACTCATAACACAAAAATTTTGATGTAAAAATAATGAAAAAATTTTGATAATGCATATTTAGTATAAATAAAAATTGATCTGCGTTTGTAAACATGCAATCAAGGGCATTCCATGATTTTACATAGTCCATTATCAGTTGTGTCTGTTAATTCTGTAGACTTTCTGTATGTTTTTTATTTTCTTAAGATGGCGTATTACCTCATGCAAATCTTCATTCCCATTGACGTAGAGCATGATTTCCCCCTCTACTCTGCCGTCGATTGAGTTAATACTAAATGAGCGGATATTGATATTGTATTTCTGAGAGATAACTTCTGTAATCTCATTAATCATCCCTTTCCTGTCGAGGCCTTCAATTTTAAGACCGGCCAATACGGCCATCATTCCTTTTTCGCGCCATTTGGCTTTTATAATGCGGTTCCCGAATTTGGTCATAAGCTGGATGGCCGTGGGGCAATTCACGCGGTGAATTTCTATTACATCGTCGTTTTTGATATATCCAATGACGTCATCCCCGGGGATAGGGTTGCAGCACTTGGCGGCATTCCATTTTACTTCATCCACATTTCCCAGAATAAGCTCTTTTGGATTTTCCTTCAGCTTATCATTGATTTGCTTTTTCAGCGAATCCGACTCATTATTTTTTCGGCGAAAAGGCCTGGGGATATAGCGCTTTAACCCTTGCTGTTTTGACCTATGCTCATTGCAGCATTCTTTGAGTTCTTTAATGCCTATCCTGTTGCGAGCCACCAGATAGTATAAATCGAGGGTGGAGTTGAGGTCATTGTTTTGTCGGAATGTTTTAATGTTTTTGTCTGTAAAATCAAGATTCAACTCATTAAAATATTTTTTGAGTTTTTCTTTGCCGTCCTCATAGAATTTTTTTCGATATTCTCTTAATATTTTTTTGATGTGATTTCTTGCCCTGGCAGTGATCACATAATTGAGCCATTCTTCTTTGGGCTGAATACTATTTGAGGTGATTATTTCCACCTGGTCGCCACTATTCAGTTCCTGGCTTAAAGCCACCACTTTATGATTGACTTTAGCCCCCAGGGCGCTGTTTCCAACTTCTGAGTGGATGCTGTATGCAAAGTCAAGTACGGTGGAATGCTTAGGCAAGGTCCTTAATTCTCCTTTGGGAGTAAAAACAAAGATCTCGTCAGTAAAAAGGTTGAGCTTAAAATCGTCAAAAAATTCCAGGGGATTGTCTCCGCTTTCACTTTCCTTCAACAGCTGGTTTATGCGATTGATCCAGCGATCGATACTGGTTTTCCCTTCCTCGCCATCTTTATATTTCCAATGGGCGGCATAACCCCGTTCTGCAATTTCATTCATACGTTCAGTACGAATTTGAACTTCCACCCAGCGTCCTTTGCTGCTCATTACAGTAGTGTGTAGCGATTCATACCCGTTGGCTTTCGGGGTGGAGATCCAGTCGCGCAACCGGTCGTGGCGGGGAATATAATGCTTTGTTACAACAGAATAAACTTTCCAGCATTCAATTTTTTCCTGTTCCTTTGATACATCAATGATGATACGGACAGCGAAGAGGTCAAAGACTTCCTCGAAAGAAATTTTCTTAGTGCGCATTTTTTCCCATATCGAACTGATTGATTTCAGGCGGCCTTCAATTTTATATTTGATGCCCAATTCATTCAGAGACTTTTTGATGGGATATATAAACTCCTCAATAAAGGCTTCCCTGTCGGCGCGCGAGTCCTGTATTTTTTTCAGGATATCGTAATAAACTTCAGGCTGGGTGAATTTCAGGGCCAGATCTTCGAGTTCACTTTTTACCTGGTAAAGCCCAAGCCGATGAGCGAAAGGCGCATAAAAGTACATGGTTTCGCTGGCGATCTTGAGTTTCTTGGCTTGAGGCAGTGAGTCGAGCGTACGCATATTGTGAAGCCGGTCGGCCAGTTTAATCAGGATCACCCTGATATCGCGGGACATAGAAATGAGTATCTTGCGAAAGTTCTCGGCCTGCTTTGAGTTGTTTGGGGATTGATCGAGGAACTCTTCTATCTTGGTCAGCCCGTCAATAATTTCTGCCACTTTCGGACCAAAAATATTTTCAATGTCTTCCAGCGTATAATCGGTGTCCTCAACCACGTCGTGCATCAGGGCACAAATAATTGAAACTTCTCCCAGACCAAGTTCTGTTACGCAAATAGTGGCTACCTCCAGGGGATGGTAGATATAGGGTTCACCGGATTTTCGGCGCATATCTTTGTGGGCCTCGGCAGCCAGGTTAAATGCCTTACGGATATTCTTTTGCTTCTCCTCTGTAAGGCCATGCGACTGCCAGGCATTCACCAGCGCCCGGTAACGTTTTAAAATTTCTTTTCTTTCCTTGTTTGGGTCTTCTTCTTTGTACATGTAATCCCCTCCAAAATCCATAACAAATATAATCGAATCATCTAAAAAATGATTTTTATTTCAATATATTTTTAGTCATCATATAATCTTAGCTTTCTCAGCTATATAATTTGTGGATTACCTAATAATATTAAGGACGTTAAGACAGGTTTTGTTTACAGGATGCTTAAGGTGTGTAGATGAAAAAATGGAAAAGCGGGTAAGAGCTGGATAAAAAAAAGACCGGTAAAAGATTACCGGTCTTGAACTACCTATAAAATTATTAAAAGCTTACAATTTTTCGATAAGGTCAACTACTCTGTAAGAGTATGCCCATTCGTTATCGTACCATGCGAGTACTTTAACCATTTTACCATCTACCATTGTGCTTTGAGAATCGAAGATGGAAGATTCGGTGGTATGAATTGTGTCAGCCGATACAATTTCATCTTCTTCATACTTAAGGATTCCTTTCATTGGGCCTTCAGCAGCTTCTTTCATTGCTGCATTTACTTCTTCGCGGGTAACTTCCGTTTTAAGATTCGCTACAAAGTCCACCAATGATCCGGTTGGAGTAGGTACACGGATAGCCATTCCATCAAGCTTTCCATCTAATTCGGGGATGACTTTTCCAACAGCCTTAGCTGCACCTGTTGTTGTAGGTATCTGCGAGAGAGCAGCAGAACGTGCTCTTCTAAGGTCCTTGTGAGGAGAATCAAGTGTAGGCTGGTCGTTTGTGTATGAGTGGATTGTTGTCATCAACCCTTTTTCTATTCCAAACCGGTCATTCAGTACTTTTGCTACCGGAGCAAGGCAGTTGGTAGTACATGAGGCGTTGGATACGGTTTCATCAGATTCTTTCAGGTCATCATCATTAACTCCCAGAACAATCATATTGTCAATATCATCCTTAGCAGGTACTGTAAGGACAACCTTTTTAGCGCCATTTTTCAAGTGATCGCCATATCCGCCTTTGGAGCTTTCCTTGGAACGGAAAATTCCCGTAGACTCAACCACTACATCCGGAGTGTCTCCCCAGGGGATGTCAATTGGTTTGGTTTCAGCAGAAACCTTGATTTTCTGTCCATTCACGACAAGTCCGTTGTCGTTGTATTCTACAGTGCCATTAAATTTACCTTGTGTGGAATCATATTTCAGGAGGTGTGCCAGCGTTTTGTTATCAGCCAAATCATTTACACCAACAATTTCAAAATTGCCTTTTTCCAGTGCAATTTTTAGAACATTTCGTCCAATTCGACCGAATCCGTTAATAGCAAGTTTTATTTTAGCCATAATTCTAAATTTTGGTTTGTTTTATTTTCTTATTCGTAAATACAAGCACAAAGATAATACTCTTTTTTCACCGGGTAAAGCATTAAAAATCTAATAATCAATAAATAATCTGCAAACGTTTGCAGCTTTGATATTACCAGTACAATAAAAGCGGCTATTTGGTTCAGTTACTATGGCTGGTTTAACCTTCCTGTAAAAAATATATTTTATTCTTTAATTCATTATACCGGGAGGGGTAGAAATTCACCTTAGTCAGGCTTGATTATTATAGTTGAAATTTCTGTAATTTTGACTCCTGTAAATTAGAGAAACCGGAAGAATATGGATAAAATCAGAGTGGCGATCAATGGGTTTGGACGCATCGGACGCATTACTTTCAGACAAATTATCAAAAATAGAAATATTGAAGTCGTGGCGGTCAATGACCTCACTGATACGGATAATCTTGCACACTTGCTGCGCTACGATTCAGTTCATCGGCGTTTTCCAGGTGAGGTAGAGGTGAAGCAAGGAAATTTGGTGGTTAACGGGCAGCCTATTAAAGTACTCAATGAGCCGGACCCCTCCAATCTGCCGTGGAAAGAACTGAGGATTGACATAGTGCTTGAGGCCACAGGAAAATTTGTTGCTAAGAGCGACGCGCTAAGGCATGTGAATGACTCGGGAGCGCGTAAAGTTATTATTTCTGCTCCTGCCAAAGCTGACCAGGATGAAGTTAAATATGCCGTTTTAGGAGTGAATGATGAAATTATTGACCGGAAGGATGTTATTATTTCTAATGCCAGCTGCACTACCAACTGTGTAGCCCCCATGATAAAAATACTGGATGAGCAATGGGGAGTGGAGAATGCTTTTATAACCACCGTGCACAGTTACACCAAGGATCAAAACATTATTGACGGTCCTCATAAAGATTACAGGCGGGGCCGCGCAGCAGCGGAGTCGATCGTGCCAACTACCACAGGCGCTGCAAAGGCAGCCTCCAGAGTTTTTCCGCACCTCAAAAACAATTTGGGCGGAGCTGGAATCCGGGTACCTGTCCAGGATGGCTCGCTTACCGACCTCACTTGCACTTTGAAGAAACCCGCGAGCTCAGAAGAAATAAACCGCGCCTTTAAAGAAGCTTCAAAGAATAGTATGAGGCATATCCTTGAGTACACTGACCATCCAATTGTTTCGGTGGATATTATAGGCAATGAGCATTCAGCTATTTTTGATGCCGGGCTTACAGCTGTGCTGGGCAAACAAAACCGCCTTGTTAAAACAGTGGCATGGTACGATAACGAGATGGGGTATTCCAGCCGGCTGGTGGAATTGATAGAAAAGTTTGCTTAAAGAGTATCCTGTTCATGGAATTGTTGCAACTTCAGATGAGTGCCATCAAACTCGGCGTAGGAGAAATAGTTAATCCAGTCTCCCAATAAAATAAATTCAGTGGAGTCGTTGATGGTTTCATGACGCATAAGATGGTTGTGACCAAAGATGAAAAAGTTTATCTCAGGCTGTTTTCGCGCATGATTATTTGCAAAATGCCACAGGGGTAACTCGTCAAGCTTTCGCCCATTGGGTTTTTTTCGTTCGCGGGCTATGTTGGCCAAACGGCTCCTGCGTGAGAAAAATAGTCCTAAGCGTGTCCCCAAATCAGGGTGAAGCCATCTGAATAGCCACTGGTTCAGACGAAATTCAAAGACCTTTTTAAGTATTTTATACCCTGTATCCCCCGGGCCTATTCCATCTCCATGGGTAAGAAAGAAATTTTGCTGATTGAACGATTTAACCACCGGCCTGCGGTAGAGTGTTACGCCACATTCCTTTTCAAGATAATCGAAGGCCCAAATGTCATGGTTGCCCCGGAAGATATAAACCGGAATGCCCGCATCGGTAAGCTCGGTTAATTTTCCCAGAAACCTTACATATCCCTTTGGAACGGCTTTTTTGTATTCAAACCAAAAATCAAATATATCCCCCATCAGGTAAACCTCAAATGCTGTTTCAGAAATGCTTTCCAACCATCGCACAAGCTTCTTTTCGCGCTCCAGGCTGCTGCGATAATCAGGAATACCAAGATGAAAGTCGGAGGCAAAGTATACCTTTTTCCCCGGTGGAATGTTGATGTTGTTTTCTCTCTCCAAGTGGATTTCTTTCTTGATTTAGCACAAAATTAGAAAAATCTGTGGTTTATCAGGGTATCAAAGAATCCAGTTTCCCTGATAGCCTGGAGGGATTAAGATTTTTTCCTGCGATGTGTCCCTTCGGGTCTATCAGAAAAGAAGAGGGAAGAGAATCCAGCGCATATTTTTGTGCTTGTGGTGAGCTATACCACCCCGGTGTGTGAATGTTTATCCAGGGATAAAGCGTGTCGCGGGCTACTTTTTTCCACATGTTCTTGTCGGGATCCATCGACAACGCAAGAATTTTAAACCCCTTCGAATGGTATTTACGGTAAACAGGCTTCAGACGATTAAGCTTTTTAACAGAACCCTCATCTTTTACTGACCAGAATAAAAGCAATACCGTATGGCCTCTGTAATCCTTTAGGTTTACCGTTTTGCCTGCAATATTTTTTCCTGCTATTTCCGGAGCTTTATTTCCCGGCTGAAGCCGGGCATTTCTATTCTGCTTCTGCCTTATCTCTTTTATTTTTTGCTGAACCTGTTGAGAAAACTGCTTTGCCAGCGGATGGGCAGGAAAATTTCTGCTAATTATCTTTGCTGTGCTATCATAAAGACCGGGGTTTTCTTGAGGGGAAAAAATTCTTTGATTTCCGAGGTAGCGATTCAAAATCAGAATGTTACCAAGCATTCCGGGGTTCTCACGAACCAGTGATGATGTTTTGGCTTTGAGCTGCTGTATGGTTTTTTGATGGATAGAATCGGCCTTTTTCTTTATCTGGCCATAACTTCCATCCCGTGTACTTTCGTATAGAACACTCATGACGGAGTCCATCCTCTGTTTGCTCTCAACGTATTTGTGTTCATATTCTGCCAGTTGTATTGATTCATGCGACCCGGCTATTTCATAACGTGAGAGGGACGAACTCGCTATTTTGATTCGAATCGTATCGCCCGGCGCAGCTGAGAACGGGATTTTGTATCCTTTCTTTTTTTCCAGAACAAGTAATTTTCTCTGGCCTGCAGAAATATTTTCAACCAAAATGGTGTTTGTCTGCGGAGCTAAAGTCATCAGTTCTTGCTTGCCGCTTTTTTGAATTTCACTGAGAGTAAGCTTATCGCTAAAAGGTACGAGCGTTTCCACACGAAGAACTATTTGCTTGTCAGGTGTTTTATTTCCACCTCTTCCACAAGACAGAAAGCTGGCTATTACCGTAAACAGTAGAATAATATATATTTTGCCTTTCATCAGCGGCTATTTTTTTCTTTCTAACGAGTCCATCAGATGTTTTCTTATAATCCGGGGGTCGGTTTGGTTTTGAAGCTCTTTATTAAGCTGCCCTATGAAAAAACCCAAAAGCTTTTTTTCACCCTTTTTGAGCCTGTCACATTCTTCGGGATATTGCCCGAAAACTTTTTCTATGCCATTATTAATATCTTCTGTGCTAATCCTTGGCTTAAGGTTATGCTGTTCGATATATTTTTCGGGATTGATGTTTTGCTCCTCCATAATTACAGGAAGTAGCTCCGATTCTGCCTTCTCCCGCGTAATGTTATTTTTTTCAATCTGGGTGATCAGTTTTTTTACTTCAGACGGGCGCAGGCAGGTGTCCTTTATTTCCAGGTTTTTTTGCTTGAGGACTGCCTGTATTGGTCCGGCTATCCAGGTAGCGGCTTCCCGTCCTGGAATGTGCTTTGCCAGCTCTTCAAAAAAGTCAGCCCGCTCAGGAGTGTCCGTGATAAATTCTGAGGTATGATCTGATAAATTGTATTCTTTGTTGTAACGCATTCTTTTTTCTGAAGGCCGTTCCGGCAAAAGAGCGCTTAGATGGCGGAGATAGCTTTTGTGGAGGGTAACCGGCAGCAAATCCAGCTCAGGGAAATAACGGTAGCTTTCAGCGCTTTCTTTGTGCCGCATTGGGACCGTTATGTTTTTGCTTGCATCAAAAGTACGTGTTTCAGTTTCGGGTTGTATTCCTTTTTCCAATAGCTTTTTATGGCGATTAATCTCGTAAGCCAGCGACAGCCTTATTTGCGAATAGGAATTGAGGTTTTTTATTTCGGTTCTCATTCCACTTTGTTCTGACCGGAGATTTGTTAACGATACGTTAGCATCGCAGCGCAGGCTTCCTTTTTCAAGATTAGCCTGACTGATTCCAAGGTATTTGGCCATGCGGGCTATTTCTTTAATTATCCCGGAGGCAGTTATCTCATTAGTTATGCAGGGGGCCGTAACGATTTCAATAAGAGGCATGCCCGCCCTGTTGAAGTCCAGGCCGGATTGAGTGGCTGATAGTTGAGTGGTTTTTGCAGAGTCTTCTTCCAGGTGGATGCTTTCTAAAGCTATTTTTTCTCCGCTGCTTAACCTCACTTCTCCACCCTGGCCCAGGGGGTGCCGATATTGGGTGATTTGATATCCTTTTGGTAAGTCCGGATAAAAATAGCTTTTTCTGTCAAAAACAAGTTTTTCTGCCATTTTACAATTGCACATCAACGCCATCTTTAATGCGCTATCTACCGCTTTTTTGTTGATGCCGGGAAGCGCCCCGGGTTCTGCCAGGGTTATTTCTGAAGTAAAGCTGTTAGGGGCTTCATTATAAGTCATGGCCTCCGGAGCAAAGATTTTGGACTTTGTCTCCAGCCTCAAGTGGATCTCCAGCCCGATAACCGGCTGCCATAGCCCTTCTTTGGCCATCAGATTATATTTTTAATACCAGATCTTTAATGATTCGCCGGGCATCAGGTTCGGCGGCAGAGGCCGCTTCCAGCACCTCTTCGTGAGAGATTTCAACGATCTTTCCTTCCACGCCCAGGTCAGTGATGAGGGATATGGCAAAAACATCCATATTCATATGACGGGCGACGATAGCTTCGGGTATTGTAGACATCCCTACAGCATCAGCGCCTATCGTTTTGATGTAGCGATACTCGGCAGGTGTTTCAAATGTTGGGCCTGAAACGGCTGCATACACGCCGGTCTGGAAGCGGATATGATGATGACGAGCTATCTTTTTGGCTTCACGAATATACTTCTCATTATACACTTCGCTCATATCGGTAAACCGCGGACCAAGGGATTCTTCATTTTTCCCTATTAAAGGGTTGTCCGGAATGAGGTTGATATGGTCGGTAATAAACATGATATCGCCGATTTCAAAATCTGCATTAAGACCACCCGCTGCATTGGAGAGGATCAGGGCTTTTACTCCCAAAAAATGCATTACACGGATGGGGAAGGTGAGTTCTTTCATAGAATACCCCTCGTAATAATGGAACCTTCCCAGCATGGCCACTACGTTTTTTCCATTTAGTGTGCCAAAAAGCAGTTTACCCTGATGCCCTTTTACCGTAGATGTGGGAAAATTGGGAATATCTTTGTAGTAAAATTCCTGTTTTACCTCTATTTCTTGTTTTAGTTCGCCGAGTCCGGTGCCCAGAATAATTCCTATTTCCGGCTTTGCGGTAAGATTTTTTAAAAGAAAATCACTGGTTTTCCTGATGCTCTCTAACATATTTTAATACTCTTCTGTCAAACTTTTGTTTTTGTCCTTTGTGGAAAGCCACTTCCACAGGAATATAGTACAAAGGTAAGTTTTTTAATTCGTCCTTACCAAAAGTCGTTCTAAAGCGGGTAGCATCTTTTTCTGTGGTTATGACTGCTTTTTTGGGAGAGAAAATATCATCGCAAGCCTCTTTTATCTTTTTGAGGTCTGATTTTGTGTACTTATGATGATCAGAAAAAGTAATCTTTTCCAAATCATAACACCTTTCTCTGAGGTGATCTTCCAGTGGGTATGGATTGGCAATACCTGTGACCATCAAAATGGCATTAAATTTTTGTGGGATTTTATCCGGTGAATCAGACTCAAACACAGGTTTTATTTTGCCGTATTTCAAAAAAGTAAATAGTAAATCCTGGTTTGGCAGCGGATTTATTTCATGGTAAAACCTTCGCTTCGTGATAGGCGATAGGACGTTAGGCGTTTTGCTTACAATGATGATATCAGCTCGTTTGGCGCCGCTGGCATGTTCGCGTAGTGTTCCTGAGGGCATTAAAAAATCGGTAGGGTAGGGATTGTGATAGTCTGTTACCAGGATGTTTAAGCCCGGTTTTACATATCGGTGCTGAAATGCGTCATCCATTATGATGGTTTGAACATAAGGATCAATTTTTTTGATTTCTTTAATCCCACGGCGTCTTTTTTCATCGACAGCTACGGTTATTTTGCGGAATTTATATTTAAACTGGCTGGGCTCATCGCCAACATCGCTGGCTTTAGCATTTTGCTTGGCGATTTTGAATCCTTTTGTTTTTCTTTTGTAGCCCCGGCTCAAAGTGGCAATATTATACTCATTGCGAAGCAGTCTGATAAGATATTCTACGTGAGGAGTCTTGCCGGCTCCCCCGACAGAAAGGTTGCCAACAGAAATGACGGGAACATCAAATTCTTTTGAGCGAAACAATCCCCAATCGAAGAATTTATTCCTCAAAAAAACTGCAAAACCATAAATAAGTGCAAACGGAAAAACTACTACCCTCCACATAATTTGGCTGGTGAAATTAAGAAATTCAGTATAATAATCCTAATGATTATTCGTTTTTTAATGTTTAAATTTGCTGAAGTAAACTGTTTATTATGAAAATCAATGAAGTCACTTCCTGGCTCGATTCCGTTGTACCGCCTATGCTGAAGGAATCATATGATAATGTCGGTTTCCTTGTAGGCGATAAACATAGAGAGCTGACCGGTATACTTTTAACCGTTGACGTTACCGAGAACATTATTGAAGAAGCAACGAAAAAAGGATGTAATTTAGTCATCGCTCATCATCCGTTAATTTTCAAAGGTTTAAAGCAACTTACAGGCCAGGGGCATGTAGAAAGAACAGTTGAAGCAGCCATCAAGCAGGATGTTGCCATATATGCCTCGCACACCAATCTCGATAGTGTTGATTTTGGGGTGAGTAAGATGCTGGCGGATGCTATCGGATTGCAAAGCACGGCTGTCCTTCAACCGCGAGGAAATATACTTAAGAAATTAGCTACATTTTGTCCTTCCGATTACTCCGAAAAGGTCAGGGAAGCCATCTTCGAGGCCGGGGCAGGCCATATAGGGGAATACGATAGCTGTAGTTTTAACCTGCAGGGCAGAGGCTCCTTCAAGCCGGGTGAAGGAACGGACCCTTTTGTTGGTGGAATCAATCAATTGCATTATGAAACGGAGGAAAGAATCGAAACCATTTATCCCGCTTATCTCGAAGGGAAAGTTCTGAAAGCCCTATTTGATACTCACCCTTACGAGGAGGTCGCCTACGATATCTATCCGCTGGAGAATATATTTGAAAAGGTAGGCCACGGCATGGTAGGAGAGCTTAAGCAGGAAATGGATGCTAAGGGTTTTCTCACGAAAGTGAAACAAGATATCGGTACGGGTTGTATTCGCCATACCGCATCACAGGGGAAAAAGGTGAAAAGAGTTGCCGTATGTGGCGGTGCGGGAAGTTTCCTCATCGACAAGGCAAAAACAGCCGGGGCAGATATGTTTATTACGGCTGATTTAAAATACCATGATTTTTTTGAAGCTACAGAGGATTTTATTCTGGCAGATGTAGGTCATTATGAGAGTGAAAAATTCACAAAAGACTTATTAAATCAATTAATTATCAAAAAATTTCCTAATTTTGCACCTACTTTATCTGAGATAGAAACAAATCCGGTAAATTATTTATAAACAGATTTTTAAATTCAAACAAGACGGACATTATGGCTAAAAAAGCTGATGAAGTTAAAGTAAAACAAAATAAGAAAACCCAGGCAGCCGAGACCGAAGAAAGTGTCGTCAGTTCCATAGAAAAGAAGCTTGTAGCCCTTTACTCCAAACAGAAGATAGATACGCAGGTTGACAAGATAAAAGTTATCAGGGGCGAGCTCCCACTGGAGGTGCAGGATCTGGAAGATGATATAGCAGGGTTGGAAACACGTGTGGAGAAGTTCAACAAAGAGATAGAGGAGATTGATAATGATATAAAAGACAAGCAAAATCATATTGAAGAAAGTAAAGAGCTGATAAAAAAATATGAAGAACAGCAGATGAGTGTT